>JAKACX010000004.1 GCA_021821055.1 Bacillota bacterium
CCAGACGAGGTAGAACTGCTCCTCCACCGCGAGTGACCACAGGTTGGTCAGCGGCGACGGCGGGCCGAAGCGGGCAAAATAGGACACGTGGTGGAAGATCAGCCACCAGTTGCTGACGTACAGCGCGGCGGCGACGATATCGCCGCGCAACGCGGGCAGATCCGCTCGTTCGGCGATGGCCAGCCAACCGACCACCCCGGCGAGCATCAGAAAGAGGGCCGGCAGCAGTCGGCGCGCCCGCCGCATCCAGAAGTCGCGCAGGTCCAGTCGCCCGTCGCGGCGCCACTGATCGAGCAGGATATCGGTGATCAGGTAACCGGATAGCACGAAGAATATATTGACGCCAAGGAGGCCTCCCGGTGCGAAGGGGAGGTTCAGGTGGTACGCGATGACGGCGAGAACGGACAATGCGCGCAGTCCGTCGAGTCCCGGCATGTACCTTCTCGTATGCGCTGAAGCCGGCGCACCGCCGCCAGCCGACTCTGCGCCGCGTGTGCGCATGGGCGCAAGCAGACGCCACGTTGCGAACTGTCTTGGAACGGTCGTTCGCCATGTCCGATGCTGATTCCGTGCGCGCGTGTGGTCCATGAAATACTGCCCCTTTGCCATGGCGAATCCATCGTCCGCTCCCACATCTTATGACGACAAAGAAGCGGCTTAGGTTACAGGCGCTTGATTGTTTTTTTCGTGGCTGTCCCGATCTCGGGCGGACGATTCTATGTTAAGGCCGGGACAGCCGTCCGGCCGACATCCGCATTTTGTGCTCCTTGCGGCGGTCATATGGATGAAGGTCCGAACGGACGAACGGACCCCCATCAAGATTACAAACAGCATCGATATTAGTCCTTGTGAATGATTTCACAGATCGCTCTAACTGTTACGATAATTCTGTAGTCATTCTTATGAAGGGGGAGATCGAGATGACCACCTGGTTGCGAAATCATGTCGCCGCGCGCTGGATCATGACCGTTTTGCGCGTTTGGCTCGGCTGGCAGTGGGTGAGCGCCGCCGCTGAAAAGATCGGCTCGCCAGTCTGGACGGGCAGCAAGGCAGGAGTCGCCATCACGGGGTTCTTGCAGCACGCGGTCAGTCTGAGTCAGGGTCCGCACCCCGGCGTGCAGGGGTGGTACGCGGGATTCATTCGCGGGGTTGCGTTGCCGGATGCGGCATTTTTCAGTTATTTGGTGTCATGGGGAGAACTGCTCGTCGGTCTGGCGTTGATCCTCGGGGTATTCACCACCTTTGCGGCGCTGATGGGTGCGGTGATGAACACGGCCTACCTGCTCGCGGGAACGTCCAGTTCGAATCCGGTCATGCTCATCATTGAGGTGTTCGTCATGGTCGCCGGATTCAACGCCGCCGTGTACGGACTGGATTACTGGATTATCCCGTGGTTCCGCAGCGTCGTGAAGCATGAAGGTCCGTCAACGACAGCAGGACTCAGCGGCAAAAACGGGACCTGACGCACAGGCGTTACTCATGCAAGCAGCGCATCCGGACATGTGACGCGGAGAGAGCGATTGCCCGCGTGCGGGCAGCCAGGCGTCTTTCAGCTGATCGCCCTCTCCTTCAATGAACCGCAGCCTACAGCGCGCTGCGGTCGCGGAACGGAGGCGTGTCGAAGCGCCCACATTGCCACACGAACAGCCCAGCGACGATCAACCAGGCCGCGAGGGCAATCCACAGTGAAATGACCGGGACGGACGCTAGAAAGGGCAACTGATACACCCGCTCAAAGACGTGTGTGGCCGCCGTATACATACCGAGTGGGAAAACGATGCTCCAGAGTGAAGGATGGTAAGCAAAGCGGTCCTTTTGAACAAGGTACTTCCAGACGCCGATCAACAATAAAAAGGGAATCCACCACGTGCCCCATGCCCACAGCATGATCGTGATGCCCTGAACAAACGGGTCGACCGCGGCGAGAAATGGCGCCCAAGACACGTCCGCAGACAAGTGGGCGCCGGCAAGCGTAGTGATCGCGACGGCTCCCATGTTGATCCAGTAGCTCGGCTGCAGGTCCGAGGCCTTGATCGAGTAATAAAAGAAGCGGTGCAGGATAATTGTGATGAACATCAGGTACAACAGGATTCCAATGCTCCAGAACAGATACGCCGCAAACAGGATCCCGTCGGCCAACGCGGGCCACTGCGGAGCCGCGACCGCAGCGAGGACAGTAACGGACTCGGCGCCGACTGTGGCTATGAGCCAGCCCCCGTTGATCGCCTGTTCCTCTGGCCGCGTGTTGTTTACGGTTACGGACACCACGATAAAGTAGATGAGAATCAGCCACGATGTTGCTCCGACGATACCCAGAACGGCGGCCCAGCCGTATTGATTGGCGAAAGCCAGCCGCGTCCCAACAACATCCGTCCCTGCAACGAATGTGAAATAGTTGAACGCCGTACGCGCGTCGACCAGATCGCGGCTCACCGCTCTTGGGTAAACGATCGTTCGCAAGAGGTAGAGCAGGGATAACATTATGTACAGGAGAAGCGACAGGCTCATGAACACAAGAGAAAACAGCTTTGCGCGGTCAAGAAACAAAGCTATCGAAATGACGCCTGTCGCCATGGCGGCGGCAAAGTAGCCGCTAAAGAGGTTCTCGACAACTGCTCCGAACGGACGTTTCATGGCACCATTATGGGTGGGCCGCCTTCAATTGTCCAGAGCTGGTTACACGGTTACGGGTGGGTCAGCCGGGACGGTGGTTTCTGTGCCGTTCTCATTTCTGAGAGGACCAGCACGGTGGCGGCCGCGGTACAGGCGGCGAGGAGCAACAAACCGCCGAGATATGTCCCTGTCGCGTCCTTGATGGCGCCCATGACCAATGGCGGGAAGAATCCGCCGATTCCGCCAACGGCCCCGATGATACCCGTAGCCTTTCCCATCTGGTGTGGGAAGTGCAGGGGGACCAGCTTGAAGACAGATCCATTTCCGACTCCCAGCGCCGCTGCGATCACCAGCGCGGCGACCGTTGTGCCGATCATGCTCGTGAGGTTCAGGGCGAAGACGACGGAAAACACGGCGAGGATGGAAAAGACGACAACGAGCAATTGCAACGGCCGTATGCGGTCCGCGAGGTATCCGCCGACCGGGCGCAGCGCGGTGGCCAGGATGACGAATCCGGAGGCGCGAAGCCCGGCGTCCACTGGGGTCAAGGAAAACTGTCCCTGAAGGAGTGTCGGCAGGTAGTTCCCAAAGGCGACGAATCCTCCGAATGTGAGAAAATAGTACCCTGCCAGGACCCACAGCATGGGCCTGCTCCAGAACTTCACTGTGGTCTGTGAACCGGACGCAGCGGGTGCGACGGGCGCAGTTCGCGTGTGCGGCGCGTCTCGCGTGAACAGCCAGATCATGGCGGCGGCCAGGACCACCGGAATCAGGAGCAAGCTGGCCGTGCGGCTGAAGCCGAGGTGCAGATACAGAGAGGGAATGGTGAATCCCGCAACCGCAGTGCCAATATTTCCAAGCGCTGTGATCCCCAGAACAAGACCTTGCTTGTCCGACGAATACCAACCGGAGACGTGACCGATCGCCACGGCAAATGACGCGCCCGCCACGCCAAGAAAGACTTCCCAGATGATCAGGGACGGGAACGAATGAGCCTGGCTGATGCCCACAAGCGGGATGATCAGGTATAATAGCAACAGGGTATAGACCCGGCGCCCGCCAAAGCGGTCCGTGAGCATTCCGATCGGGATGCGTAGGACGGAACCCAGCAAAATGGGCGTCGCGACGAGAATACTCTTTTGCAACGCGCTTAAATGATAAAGTTTTGCCAGTTGTGGAGCGATGGGGGACATCATCGACCACACAACAAAGGACACGATCATGGCGAACATGGACGCGTACATGACGCCGCTTCTGCGGATCATGGCTCCGACCTCCCTCTTTGTCGCAGAACTATCGCATTGCGATGTTCAGAGTGTATGATGAGATGATGAGATGCGCTAGGTACAAATGGATCATTTTGTGGCCATGTGTCAGGTGAGCCTGTTGGATGCGAAAGGCTGAACCTGATAGCTCCTTCCGGGTGGTTTTGAATTGCGCAAATTGGTGAATGTAGTCCAGAATTACCGGTAGGTTTGGACGTTGAGGAGACGCGGCGCCTGCCATATAGTGAAGATAAACGCGCGGTGACGGCGTAGAGCGTGGTTCAAGAGGCGACTTGGTGCAGTTCAACTCCGGGCAGATTCAGGGAGGGTGCGGATCATGACGGGACCTGCATTGCAACGTCTCGACTCGCACCATGCGATACACGAGGCGGCGTTGGGAGAAGCGGAAGAACTGACGGATGGATTGCGGGCGGCGGTGCGTAACAACGACGCCGTTTTGGCTGCAAACATCGCGCAGTGGCTGATGGAACACTGGGAGGGCCGGATTCTGCGCCATGCCGACGAAGAGGAAGCGGGGCTTTACCTCGATCTGGCGAGAGCCAGGCCAGGGTTGGCCGAGGTCGTTGTGCAATTGCGCCGGGATCACGATCTCATGCGCCGCATCCTGGCGGAGGCAAAGCTCATGACGGATGCGCGTGGCGTCGACGGAGACGCGCTGCGGCGTTTTGAGGCCTTGTTGTTGATCGACGCCATACACAGTCGGGACGAAGAGGAGCGGCTGCTTCCCGCCGCGCGATAGGATTCGCACAGCGGGTGGCGTTGGCAGCGCCAAATATATCGCGGTAAGATATAAAAGGGTGGACTTTGGATGTGTGATCATCCACATCAGGGCGGGCGCGATCACATGTCCTTCAGGAGGGATGGCGCATGAGCGCGGACACGATGGCGATCGACCGGGAAGACCTGCTGGCCGTGTTGGAACTGCGGTTTGACGCCGTGTCGGAAGAGATCCGAAGGCAGATCGCGGACATTGTGGACGCCGACGTTTTGGAACGCTTGATCCTTGTGGCGGCGAACGCGGAGAGTTTCGATGTATTTGTCGAGGAACTCAAAGCCGGGGCGACGGCGTTTCGCATGATTGGCCAGCAGTTCAATCCACTGGGCCAGGCTTGACGAGAGGAGTGACGGGCATGGTGAAACAGACATCGGCGTTTCTGGAGACACTGCGGCACCTGCGCCGGGGCGAGCGCATCAATCAGGGCTGGACCGAGGAGAGCCCGCGGTCGCGCGACTGGGAGGATGTATACCGCAACCGCTGGCAGCACGACAAGGTCGTGCGGTCGACGCACGGAGTGAACTGCACGGGGTCCTGCAGCTGGAAGATCCACGTCAAGGACGGCATTATCGCGTGGGAGACCCAGCAGACGGATTACCCGTCGCTCGGAGCGGACTTTCCGGAATACGAGCCCCGCGGCTGCCCGCGCGGCGCGAGCTTCTCCTGGTACACGTACAGTCCGCTGCGCGTCAAGTATCCGTATGTGCGCGGCGACCTGCTGGTGTTGTGGCGCCAGGAGATCGCGCGGGGGGCGGACGCCGTGACGGCGTGGGGCAACATCGTCTCCGATCCGGAACGGGCCAAGCGCTATCAGTCGGCCAGGGGCAAGGGCGGCTTCATGCGGGCGACATGGGAAGAGGTCAGTGAGATGATCGCGGCGGCCTCCATCTACACCATCCGTGACTACGGACCGGACCGGGTGGTCGGATTCAGCCCGATTCCCGCCATGTCGATGGTCAGCTATGCGGCCGGATCGCGCTTTCTGTCCCTGATTGGCGGAACGATTCTCAGTTTTTACGACTGGTATGCGGACCTGCCGCCGGCGTCCCCCCAGGTTTGGGGAGAGCAGACGGATGTTCCGGAGAGCGCGGACTGGTACAACGCCTCGTACTTTATCATCTGGGGCACCAATCTGCCGATGACGCGCACCCCGGACGCCCACTTCATGGTGGAAGCCCGCTACAATGGCACCAAAGTGGTGGGCGTGAGTCCGGACTATGCCGAGTACGTCAAGTTCGCTGATCTGTGGCTGCCGGCGAAAGCGGGCACGGACGCCGCGCTCGCGATGGCGATGACGAACGTGATCCTGCAGGAGTTTTACGTGGACCGTCAGGAGGAGTACTTCGCGGAGTACGCGAAGACAAACACCGATCTGCCGTTTCTGATCACCCTCACCGAGCGCGGAAGTACGTTTGTGTCGGACCGCTTCCTGAACGCGCGCGATCTCGGCGACGCGGAGGAGCACGCGGAGTGGAAGACGCTCGTGTGGGACGCGGCGACGCAAAGCCCAGCCGCGCCAAACGGCAGTCTGGGGTTTCGCTGGGATGGATCGGGAAAATGGAACCTCAAAATGGAAGAACAGACTGGCGCGGCGATCAACCCGCTCCTGAGTCTGCTGGGCGGTCACGACGAGTTCCTGATGCTGGAGTTTCCCGTATTTGAAGGACACGGCGCGTCAACCATACAGCGCGCAGTACCGGCGAAGAAACTGATGGACGCGGAGGGCCGTCCGGTCTGGGTGACGACCGTGTTTGACCTGATGCTTGCCCACGTGGGAGTGCGTCGCGGGTTGCCCGGCAGCTATCCAGAGAGCTATGACGATCCGCTTCCCTACACACCAGCGTGGCAGGAGCCAATCACGGGAGTCAAACGGGAACATGTGCTGCAGGTCGCGCGGGAATTTGCGGACAACGCGGCGCGGACGCACGGACGCTCGATGATCGCGATGGGTGCGGGAACGAATCACTGGTATCACAGCGACCTGATCTATCGCGCGATCCTGAATCTTGTGCTGCTGACCGGAAGCCAGGGTGTCAACGGCGGCGGCTGGGCCCACTATGTCGGTCAGGAGAAGGTGCGGCCGCTGGAGGGATGGTCCACCGTGGCGTTTGCGAGTGATTGGGTCAGGCCGTCGCGGCAGCAGAATGGGACCTCGTTCTTTTATTTCTTCACCGATCAGTTCCGCTATGAGGAGAAAGAGATGCGGACGCCCGGCACGCCGTACGGCAGCCGGTTTACGGACATGCACCCGGCCGACATGAACGCGCTCGCGGTTCGGCTGGGATGGTTGCCGTCTTTTCCGCAGTTCACGGAGAACTCGCTGGCAGTCGCCCGCGAGGCCCGGGCGGCGGGGGCGGACACGCCGGAAGCGGTGAGCCGGCATGTGGCGGAGCGGCTGCAGGCGGGCAATCTGCATTTCGCGATCGAGGATCCGGACAACCCGCGCAATTTCCCGCGCGTCCTGTTTGTCTGGCGCTCCAACCTGCTGGGCGCGAGCGGCAAGGGACACGAGTACTTCCTGAAGCACCTGCTGGGTGCGGACGGGCACGTATTTGCAGATGAAAGCAGCGCCTGGAAGCCGAACGACATTCGCATGACCGAACCGATTCCGGAGGGCAAGGTGGATCTGCTGGTCGACGTCGACTTTCGCATGACCGGAACCGGCCTGTACTCCGACATCGTGCTGCCGGCGGCGACCTGGTACGAGAAACATGACCTGAGCAGCACGGACATGCATCCTTTTGTGCACCCGTTTAACCCGGCCATCTCGTGCCCGTGGGAAGCGCGCAGCGATTGGGACACCTTTCGCACGCTTGCGGAGAGTTTCAGCCGCCTGGCCCAAGACCACCTGCCGGCGCAGGAGGACTTGGTGATGGCGCCGCTGTTGCACGATTCTCCTGATGAACTGGCGCAGCCGCTGGGCAAGGTCAGAGACTGGCGCAAGGGCGAGACGCCGGCCATACCAGGCAAGACGATGCCGCGGTTTGTGGTTGTGAAACGCGACTACCCGCACGTGTTTGACCAGATGACGTCGCTTGGGCCGCTGGCCGCAGGAGTCGTGGCGACAAAGGGGATCGCGATCGCGGGCGGCCCTGGATACGCGGAGGTCAGGCGCCGCAACGGCGCGGTGGCGGCGGGACGCTTTGCGGAGGGGATGCCGAGTCTCCATGACGGCAGCCAAGCAGTGGAAGCCATTTTGGCATTGTCCGGCGCTACCGACGGTCATCGCGCCATGGATGGCTGGGAGGCGTTGGAGAAGCCGACGGGACTGTCGCTGGCCGGGATCGCGTCGGGGCACAAAGAGACGAGTTACAATCTCGCCGACTTGTCGGCGCAACCGCGCCTCGCTTTGGCGGCCCCCGTCTGGAGCGGACTTGAGGGAGCGGACCGCCGCTATTCGCCCTTCACGGTGAACGTGGAGTATCGGGTGCCCTGGCGAACGCTGACGGGACGGCAGCACTTTTATCTGGACCATGAGGTGATGCTGGAGTATGGCGAGGGCCTGCCGCTCTATCGTCCGCCGCTCACCCATGCGCCGTTTCACGGGAGCGACCTCGCGGTTGGCGACGACGGCGTCAAACAGGTGACCGTACGCTACCTGACGCCGCACCAGAAGTGGGGAATCCACTCTACGTACACCGACACGCCGCGGATGCTCACGCTGTTTCGCGGAGGGCAGACGATCTGGATGAGTGAGGAAGACGCCGCGTCGCTAGGCGTCAAGGACAACGACTGGGTGGAAGTGTACAACCGCAACGGAGCGATCGCCGCGCGCGCGGTGGTCAG
Organism: Bacillota bacterium; assembly: GCA_021821055.1. GTDB lineage: Bacteria > Bacillota > Bacilli > Alicyclobacillales > SLC66 > JAKACX01. The sequence goes on from JAKACX010000004.1 coordinate 8,461, forward strand.
TTATCGTCTGCCGGTGGGTGTCGCGATGATGTACCACGCCCAGGACCACACCATTGGCGTGCCCGGGAGCGCATTGACCAAGGAACGGGGCGGAACGCACAACAGCGTGACGCGCGTCATTCCCAAACCGACCCATATGATCGGCGGTTATGCCCAGTTGAGCTATGGATTCAACTACTATGGACCAACCGGGCACCAACGCGATGTGGTCACGCTGATCCGTCCGCTGAAGGAGGTTGACTGGCTTGAGAATTAAGGCGCAGATCGCGATGGTCATGAATCTCGACAAGTGTATCGGCTGCCACACCTGCAGCGTCACCTGCAAGAACGTGTGGACGAACCGGCCTGGAGCGGAGTACATGTGGTTCAATAACGTGGAAACGCGTCCGGGTCCGGGGTATCCCGACGAGTGGGAAGACCAGGGGCGCTACCGCGGCGGTTGGAAACTCTACAAGGGCAAGCTTCAACTGCGCTCCGGCGGCCCTGTGTCGCGTCTGGCGAATATCTTCCACAATCCGGATCAACCGACGATGACCGACTACTACGAACCGTGGACGTATGACTACGAGAACCTGATTGAGAGTCCGAAGGGAAAGCATCAGCCCACGGCGCGGCCGCGTTCACTGATCACGGGCAAGGTGATGGACAGCCCTGTGTGGGGCCCCAACTGGAATGACGACCTCGCGGGCGGGGGCGAGATTGCGGCGCGCGACCCGAATCTCGGACACATGCAGGCACATGTCGCCTTCGAGTACGAGCAGGCGTTCATGATGTACCTGCCGCGCATCTGCGAGCACTGCCTGAATCCGTCGTGCGTCGCCGCCTGTCCGTCGGGCGCCATTTACAAGCGTGACGAGGACGGCGTCGTGCTGGTCGACCAGGAAGCGTGCCGGGGATGGCGGTTTTGCGTCAGCGCCTGCCCGTACAAGAAGGTGTACTTCAACTGGAATACGCACAAGGCGGAGAAGTGCAACTTCTGCTATCCGCGCATCGAAGCGGGCCTGCCCACGACCTGTTCCGAGACGTGCGTCGGGCGGATTCGTTACCTCGGCCCCATTTTGTACGATGCGGACCGGGTCGTGGAGGCGGCCTCTGTGACGGACGAGCGCGACCTGTATGAATCGCAACTGGCCGTGTTTTTGGACCCAAGCGACCCTGAGGTCATCGCGGAGGCGCGCAAGGCGGGCATTTCGGACGCCTGGATGGAGGCGGCGCGGCGCTCCCCGGTGTACAAGATGGCGGTGGAGTGGAAGGTGGCGCTGCCTTTGCACCCGGAGTACCGGACGCTGCCTATGGTGTGGTACGTGCCGCCGCTCAGCCCGATCATGAGCCAATTGGTCAATGAGGACGATCTGTCAGCCGACGGGTACCTGCCGACGATCGACCAGATGCGCATTCCGATGGAGTACTTGGCTTCGATCCTGACGGCGGGGGATGTGGCCGTCATTCGCCGCGTGCTGCTGCGGTTGACGGCGATGCGGGCGCACATGCGCCAAAAGAACGTCGGAGACCTGGAGAGCAGTCGACTGGTGCGCGAAGCGGGGATGTCGATCGCGCAGCTGGAGGACATGGCGCGGATGTTTGGGGTGGCGAAGTACGCGGATCGCTTCGTGATTCCCACGGCAAAGCGTCACGACGAAGCGAACCTGGAGTACCAGCAGGGCGCGTGCAGCCTCGAGGAACTCGCGCCGCCGGAAGGGATCCTGCCCCCGCTGGTGCGGCCCGGAGGTGGACGCGTATGATGGACGACACTCAGGCGCCGCGCGGGGCCACGGCCGATGCGGACGGTGGAACGGGCGGGACAGATACGGTCGGCGCTTTGACTGAGACGCGGGCTGTCACACTGAAACTATGCGCTTATGCGCTGGGATATCCGGATGCTTGGCAGCGTGAAAACGCGGCCGAGGCCCTGGGGATCGCGCAGGCGCATGGACTGCGGTGGCTCGCGGACGCGCTCCGCGTACTCGGGGAAACAGACGGGGTCGAACTGGAACAGGCGTATGTCCGGGCGTTCGACTTTGTGGAAGCTGCCTCGTTGTATTTGACGGCGCACGAGTACGGAGACGACCGCAAGCGCGGAGTGGCGCTCGTCGAGCTGCGCAGGATGCTCGCGGCGGGCGGGTTCGAGGAAGCGGTGGGGGAGTTGCCGGACCACGTGCCGTTGTTGCTGGAGTTTCTCGCGCTGTCGTCGGCGCAGGGAGCGGACAGGACACCGCAACAGGAGACGGATGGCCTGCAAGGGCGTCTCGGGACGGTGATGCGCGCGGTGGGAGCCCACATCCCCGAAGTGAATGTCTACCATGCGGTGATGGCCGCGGCGCTTCGGGAACTGGGTTGGGAGACTTGCGCCGCGACAGAGCCGTCGGACGCCGATGCTGCTCTGCGGCGTGAGCAGCCCGACCTGGAGGATCTCCCGTATCCCGTGAGCTACACATGAACATCGGCAGGAAGTCGAAAACGTCCGGGAGGTGTCGCGGGTGACGCAATTTTGGTGGGTCATCTATCCGTATCTGACGCTTGCCATTGCCGTGGTGGGAACCCTGTACCGCTACCGGAGCGATCAGATCGGGTGGGGGTCGAAGTCGAGCGAGTGGCTTGAGAAGAGGTTTCTGCGCTGGGGCAGCCTGCTGTTCCACTGGGGCATTCTGTTCATCATCGTGGGACACGTTGTGGGATTGCTGATCCCGGTGCAGGCATTTGATACCCTGGGGATCCATCGGGAACTGTACCACAGGACGGCGGATCTGTTCGGCGGATTGGCGGGGATCGCCACTTGGGTGGGAGTCCTCTTGCTGCTGATTCGGCGCATGGTCTTTGACGGCGTGAGGCGTAATTCCAGCACGGCTGATTTTGTCGCGCTGGTTCTACTGTTCCTGGTGATCACACTGGGGGACATGCAGACCGTGATCATGAACAACGCGGTCGGTCCATACGGGTATCGACACACGGTGGGACCCTGGCTGCGCGGGCTGCTGATCCTGCACCCGGACGCCAGGTTGATGGTCGGCGTGCCAATCATCCTGCAGGTGCACATCATCCTCTCCTTCGCTCTGTTCGCCGTCTCGCCCTTCACCCGGCTGGTGCACGTGTGGAGCGCGCCGCTGCGCTATCCGACGCGGGCGCCGATCCAGTATCGATCGCGCACAGGGTTCAGGCGGTAGCGGGTCTCCCCGGAAATGGGTCTGTGCCCGCCGCCCCTATCCCTTTGCTCCTGCCGCCCGGACAGCGCTGCCGTTAGACTCGCGACGAGCACAGGGACACGGGCGACCCGGCCTACCCTCGGCCCACCGCTGGTTGGTCCGCGCCACGGCGACCCGGCGAATTTTCATCCGTGGCTGGTGGTGCGCCCGAGCCATGTGACGCCGGGTCTACAGGCGCAACTGGACGCCAAGTCGCGCCAACTCCAGCTTGTGCTGATGGGAGAGGTCACTCAGGATGCCAAGCGCAGTTTCCGTCACAGTCACCAGTACGCTGCGTCCGTCTTTGGGGTTCGGTGAACGTTCGACCAATCCCAGGCGCTCACAACGTTGAATGAGGCCGATGCAACTGTGATGCCTGATCTGCAACCGCTCCGCCAGTTCGGAAGGCGTGGCGTACGCCCGTCCGGGGTAGCCCTGGATTGCCAATAGGAGTTGGTGCTGCTGCGGCGTGAGGCCGGCGGAACGCGCGGCATTTTCACTGAAATGCAGGAATTTGCGCAGGCGGTAGCGAAATTCGGCGAGTTGTTCGTAGTCTTCCTTCGGCAGTGCATCGGACAAGACAAATCCTTCTCTCTGTGACTTCCTCTTGGCGTCCGGCTTTGGGTTCAGGCGGAAGTTGTCTCCCTGCCTCAGGGAACGCGGTTCAATCGTCTTCGCGCGTACGTCTCCCGCATCGACGACATTGTCATTTTTCATAGTACCCCCGGGGCATTGCTGTTTCAATCCCTCGCGCGTTTACGGGAGTGAGAGCATCCATGGGGAAGCAATGGGACGCAGACATAACCGTTACTTCAGAGATGGTTCAAACGCTGTTGTCATGCCAGTTTCCCGCACTCGATCCTACGGAAGTGCACGTGCTGGATTCCGGATGGGATAACGCGGTGTTCCTGGTGGATGGAGACTATGTCTTTCGTTTTCCCAGACGTCGAATTGCCGTTGAACTGATTGAGACGGAAAACCGGCTGCTGCCGTGGCTGTCCTCACGGCTTCCGGTACCGATCCCGAACCCGATCTTTGTCGGGGCGCCAAGTATCGAGTATCCATTCCCCTTTTCGGGGTATCGCAGGATAGAGGGAAGTGTCCCTCACCAGGCAAATCTGAGCGACGGGCAACGCGCGGGATCTGCAACCCGCCTCGCGTGGTTTCTCCGTACGTTGCACGACATTCCGACTGCTCTCGCCATGGACCGGGGCGTCCCGCCATCGGACACGTTCGGACGGATGGATATCGGCAAGCGCCTTCCCATGCTGCGTGAAAGGGTGGAAGAAGCTCTCGGCGCGGGGCTGATTGACGACCCGCGCGCGCTCTTCTCAGAAATGGCTGAAGTGAGCAAGGCTCGATGGGATGGGGCACAAACGCGCTCGCTGGTTCACGGTGATCTCAACTTCCGAAACTTTCTCGTTGAGGGCGACGGTGTGATTATGGGTGTCATCGATTGGGGCGATGCGCACATCGGCCGTCCTGCGATCGACCTGTCTCTGGTGTACAGCTATCTCCCGCCGTATGCGCGCCCACAGTTCTTCCGGGTGTACGGCGCGGTGGATGACGAAACCGTGCGGTTGGCGCGTTTTCGCGCGCTCTATACCAATGTGGTCATACTGCTGTACGCGCATGATATCGGCGACGCCAAACAGACCCGCGAGGCGCGGAGAGCCATTTCGAACGCGCTCGTGCGGTAGCGGCGCTTTGCCTGTACCGACAGTGCGTTGTCAGGCGGCGCTTGCCATGGGTCAAGGGCGGCGCCACGCCGATCCGCCGTCGGTCGTGACAAGGACTCTTCCCGACGCGAGCATGAAGCCGACAGATGAGTTGAGATACTGGATCTGCTGGACGCTCTTCAACTTTCGCTTCAGGACGGTCCAGCGGTCGCCCCCGTTTGTGGTGCGATAGAGTACGCCGTTTGTCCACAGCCAACCTTCAGCCGGATTGACGAATGACAGCACGGGAGGGCTCGCGCCGCGTATCTCCAGGGCAGGAGAGGCGGTCCAGGTCCTCCCGGCGTCCTGGCTGCGGTTGATCACCAGATGGTCGGGCATGTACAAAAGCGCGACGACCGCCCGCGAAGGGGACCAGACCTTCACGTAGGGCACGGATTGACCCTTCATGCGCAGCGCGCTTGGAACATGGAGGTGGCCCTGCAGCCATGTCTTGCCACCGTTCTGGGTCACGTATGAATTGGTCTCGCCGGGAGCGATTCCGAAACCGCCGGTGGCGTCGAAAAACCAGCCAGTGCGAGGCGTGAGGAAACGGACACTTCCCATGGTGAGAAACGATTTCTCGCGCACAGGGGTCCAATGCGAACCGGCGTCGCGCGTGACCCACAGCGTCCCTGCAGCAGGTCCTCCGCGATCCATCCGAGACGTGGGGGAATGAAGGCGAGATCGGCCACGACTGATGCGGAGCCCGATCCCTTGCCGACGGGCGAATCCGGCACAACGAAGCTGGCTGCGGTCCAGCGCCCGCCTCCGTCCGTGGTGCGATCCACAACGACCCGTGTCCAACCCGGCCGGAAGGCGACGGTGAATGTCACGAAGGCCGTATAAGCACTGGGGAAATGAACGTTGATCGCCGACGGCGCGGGTAGATGGGCGGGTGATGCGTTCGTCCAATCAACCCCTCCGTCGGTCGTGCGCCAGACCTGATGGCTGCTTTGCACCCATCCCAGCTTCGAAGTGAACATATGCAGGCCTGTGAAGCGCAGGGTCGCGGCGCTGACTGGTTTCCCTTGTGAGCGGGCAGGACTGCCCGAGGTGTCCCCCGAGGTGTGCGTCCCGGAATGCGGGCGCACGGCAGCGCCCGCGTCGGAGGCGCTCTGATTCGCGGCGGTCGGTCGGGGCGACCCGCATCCCGCGAGCAAGAGCGAAAATCCGAGAATGGATGCGATCCAGACTCTCCTCATGCAGCGTCACCCTCCGATAGTAGACTTATGGCGTACCTGCGACATCGGGGAAACGTGCCGTGTGGGTGAGCATGAATAACCCATCCATGGCGTTCCAGTAGTCATTGATCGAATACACTGAAGAGTTGTTCAGCCATGAGACGTTGATCGACGATAGAGTCTGTCCCTTTTCGATGGATATAGCGATGCTTCCGTTTTGCGTTGCGGGCAGCCCGTGCGCCTGAAGGTAGCCTGCTGCTCGCCTGGCCAGAGACAAATCAGGCGTTTGCGAATGGACGGTCAAATGACGGGCCGTTGTGGACGCCGCGCCACAGCCGTACAGGATGCTGGAAGCGCTCACTATTGACGCGAGTGGCGCAAGTCGCTTCAGGCGCATGGCGAAGACTCACTCCCTTTCGCTCGATACCCATTGTTGGACGCCGTGTATGCAGAAAAGGTTACGGGGTGGGAAGAGAGGCGACCGCGCGGACACCGAACGGTAATCCACGGTTGCGCCATCGAACAGCGCTCGCAAACATCCTTCCCGCGAAGGAGAGAGCGTCGTGCGGGATACCGTCCAAATGGACCCCCTGGCATGTGCGAAAGGATCCCCCGCGTTGAGCTTTGTGAGGGATTTCACAAGCGCTTTTCTAAGGTAGAATGAAGGTGTCACCGTTGATCGAGCGAAATGGAGGATATCACATGCAAATCGTGGGATTGGAAGAGGCTATGGCAGCGATTGGGTCGGGAAGCCGGGTGTACACGCAGGGGATGGCGTCCACTCCACACCGCCTGCTGGGGGGATTCGCCGAGAGGTGTCGTCAATTGGAACAGATGGAGCTGTACCACCTCCATTTGGAAGGGGCCACTCCCTGGGTCACCCCCGAACTTGCCGACCGTTTGCGGGACATCTCGCTGTTCGTCGGCGCAAATCTTCGTGAAGCGGTCAACGACGGCCGCGCATTCTACACGCCGCTGTTTCTCTCCGAGACGCCTTGGCTGCTCTCGCAGCCGCAGTCCCGTCCGCATGTGGCGCTGCTCAATGTGAGTCCGCCCGACCGCCACGGGTTCGTCAGTCTCGGGCCGACGCTCGAGGCGAATCTGGCGGCGATCGCCCAGGCAGACATCGTGATCGCGCAGATCAACCGGCACATTCCGCGCGCCCTTGGCAGCGCGCTGGTCAACCAGAGCGCCATCACCTATGGGGTCATGTGGGATGAACCCCTGGACTGTTCCCTGCCGCTACCCGGAACGCCCGTTACGGATGCGATCGGCCGCCATGTGGCTGGTCTGATTCCCGACCAGGCAACACTGCAACTCGGCATCGGCAGGATTCCAAATGCTGTTTTGCAGCAATTGTCCGGGCACAGGGACCTTGGCGTGCACAGCGAGATGATCTCCGACGGGGTGACGGAGCTGGCGGAGCGGGGGGTCATCACGGGCGCCTACAAGAAGACGGACCCGGGACAGATCGTGGCGACGTTCGCCATGGGCTCCCAGTCGCTGTTCGATTTCATCGACGACAACCCGACCGTGTCGATGCGGACCGTGGATTATACGAACAATACGGCCGTCATTCGCTGCAATCCGCGCATGATTTCGGTGAACTCGGCGATTGAGGTGGACCTGACCGGCCAGGTGGTCGCGGAGTCGATCGGGACGCGGATCGTCTCCGGCGTCGGCGGGCAGATGGACTTTGTGCGCGGGGCGAGCCTGGCCCCGGAAGGCAAGTCGATCATCGCGCTGCCGTCGCGGACCGGCTCGGGCCATCCGCGCATCGTGGCGTCGCTGCGGCCCGGGGCTGGAGTGACGACCACGCGCAATCACGTTCAGTACGTGGTCACCGAGTACGGCGTCGCCGAGTTGCGCGGCAGTACGCTGGAACAGCGCGTGCGCAAGTTGATCGCCGTCGCCCACCCGGCAGACCGCGAGCCGTTGGAGCGGGCGGCCAAAGAGTTGTGGCGCAGCGTGTAGCCAGGGAGTCGTGGTTCCTGGCAGTCGCGTCGCCTGCGTAAGACCGTGCAAGACCGCGCGCAAGATGTGCACACAGCCTGTGGAGTGGGTGACGAGGAGTTGCGGGAGGAGGTGCGAGTCTATCGGTCAATTGACAGGCGAGACGACTCGCCACTATAATTAGGATTACTTTACCGAATCAAATGATTGATCGCCGCTCAAATGATTCCGCTTTCACACGCATTGATGCGCAAAAAGGGGGAACTTTGATGAAGACGATGGGCGGGGTATTGGCGGTTCTGGGCGCGGGAGCGCTGCTCGTGTCGGGTTGGAGAAGCGCCGCGCAGCCACCCGTTTCGCTTTCGGTCAAGATGGAGCTGGGCACGCCTCCGTCGACGACCATGCGGTTCTTGCACCAAGTGGTTGCGGGTTTTGAAAGGAAGTACCCGAACATCAAGGTCTCCATCTCCACGTACACGGGTTCCCCGGCGACTTTGGTGGATACCATGGTTGCCAGCCACCAGGGTCCCAACATCCTTGAGATCGGAACGACGTTCATTCCGACCCTCGCCTATTCTCAGGCGTTTGTCCCCTGGACGCCAGCGATGCAAAAACAAGTGGTCCCGCAGCTGATTCCCGCGGCGACGCAGATGGACGGGCTGGCGGGACAGCGGCCGATCGGCATCCCTGACAGCGCTTCACCGTTTGTTCTCTGGTACAACAAGGCCATGTTCAAGCAAGCGCATATCGGCGCCCCGCCAACCACATGGAGTCAGTTTGTGGCGGACGCGAAGAAATTGACCAATGCGAAGAAGGGAGTCTATGGCGCGGGCATCGCCCCGGGCGATCCGTTCTACAGCATGCACACGACGTGGCTCCTGTCACGGCAACTGGGTGGGCAGGTCATCAATGCCAAGGGATCCCAGGCGTTGTTTGCCTCGCCCCAGGTTTACAAGGCGGCGAAATTCTATCTCGATCTGCTCACGCAGTACCACGTCGTGAACAAGGCCGACGTCCAGTTTGCCGAGTCGGATCTGATCAATGCGTTCATGCAAGGGAAGGTCGCCATGGTTCCGGTCGGCGGCATCTACGACCTGACGCAGCTCAAAACAGATCCGAAGTTCGTGGTGCACAACCTCGGCGTTGCGCCGAACCCCTGGGTGCCCTATGGACGTACGAAGGGGTTGCCCGGCGTGCCGCGGATCGAGAGCTTTGTCTCTGGCCAGGAGCAGGTCATCTTCAAGTACTCGTCGTCTCCTGCGCAAGTCGCCGCCGCGACGAAGTGGATCCAGTACTACACGAGTGCGCCGACGCAGGTGCTGATGTGGAAGGAATACGGAGACCTCCCGGTGAACAAAGGATCGTTCCGGAACAGGGCGCTGCAGACCCCGCTGTGGAAGTCTTTCCTGTACATTGAGCAGCATTCACTGCCGACGCCGAAGGTCCCGGGGTGGTTGCAGCTTCCGACTGTCTATGACAAAGCGATGGGCAATGTCTTTGACCAGGCGGCCCTAGGGAAGTACGCCAAGGGCGATCTCATGAAAACGCTCACCAGTGTTGACAGCCAGATCAATGCGACGTTGGCCGGGATGCAGAACTAGTCCTGCGCAGCCTGGATGCCGGCGGCGTCGACAAACGGGGGCGAGCGAGCATGAGACAGAGCAGTGTGCGCCGAGTGCCTTGGGGCTTTCTCGTTCCCGGCGTTTTGCTTGTGGCGGCCTACGCACTGTGGCCGATCATTGTGACGATCTACATGTCGCTTGAGAACCTGAACATCTTTTTTCTGGCGAATTGGCTGCATGCGCCGTTCGTCGGCGTCGGAAACTACGTGGCGGCATTTGAACCGAATTCCCCGGTCGGGAGCGTGTTCTGGCCGACGCTGGAAAACGCGCTGGTCTTCAGCGCCTGCGCGATTGGCATCGGTCTGCCGATGGGGTTTCTCGCAGCCTCGGCGATGAACCGCAACATGGTCGGACGGGCGTTTTTCCGCGTGTTGTTCATTGTCCCCTACGCGATTCCGGTGTTCGTGTCGGGACTTGCCTGGAGGCTCATGTTCATGCAGCAGACCGGCGCCGTGGATCGCGTCATGGCCCTACTGCACCTGGGGAATGGTCAGACGTTCTGGTTGATCGGGTCAAACAGCATGGTCGCGCTGATTATCGCGAACGTGTGGAGTTCCTGGCCGTTCTTCTACCTCTTCATCCTCGCCGCGCTGCAAAGCGTGCCGGGGGAGTTGTATGAGGCCGGGAGGCTCGATGGGGCCGCCGCGTGGGGGCTGCTCCGTTATATAACGCTGCCCCAGATCGCGAAGCCCGTGCTGATTTCGGTGAGCCTGTCGTTCATCTACCACTTCAACAATTTCTCGCTGCCGTTTGTGATGTTCGGCACCACGCCGCCGAATCAGGCGAACACACTGCCGCTGAACATCTATCTCTTTGGCTTCTCCAACATGCAGTTTGGCGCCGGCGCGGCCATGGCGGTGATCAGCATGGCGATCGTCCTGATCCCCATGATTCTGTATATCCGTACGGTGAGGGTGGGGAATTGATCGTGCGAAACCTCGCGCAGAAGTTCTTCTGGGGCGCTGTCGTGGGTGTATTTACGGTAATCGTTCTGTCCCCCATCGTGGAGATGGTGTTTATCTCTCTGTCGCCCATGTCGTCGATCGACTCAGGCGCACTGATGCCCGTGCACTGGATGTGGTCGAACTATGTCGATGCGTGGAGCACCGTGAATCTGCTGGCGTATCTTCTGCACAGCATACTGGTGTCGGTTGTGTCCACGTTCTTCACCGTTGCGATCGCACTTGCGTTGTCCTTTGTGCTTGAGCGGTTCTACTTCCGTTTTCGATCGGCGCTGGCGAAGATGATCCTGTTCTCGCAGATGATACCCGGTATAGCCCTGCTGCTGCCGATCTACCTGCTGTACTCCACGCTGCAAAACGCGACGCACACCTCGATTATCGGAACGTTTCCGGCGCTGATCTCCGTGTACGTGGGCATATCCATTCCGCTCGCGACCTGGCTGCTGATCGGAGCGCTCAGCGGGATCCCCAAAGAGCTCGATGAGGCCGCGTACATGGACGGCGCCAATAACATGACGCTGTTGGTGAAGGTGCTGGTTCCAATCGCGCTGCCCGGCATCGCGGTCGCGGCCATCTTCAGCTTTCTCGGCTCGTGGAACGACCTGTTGTTCTCCAGCGTGATGACCGACAACGCAACGCGCACGCTTGCCATCGGACTAGAGGAGTATGTGGGCGCGGGCAACGGCGGCGGAGTGTTGTTGTGGAACCAACTGATGGCGGGCGCGGTGATGAGTTCCATCCCGGCAGTCCTGTTCTTCCTGGCTGCGCAAAGACTGATCGTCCAGGGACTCAGCGCCGGCGCCGTAAGACAGTGACCGGGGCGTCCCTGGGGAACTGTGACAAGGCCCGCGCCTGCTGAAATCATGATGATGACAGTTCCCCTGCGGCGTCACCGTTCGAGCGCGGCAGACCGCGGCGTATATCCGCAGGCCGGATCTTCGCCGAGAGGATCGCCTGAGTGGGCGTAGGCCCTGGAGCGAGAGCCGCCGCAGCCGTTGCGGTATTCGCAAACGCCGCACCGACCGCCAAAGTTGGCCGCGCGAATGTCGCGCAATAATGGATGGTCGCGGTAGATCTGCGACAGCGGCTCTTCGCGCACATTGCCCAAAGGTATGGGCAGGAACCCGGCGGGGTAGACCGTGCCGTCGTGTGCGACAAAGACAATCCCTTTTCCATCGCGCGTACCGCTCGTCTGGGCCTTGGGGTGGGAAACAGGAGGGCCGAGCAGACCGTAAAGGCGCGTCGTCAGTCGGTCGTACAGCGCTCCCAGGCTGTAGTGTCGGCGCACTTGGCCGCCGCCGCGCGCTTCTGTCGACGCTTCCTTGCGCTCAGCGACAACGCGACGAAAGGCCGGCGCTTCGACGGTGCGCACCGTGAGGTCATGGGCGGAAGCTTCGAACAGAAAGTGGGCGACGTCTTCGCATTCGGCGGCAGACAGTTCGGAGGCGTCGCGTCCCCGGCCCACGTGGATCAGGAAGAAGACCTCCCAAATCCCGACCCCTGACTGCTTCATGATCTCCACGATGCCAGGCAGATCCTCCACATTGTCCTTCATCACCGCCGTGTTCACCTGTACCTGAAAGCCTGCCTCCACCAGTCTCCGCAGGGCCCGCACGGTATCCTCGAAGTGCCCCGGCACGCCGCGGATCCGGTCATGGGTGGCGGCCGACGCTCCGTCGAGACTGATCGACACGACTTTGACGCCGACGTCCCGCATGCCCGCGATCCGTTCGTCCGTGAGCCGCGGCGTCACGCTGGGGGCCATGCCCACCGGGATGCCGAGGTCCCGCGCGCGCTGTGCGAGCACAAAGACATCCTGTCGCATGAGGACATCGCCGCCGGTGATGATCAATACCGGGTATGGACGTCCAAACGACGTCAAGCTGTCCACGAAGCGAATCGCTTCCTCGGTGGACAGTTCCCCTTCCACCGGTTGCTCGATCGCTTCGGCGCGACAGTGCTTGCAAGCCAGCAGACAGGCGCGCGTGGACTCCCAAAACACCAGTATCGGGCGTTGGTCAAAATCGAGTGATTGCATCTGCGCCACCCCGTCTCGTCTTTCTACTCCTTCCAATGTACCGCCTTCAGCCCTGTCCTGCATGAGCAACTTGAACTATTAGGCGCGGTGTGCAGGCATAGGCGTCGCGTGTCATTCGCGAGCCATCATTCGTGCGTCTCACCCGTCTGTTAGGGTTTACCTATTTTTTGTAAGAATCGGAGTCGGGATCGAGGCGATTTGCGATGGTCTCTGCGACGTCGCTCGCCGCCCTCGAACCTCTGCTCACGACTTTGGACCCCTTGTTCATGGCCACCGTGGCCGTCGACACCGTGGAATGCAGCAGATTGCCAGGCGCCGCGACAACCCTGTCGACGATGCCGCCGGTCTTGGCCCCAACGTTGCCCATTTTCTCCTCCGCCCGTCCCATTCCGCGCCTCGGTGCAGATTTGCTGGCGCCCCTGAGTTTTCCTCTGTCAGTCATGGCGTGTTAGCCTCCCGTTTTTCTAAAAAAGGTGAATATTTAGGCAAAATACAGCGAACCAAAGTGCCCACGCAACCAATCGGTGATCGCCGCGCATCCTGTTCGATCACCCTCACCCCGCATATAAATCCCTAATATTCAGGTGATTCTTTTATAATACCATAATGCCAGTAATTAGTCAAAGAAGATTAAGCTTAATTCGCTGTGTAAGAGTGGTATACGCGATTTCTCGTTTCTCCAAAGGATGGATGAAGTGTGCTACACTTCAATAAAGTACGCGTCGATAGAGTTGTTCAGAAGGGCAGGCCAGTTGGCCATATGAAGGGGGAGACGGAGATGAAGTTTCGGGTGGCAGCTGTTGCCGCGACATTGGCGGTGACCGTCTTGACAGGATGCGGCGCGGGAGGCGGAGCCGCGGGGGGCATGAGTTCCCCAGGTACGACGACGTCCGGCAGCGCCGCGACACACTCGGGTGCGCCAGTTGTGACGGTCAAGAATGGGGCTTTCTCCAGTAAGTCGTTGACGGTGAAGACCGGTACGGCGGTGAAGTTCGTCTTTGATGGAATGGGCAAGGATCGATTTGTGATCGTCGGGGGCGCCAAGTCGCCAACCGTCAGCCCTGGCCAGTCCTGGACATATGTCTTTCGGCACCCGGGGTCGTTTACGGTTGAGATGAACGCAATGACATACATTAAGATGAAGGTTTCGGTGAAGTGATCCGCGCCGGACGGTGGACAGCGCTGTTTTGGATCACGCTGGCAGAGCTGCTGGCCATGAGCGTGTGGTTTAGCGCATCGGCCGTTGCCCCGACGTTGGAACGGGATTGGCATGTGCCGAGACCGGATGCTGTCTGGTTGACGTCAAGCGTCCAGTTGGGCTTTGTCGTCGGCGCGCTCGCCAGCGCGACTTTTGGCCTGCCAGACCGCATCCGGCCGCGCAGGCTGATGGGCTGGGGGACACTTGGCGCCGGACTGTGCACGGCGCTCATCCTGTTGTTTCCGGACGGGGGGCTATGGCCCTTCCTGCTCCGCGGGCTGACGGGTGTGTGTCTGGCTGTCGTCTACCCTGTGGCGGTTCAGTGGGTAGCGGCGTGGTTTCCACAGAAACGGGGGCTTGCCGTCGGCGCCTTGATCGGCGGTCTGACGGTGGGCTCCGCCCTGCCGCACCTGCTGACAGGTCTGCCGTCGCTGCAGGATTGGCAAGCCGTTATGGGCGGAAGCGCAGCGTTGGCCGGCGTTGCCTGGGTCTTGATCCTGTGGGTGGTCCCGGAAAACGCGGAACCCTTTCGCGCCCAGGAGTTTCGTTGGAACAGCGTCGGCGCAGTCCTGCGCGACCGTCCGGTCATGCTGGCCAACCTCGGGTATTGGGGGCACATGTGGGAACTCTACGCCATGTGGACATGGCTTCCTGCGTTTCTTCTGGCGAGTTGGACGCCGCTTCTGCCCCGTATGGCCATCGTTCGCCTGGTCGGCTGGGCGAGTTTTGCAGCCATCGGTTTGAGCGGAGTGCTCGGAGCGTTGGTGGGCGGGCGGCTCGCCGACCGCGTCGGTCGCACTACTGTTACGACCGTCTCGCTGGTCGTGAGCGGTGTCATGTGCCTTGTCATAGGGTTCACTTTTCGCCAGGGCGTCTGGTTGACCCTGTTGCTGGCGCTGATTTGGGGATTCAGCGTCATCGCCGATTCGGCGCAGTTCTCCGCGGCGGTCACAGAATTGAGTCCGGCAAGCCGGCAGGGAAGCGCGCTCACGATCCAGATGGCTGTGGGCTTTCTGATCACGATCGGATCGATCAATCTCGTGGGAGTCGTGGAGCCTGTTCTCGGCTGGCCGCGCATTTTTATGTTGTTGGCGGTAGGGCCACTCGTGGGAATCACGGCGATGCAGCGTTTGCGCGGCCTCCCCGAGGCCCGTCAAATGGCGGGCGGGCGACGGTAAGGCCGGTGCGTCTTCTTTGTATGCCTGCCGTAATGTAGATTGTCACATGTCCCTTATTGGCGCGCGATTTCCTCGACCACGCCGTCCCACAGCGCGATCCGCGCCTGTATGGCGCGCGTTGCAGCCGAGGCGGCCTGTCTTTCGCGGACAGCGTCGCCGCCGCAGAGGTGGTCCAGGATCTGTTGTGCCAGTGGGCCATGTTGATCCCCGTCGAGCATGATGTGGCGCTCCAGGTAGTAGTTCAGGCGCTGTGCAGACGGATCGCCCGCACGCACTTCCCGCAGGAGTTCGGAAAACATGCCCGGGATGATATCTTCGCGGCCGTAGAAGAAGGCGGCGCTCACCTCGTGTGTTCCGGCGTTCTGCGCAATGTCGAGCGTGGTGCGCACAAAATTGTGAACGGAGGGAGGCAACTCTGCGCGGTCGAGCGCTTCGAGCGCAGGGGATCCGTTGCGGATGTCGGCGACAAAGCGTTGGATCGGACGCACATCAGCCCCGCTCTCAACCATCGCCGCGACGTACAGGTCAAAGTGGCTGATGAAGCCGCCGGCGCCGTCCTCGTCGCACTCTTCGCCAAGCACGATATCATTGATAAACCGCGTGTACAGTGGTTGCGGACGGGGAATCCACGGAACCTCGACGCAGGTGAGGTCGTTTTGCAGTCGCTTCAGGAGGCTCATAAAGTCCCAGACTGCGAACACGTGGTGCTGCATGAATATCCGGGTGCGTTCAGCCGTATCAATGCGCCCATACATGGGGTGCGCGAGCAACTGTTCCCGTATGGCGCCGAGAGATTCCGAGGTTTGCCGTACTTCCATCGCCAGATCATCCTCCATCCGAGTTTGCCATGTGCGGCGCATCCGCACGAAAGCGAATTATGAAAATGTGTGCCAGGCGGCCCGGCCTACGCAATGATCGGGCCGGAGTCTTCAAAGTCGACAAACGGATCCGCAATTTCCAGGCTGTATGCCTCCGCGTCGCTTGCCCCCACGTACAGCGTCGCTGTGCGGTCGGAATGCCGCACGATGCCGCCGCTGAAAATGACGTCGGCAAGATCCGGGCGTTTGGAGGGGCCCTGAGGAAAGTCACTGCGCGTGGCAATGATCCTTACGGGAGACTTCTCGCCCGTCTTCGGGTTCACGACAAACGACATCGCATGGTAGTGCAGCACTCCGGCTTCGTCACCGTAAGCGATGTGGCCCAGAACGCCCAGAAAGCCATTTTTCAGCAGGTGGATCTCGTTGGCCCCGCCCCATTCATCATTCCGGAATTGATCGAAAAAAAGATTTGCCTTCATGATTTGCCCCTCGGAGAACTCCTCCAGTGACTGGATCGTGGTGAACCCGATGACGGCCCTTCTTCCTTCGATTCCCGTCGGACGGGAGAAAACCCCGATCGTCCCATCAGGCAGTCCTATCAGCCGGATGTCCTTCATGTTCCAGGGTCCGCTCGCAAGGAGGTCAAGATGATGCAGGGACTTTCCCCCGTACAGCACTGTCTTCCAGCCCGTGATTTTTTCTTCGTCCGGTGAACCAAAGTAGACCTTAACGCCGCCCAACGTCCATTCATCACCGAGTTGAACGACAAAGGGATCCTGCAGGTGGTAGGTGGGGAATTCATGGTTGGCAGTCCAGACGCCGCGCGTGGAAGTAAAGAACATGACTTCCGAGTCTTCTGAGTCTCGGGCATCGACTCTGCCGACAATGTAGGTTGTCCCTCCGTGGGGGAAGGGGGCGGTGATGTTATAGACATCCCGGTTGCCGACCCCCTCGAACTGTAGTCTTGTCCCCTTGTTCGGGCCCGGATTGTACTCCTGAAGCAATTCTCTGCAGCTTTTCGCCTTCCATTCCAGTTTCATCATGATCCTTCACAGTCCTCGCCAAGTGGGCAATACAGTAGGAAATAATGCTCTCCGAACCTTGGTTCAGGTTCAATCCTTCTGGATGAATGCCATCATAACATGCGCCTGTCTGTGAGTCGATCAATGAATGGTTCATGGAGTTGCGGCCGTGAAACCATTCCAGGCACCGCGTCGCGAATGTCAGGTACGAGGGGGCGCCCAAGACATAGTATGCTTCCTGGCAGGCAAGCATCGTCTCGCAGGGTTCGATCGGCTGCTCGTCGTATCGAGCGGCCTGACCGCCGCGCACCAGCCAGCCATGACTGCCGACCGGGCGGAAGTATCCCTGGGGAGAAAATGTCACGGACAGCAAGAAATCGAGGCTCTCTTGCGCTGTCTTCTGAAGATCCCAAGCGGCGGAGCATATGTGCGACGCCTTGAAGAGAGCCCATGGCAGCATGGCGTTGCCGTACGCGATGACGTCCTCGAACCAGTGCCACCCGGGACCATTCGTCGCGGCGTACTGCGTTTGCAGGCGGGAGGCCAGGTCCTCCACGATACCGACAATCGCCTCCCGGGGAAGGAATTCGGCAGTGCCGTCGCTCACTGCGTGAGGGTAAGGGAACGCGTAATCCGTTGCGTCGGGTGTATCGAGCACGTAGCACAACCCGACGATCGCGTACGCCATGGCTCTTGGAGAGTTCAGGTTCCGCAGGTTTGGCAGGGCTTCGTTTAGCATGTACCTGCACGTGTTGTGCATGTTGTCCGGCACGGCCTGTGCTGACAGCGTGTAGCCGATCGCCCACAGGCACCGTCCAAAGCAGTCCTCCGACCCCTGTTCCTCGAGAAACGTGCGGTTATAGTCCATGAAGTTGCGGAAATTCCCGTCCCTGTTCTGGGCGTGATGGACGAAAGACAGGTAGGTGCGGATGAGATTCAGGGAACCGGCGTCGTGTTGCGTCTCGTACAGCATCACTGCGGCAATCAATGCCCTCGCGTTGTCGTCCGTCGTATATCCCTCTTTGCGGTCTGGAACGCCGAACTTCGTGTGCTGGAAGATCCCTGTGTCGTCCGTCAGGCCATACAGATGTTCGGTACGCAGCGGCATATTCACCCATTCGTCCATTTAACTCGCGCTCCCCGTCCGTGGTTGGGCGCGTCCCGCCACCTTGCGAACCAAGGACGCATACTGCTTCGCCACTTCGTTCCACATCATGGTGCGGCCGAGCGAGAGCGTCTGCACCTCCATCTGCATCTTGCGTTCGGGATCATCCAGCACCTGCAGGATGCTCGCTTCCAAAGCGCCCGAATCGCGAAAGTCAGTCAACAGACCTCGGCCGCCGGCAAGCATTTCCTTCGCGTACCGATAGGGAGTCGAGATGATGACCCTGCCGTAGCCCACCCCATACGCCAGAGTGCCGCTCACGGCCTGGTCCTGGCCGAGGTAGGGCGTGATATAGATATCGGACAGGACGAGAGCCTGGACGATCTCTTCCTGAGTCAAGAGCTTGTCAATGAATTGGATATTCGATTCCAAGTGCAACTGAGACGTCTGGTCCACCAGTTTTCTGCGGTAGACTTCACCGAATTCTCGTTTCACCACCGGGTGTGTCTTCCCCAGGATCCGATAGAGTACCTGAGGGTGTCGGGCAGCGACGCCCGCGAGGGCGTCGATCGCATATTCGATCCCTTTGCCTGGACTCAGGAAGCCAAACGTCGAGAGTATGGCGCGTCCCGTGAGTCCATGGCGTTCCTTGAGCGCGTCGCGCGTTTCCGTCAACACGGTCGGCACACCATGATGGAGCATCTCGATCTTGTTACGTTCTATGCCATAAATAGAGACTAGGTCTTCCACTGTGATCTGTGCCATCGTGATGACTTTGAAGCTGAGTTCTCCGAGTCGGTTGACGATGAACCGCTGCTTCGGCGTGGGCTGCGCGAGAACCGTATGGAACACCACGATAAGGGGCATTTTCACTCGGCGCGCCAGTTCGAGTACGTATTCACCGCTTTCGCCTCCATAAATGCCGAATTCATGTTGGATCACGAGGAGATCGACGTTGGACTGATTCAACACAAGCGCGGCCCTTCGATAATCTGCTTGATCCTGCTGACTGATCTGCGCGATGACGCGACTTCCGTATCGATAGGTTTCGTCGTCATTCATTGCCACGGCCACAGGAGGATTGAAGTCCCGGATCTGAGAGATCGCGTCGGCGAGGTCTTTCGTAAAAGTGGCCAGCCCGCATTCTCGGGGCAAGCAGGTGCTTAGGAATGCGATATTCAGTTTACGATTGCTCTCCAAAAGAACATCATCTCCTATTTGTTATAGTAAATTCCATGATGGTGCATAAAAAAAGAAATAAGCGAAGCTCTTCTTGACGAGCTCCCGTTATCTCTTTCCATTCTGACTATTTAGTTCTAGATATACTGATGTCGATTTCCTGATTATCTGTGTTTCATGCAACTCAAAATACATTGCTAATAAACTATATCACATTGCAATTTAATTGTCAATGAAGGTTCGAGTGCCCGAAGACCGTTGGTCGCATTTCGTCCGCGGGGATCACCCGAGTGCTGGCCTCTCGGAGTGTATGATAGTTAGGCCGCCATGTGCGGCGCATCCGCCCACCAGTGAGTCATGAACATGCGATTCAATCAGGCGCCGCAGATGGCACCGTGCAGATTCGCTCGCATTTTACGGGTAGCTGGACATGTGATAGAATTACAGGTATGGGCTCATCTGAAGATCGGTGGATCATGAAAGTATGAGTCGATGCAGCTTTTCGGGTGGCGAGAGACAGTCGCATGGCGAAGACAGGACTGTACTGGAGTTCGGGAACTTGGGAGGCTGTTTGGATGGAAAATGGAGCAACAGACCCGAACGAAGGTTCGGTATATTCCACCGCACGCGGGGACCCTTTCGTTGTCGGCGTCGCGGCTTCGTCGGTCCAGGCAGAGGCTGTGAGCGAGATATTGCGGCACACGCCATCGGAAAATGGACTGACTTTTATTATTTTTCCGTATGATGCGACGGAAGATGACTATATTTCGGTCGGGGCCCTGTCCACCTGTACTTCGATGACATGCGTCTACGTACAGGAAGAGACAATCGTCGAGGCCAATCATGTCTATGTCGTGCCCCCGAAAAAAGTGGTGACGGTTCGATCGGGGAAGCTATGCCTTATAGATGTATCGACAACTATCGACAGTGTTCTCCCTATCGATAATTTTATGTTTGAACTGGCAGACGCCTTTGGCAGCAGGGCGGTCTGTGTGTTGTTTTCAGGAGACGGCAACTACGAACCGCTGGGTATGGACGCGATCAATCTCGCCAACGGTCTCGTGATTGTGGCCGCGTCCAACGCATCCACCGGTGCCCGGGCGGAACATGATGCTTCGGAACGTGCACACGTGGAGTATGTTTCCTCACTCCAAGAGATCCCACAATTGATCGCCGAGCATGCTGGATTTTCGGGGAATCCGGAAGAGGAACCCGCCTTGGAGGCGCGCTTGGCGCTGTTTTCCCTCCTCCAGCAGGCAACGGGGGTTGACTTTACGTTGTACAAGCAGCCCGCCCTCCTGCGCCGGGTCCAGAAGAGGATGCGAGAGTGCGGGGTCAACTCGTTACAAGAATACAATCAGGTGCTGCGCGACGATGACAGTGAAATCAGCGAGTTGCAACGCAGACTCCTCATCGGGGTCACACAGTTTTTTCGCGATCCCGCGGCATTTTCCTTCGTGTACGACCATGTAATTCCCTCGATCATGGGGCGTCGAGGAGACAAACGACAAATCAGGATCTGGGTGGCGGGCTGCTCGACAGGTGAAGAAGTGTACTCCATGGCCATTTTGTTTAAACAGGCCATGCGCAACGCTCAGAGAGACATGGATGTGAAGATCTTTGCGACGGACGCCGACCAGGCATCCATCCAGCATGCCGGTCGTGGACTTTATCCAGGGACCATCGCGAGAAACCTGACCGCGGAGCAGTTGGGACTCTACTTCATACCTGCAGGTGACAACTATCAGATCGCCAAGGAAATCAGGAGCATGGTCATATTCGCTCAACACAATCTCTTGCGCGACCCTCCGTTCAGTCAACTGGATCTCGTCGTATGCCGGAATTTTTTGATCTATTTGAAGCCCGAGGCACAAAAAAAGGTGATATCGCTCTTTCTCTTCGCGCTAAAACCGGGCGCATTCCTTTTTTTGGGCCCAAGCGAGACACTCGGGTCGTTCTCAACCGTGTTCCTGGCGGTCAACGCTAAGTGGAATATATTCCAGGTGACGCACAAGATCCGATCAGATTCGTTGGATTCGGTGGGTCAACTGGGCATCAGACAGTCGTTTCAGAAGCAGAAGATTGCCGACAGGGTCAGGGAAGTGAATCGAAACACCAAAATGGATCTTCTCTATAACAGGTTGATTGAGGAGTATGTGCAGCCATTCATTCTGGTTGATGAGAACAACGAGATTGTGCTGATCAATGGCGTCGCAAGGGATTATCTCACCATTTCGTCAGGGAGGCCAAGCCATTACCTGTATAAGATGGTACCCGCGTATCTGGCGTCTGTGATCAGAACTGCGCTTCACAGAGCGCGCACGAAGCAAATGGAGACGGAACGCAGTGAGTTGATTTCCATGGCGGGTATGACGAAACCTGCCTTCTGTATTTACGCAAAGCCGCTTCATGTGGCGGACAGGAATCTCGTCCTCATTTTCTTTGAAGCATCCACCGGTGTGACAGATCAGGCGTCCAACGTCCATGACGGCGTCCAGGGGACACCGGAAGCGATCACGTTGTCGGATCATGCGGGTCGGTACATCGAGGAATTGGAGTTCGAATTGTCGCAGGCCAAGGAGACACTTCTGTCCACCACCGAAGAACTGGACAGTTCTAATGAAGAATTCCAGACTGTCAATGAAGAGTTGCTCGTCGCGAATGAGGAACTGCAGAGTGCCAACGAGGAATTGCAGTCAGTGAATGAAGAACTCATGGCCATGAATGGGGAATCCCAACGACAGATTCACGAACTCGTTGAATTGAATGATGACATGACCAATTTCTTCATCAGCACCAATATCGCGACGCTTTTCCTCGACAGCAATACAAGCATCCGCAAATTCACACCGGCTATCGCGCGCGAGATAAACGTGATTGCAACGGATATCGGACGCCCGCTGGGAGACCTCTCGCACAAGCTGAGGTATGATGAGTTGCTCGCTGACATAGACTCCGTGCTGCACACGGGGCAGGAGATCGAGCGAGAGGTGCAGAGTTACAGCGAGAAATGGTTCACGGCAAGGGTACTGCCCTATCGCACGGGTGACCCGGGCATTCAGGGTGCGGTGCTTACGCTGACCGACATCACCGGTTTGAGAAAGATGACAGACGAACTCCTTGTTCTGTCGTATGCGATCTCGCAAAGCCCCGGGTGCATTCTGATGACAGACACGGAGCGCCGCATCAAATACATCAATCTGGAGTACAGTGAGCAAACGGGTCATTCATTGCATGACTTACTGGATACCAAGCTGCAACTGTACTCTGACAAGATGACGGATCAAGAGTTGGAGGCAATATGGGGGACACTCGGGTCGGGACACAATTGGGTTGGCGAGTTGGTGAACCAGAACAGAAACGGTGAGGACTACTACGAGTGGGTTTCCCTGAAACCCATAAAGAACAATCGAGGGGTCATAACGCACTACCTTAAGATAGGGGAGGACCTGACCGAGAAATACAAAACGATAGAGATCCTGAGAAAATCGGAGCTCCTGTCCGCTGTAGGTCAACTGGCTGCCGGCATTGCACACGAGATTCGCAATCCCCTCACCGTACTCAAGGGGTTTATTCAATTGATAGCGCCCGACATGCGCAGCACACACTATACCGACATCATGCTTGCCGAATTCTCCAGGATCGAGGGTATTGTCAATGAACTCTTGTTGCTTGCGCGTCCTCAGGAAACGCATTTCGAGAAGAGCAATGTGCTAATGATTTTGCAGGATGTTATGATCTTGCTTGATACGCAGGCAATGCTGAGCAACGTGGCCATAGAGGCGGACTACACAGAGGCGGTTCCTTGGGTGGATTGTGTACCGAATCAATTGAAACAGGTGTTTATTAACATCCTGAAGAACGCGATTGAGTCGATGCCTCAAGGAGGGCGAGTAACCGTCGGGGTAGGCTGGATCAGGACAGATATGGTGTCGATCCGTATCACTGACGAGGGACGGGGTGTTCCGGACGATAAGCTCGCCAATTTGGGAACGCCATTCTATACGACCAAGGAAAACGGAACAGGGCTTGGACTGCTGGTGAGCGCCAAAATCATCGAGAATCACCATGGCAGGATGGAGATTCGGAGTCAGTTGGGACTGGGGACCACGGTCGAGATCTTCTTGCAGGCAAGCGGGTCATGAGTGAGCATTGAGCATGCGTGTCGCTGTCGCGAAACAGGTCGGCTAGAAGGGCCAACGCCGCCGCGTAAAAGACAAGACAGCGCTGACGCAGGTTGCGCGACAGCGCTGTCTTGGTTTCTCTAAGGAAGGCAGGCGTGCTCCTGCTAGACGTGCCGAGGCGCGACGCTGCCCTTCTCGCTTTTCGGTTTGTCTCGCCGGTACCAGTCCCGCCAAATCAGCTTGTGGAGCGGAAGCAATTTCGGCAATCGATTCAGTCCTGGCACCCATGGCACGAAGATGAGCACGAGGAACAGCAGACCCACTGTGTAGGCGGCCATCTGATCGCCCGCGTCGCTCGTGTTCCAGGGCGGAATCTGATAGAAGAAGGTGTACGGCGTCAGCCACCAAGGACCGGGATACGCCTGCTCGTCGTGGTTGATGCCCCACTGTTCACCGGACATGTTCAGTGCTCCGGCGATATTGTGGAGAGCCGCCCCCTGAAGAAAGAGCAGGTTGTTCTGAACGTTCCAGCGATACGCGCCCTGATTTGTCTCTCGCGCCAGCGCTCCGGACAGAAGACCGGAACGCGCCAGTTGCAGTTCCGCGTTCATCATATAGGAGACAGGTCCGTAGTTCCCGGCGGGCAGTTGCACGGTCGTGCCGACGACCTTCGCCTTGTTCAGCGCATCGGTCAGGTTCTGCGACCACTTGGCCTGCGTGGCGCCGGAGGCCGTCTCGTATGTGTGCAAGGCCTGTTTCAATGACACGTTGCCGGACGCAGTCGCCAGCATGGTCAGCGGCGTGAGCACATCATCTTTCGCGGTATTCAGCGGATAGGGCGTGCCCCACCACGTCTGCGGGGAGAAGCCTGCAATCGACTGTATGCTCCCCGTTCCGTCGTTGTAAGGCGGACCGTACGACGCCATCTCTCCGGTGCCGTCCAGGTCGCCGAGCGCCGTCTGCTCGACCAGTACCGGACTTTGCACGGCCACCTGCTGATTCGTGACGGCCGGGCGGTACGGGGCGCCTGCGATGGCGGCCACGACCAGCACGATGACGGCGATCACGCCGAGGCTTACGACTCCCTCTTTCACCATGTCAAAGTCCTTCATCGGGAACCGCTTGGCGTCGGGATACTGATAGTCTCTTTTCATGAGTGGTCACCAACTTTGGCGTTCTCAGTGCCTTCATCCGGATAGGGCGGCACCACACCCTTGCGCCGCACCGCGACCAGGTGCCAGCCGATCAGGGCGATCAACACGGCGGGCAGCACCGCAATGTGCAGACCGTAGATCTGTCCGTTGTCCAGCGCGTTGAAGAGTCCGTTTACCCCCGCTCCGTTGAACGCGTCCTTGCTCTGGACCTGGTTCCACTGTGAGAAGAAGTCTCCCCGCGAGAGGTAGCCCGTGAACGCGGTGAGGACCCCAACGCCGAATGATAGGGCGCCGAGCACCCATGTGAGCGCCCTGCCTTCGCGCCATGATCCCATGAAGAACTGGACGACGAGATGCATGGTCATGAAAAAGAAGAATGCCTGCACGCTCCAAAAATGTATGGCGCGAAAGTATTCGCCGACGGCCGATGTCTGATACCAGACCGGGCTCTTCGCCGCCATCACGATCCCGGATACAATAACGACCACCAGACTGCTGAGCGTGAACACCCCGAAACTGTACACCAGGGAATTCACGTAAACCGGCTGTTCCGACGGAAGCAGGCGATCCCACGACAGTTGCTCGGTCGCCCGCTTCCTCATGCGCGTTGTCCAGTTCACCGCTGAGTCCCTCCCTTGTGACCGGGGTATTTGAATGCGACGAACGCTATGAAGACGATCAGCCAGAGGTACCCGGCGTAGTAGTTCGGCCAAGCGTTCGAAAGATCAACCATGTCATTTCACCCCATTTCCTGTCGTGAGTGTCATGTTCATCTCCAATGATGCCATCAAGAAATTACCCGCACTTGAGTTGAACAGACTATTTCGCTGTAATTACTGTAACTATGTTTTCTAACCAATATAATGTGTACATAAGTTTTCCTGCATGGGCCGTTATAGTCTGAATGGATCATGCGAATTTGTGCATCTGGGGACATGCATGAGGAAATGACGGGGTACATTTGGACCCCCGTTCTTTAGTGATTGCCACTCATGCGCAGAATGGCCTGAAGTCCTACGCTACAGACAGGGGAACAGTGACAACGCCGTCCATTATATGGTAATATCACGGTTCCCCTTGAGGGGGTTTATCCATTGGGTGGAAGTGGATCGCGATTGCCGGAGCCACCCGGACCCGTCAGTATCCGCGTCGTTGTGGCTGACGACCATCCGCTGTTTCGCAAGTCTGTCGTCGACATCCTGCAGAAATCCGGCGGTATACAAGTGGTCGGAGAGGCGGCGAACGGCCAGGAGGCGGTGGACCTGACATGCGGCCTTGAGCCGGATGTCCTTGTCCTGGATCTCGCCATGCCCGTGATGGATGGAACGGAGGCCACGGCGCGCATTCGCCTGGCGGGGGTCGCGACGCACATCCTCATCCTGACCGCGACGGAGGATGTGCAATCCCTGTTTGAAGTGTTTCGCAACGGCGCGCAGAGTTGTCTGATCAAGACGGTCCACCCGGACGAACTGGTGAGCGCTATCCGCACGGCGGCCTCTGGCGGCACGGTCATTCCGAGCCACCTTGTGTCGGCGATCTGGTCCGAGATGTCTCAGTCATCACCCCCCAAGGCGCCGGAGACCAGGCCCCTGACCGTCCGGGAAATAGAAGTTCTGCGCCAGATCAGGACCGGGGCTTCGAACCGAGATATTGCCGAGAACCTGAACATCAGCGAAAATGCGATCAGGAACTGCACGCACGCCATTTTCAGCAAACTCCGCGTCGCAAACCGCGCGCAGGCGATCGCGTACGCCGTTCGGGAAGGGTTGTTTGAAAAGAGCGGCGGCGATGCGTGACCGCCGTTTGATTCTCTCCGAGCGCACGCGGGAGAGATTTGACGGCGCGGCATATCTGTCTATTCGGGAATATTTGGGATCGTATAAGGGAAAACATAGCAGACGATGAACAGCGGTGAAGGGTGAAGGCACCATGCGCGTCCGGCCGCCAGGGACCGTGAAGGTGCTTCTATTGTCGTCTTCGGCCGGGGGATACGCCGTTGCCTGGTCTGTCCGCATGGGCCGCTGGTCCATACCGTTTGACGTCCCCTGGAGCAGTCCGCCGCGCGCGCCCGCGATGGCCCGCTTGGTGACGATCGGCGGACCGGCGGCATTTGCCTCCAGTCTGTGCGGCGCCTTTGAGGAAGGCGTCCTGCCCTGCTTCGACACGGCGAGTCGGCGCGTCACATTCCGGGGGAGGCTTCACGGATGGACCTTCGAGGAGCGTGGATGACAGAGTGGCGTCCCGAACTGCTGCTGCTGTCGGTGCTTCTCGGCGTAATCTATTTCCTGCTGTTGTCCGAATTTGTCGCGCAACGCGTGGGATGGGCGCGCCGCGCCGCCTTTGTGCTGGCCCTGATGGTCCTGTACGCTGCGGCGGGTCCGCTCGCGCCATGGGCGCAACAACGCCTGTTCACTGCGTACGTGGGTGACATGCTGTTGCTGACATTCGTGCTGCCCTGGCTGCTGATCGCCGGAGTCCCCGTCGTCCTCGTGGAGCGGGCGGCAACCGTGCAGTGGGTGGCGCGACTGATCCACTTTGCCACGAGACCGATCATTGCCCTCGTTGTGTTCAATGCGCTCGTCACGGCCACGCTGTTACCGCCTGTTCTGAAGTGGAACCTCACGCTAAACGGGTTTCACGCCCTCCTGCAAAACCTTCTCATGCTGTCGGCGGTCTGCTTCTGGGCCCCGATGGTTCCCCGATGCGGTGCGTCGGGGAGTATGGGGCGGGGCATGCAACTGCTTTATATTATCTATTCTTCTAATTTTATGATGCCCATTATCGTGTGGCTGTTCCTGGGCGACGCCCGGTATCCCGCGTTCAGTCGACCGACAACAGTGTGCGCCGGGGACGCAACGGCGGATCTGCAGACGGGCGGAGCACTCATGCTGGTCACGATGTATCTGACGTACGGCTATCTGGCTGTCCGATTGTTCCGTCGGTCCGACGAATCCGTCTGGTACGAGTGAGGGCGATCATCCAAGGGAATGCGTCCATTGCGCGCAGGAGACACTTCCATACGAGAGGGGGAGCGTCCATGACGTCGCAAATGCGTGCAATGGGTTGGAATGCAGCTCCTTTTGACGGGAGTCGCCGTCGCTGTTCTCGGGGTGCTGCTGGATCGGGTCGTGCTTCCAGCCATCGGCAGTTTTCCGTCGCTGTATGTGGACAAAATGGGCTTTCTGCTGGTGATCTCGCTGCTCTCTCTGGGCTTGTCGGGCAGTCATATCGTTCCGTTCTACATGGCCGAGGCCGTTGCCATCCTGCTGGCCGTCTGCGAGGAATGGCTGCATCGAAGAGTTTTGCCGCGACAATATGAATAATATCCTATTATGGGAACATGCTACCGTAGAGGCGCGCGTGCTGTGGTGGACAAGGCGTCCGACCGGGATCCCGGACGCTCTGTCTGGAGTCATTGCGCCTGCATCGGGGTCTTGATCCCATGTTTCCTACACTGCTTCGCCGGGAGGCAACTGTGTGCCGACTAGCCGTGTCGCCATGCTGCTCTCTGCTCTTGCCGCCATGCTCATCGTGGGCTGCGGGCCTCACCAGGAGAACAGCGCGCCATCTTCGCTCCTGGTGGATGTTGCGGCCGCGAAGACAGCCTACATATACCTCACGGCAGGGTACAATTCGAACAACCTCGACGCCAATTTTGACGGGTACGCCAACGGCCGTCTCGTGATTACAGTGCCCGTCGGTTACCGCGTGGTGCTCAACGTGACGAACGACGGCGGCATCCCGCACGACGCCGGCGTGTACACGGTCCAAAACCAGCTTGCGTTCGCGGGAGCCGGGGATTCCACGACGGCTCTCGAGCACAACCCGTCAGCGGGCATCATGCCGGGGCAGTCGGCCACCTTCCGGTTTGTGGCGGACCGGATCGGCTCATACCGTCTCGCCGACCTGCTCTACAGTTTTCCGGCACACGGCCGGATGCACGATTCACTGGGCATGTGGGCCGCGTTTCGCGTGGCGCGGACTGGTTCGCCGCGCGTCATGGCGGACTGATGCGGTGTGCGCCGGCTGCAGAAACCGTTCCGGGCGGCGCTGCCCCGTCGCCCGGGATCGAAGAGGAGGCTTGAATCGCCGTGGAACGTGACCGCGCCGCGCGCCCGTCCCCTGCACAGCGAACACCGAACCCGTACTGGAACGGGCGCGTCATGTGGCTTGTCGTCAGCGTCGCAACCGCAGTGGCTGTCATCGCGCTGTTCTGGCAGCGTCCACTGCAGAACGCCTGGACGGTGATGGCAGGTCGGCACGCACAGCCCGGTACGGTTCTCATCTTCCAGTTCGACTATGGCTACACGCCGCAGGATATCACGTGGCGGGTCGGCGACAGGGTGACGATTGCGCTGCGCAATCAGAGCCCGTCGCACTGGCACGAGATGATGATCGGACGCGGGGCGGACGTCACGCCGACCGCCTTTGGACCCCTGCCGACGCAGTTTGAGGAAGACTTCTGGAGTGGTGTGCGGGTGACCATCAGCCACGCGCGCATGGTGGACAACATCGTGCTGCACGATGCCATCGTGACGTTCCGGGGGCCGCAGCCGAGTGTCGCCACAGGCGGCAATTTCAGTCCGACGCTGCAACCGGGAGGCGCTCTGGACATGACATTCACGGTGCCGGACAAACCGGGGGTGTGGCACTACGGTTGCTTCGTGCAACAGTACATCCACTACATGGACGGCATGAAGGGCACCATCACCATTCTGCCGGCTTCCTCTTTGCCGGCCTCCTCGCCGTCCTAGCTTGGGCAAACGCCCTGGCGGCGTGCAGCGGCGGAACCGGGACCGGGTGATACACGGAAAATGCGAGCGAATCTGCACCCTGCCATCTGTGGCGCCTGATTGAATCGCATTTTCATGGTTTGCTGGTGTGCGGATGCGCCGCACATGGCGATCTCTTGCGATTATGGGACGGTCCAGGTCAGGGCAGGCGCGGAGCAGTCTGCATGCGTACGACCCGGTTCTCGGCGGCCATTTGGAGATTCATCGCGCCTGCGCCCCGACAGAACCCCGGACTTGAATGTTCCGGGGTTCTGTCGGGGGGCGGGCGCCAGGAAGGCAGGGGTGCAGTGTGGTCGATCGTGTCATGTTCACCATCTGGTGGCTTCTGGCGTCGGTGCTCGCCGAATGGGGTGTTCGCGCGCTGATTCACCGCGGCGTGTACTACTACACCGCCTCCAGCCAGGCGCAGGACGGTGAACGCGCCGTCGCGTTCATTCTCACGGTTCTCACGCCAGTCTTCACGTTTGTAGTGGTTATGCTCATCTACAACTTTATCCGTTTCAGTACAGCCAGGGGAGTGGCCACGCCCGGCCCGCACCAGTTTCAAACGAACAAGACGTTCATCGGCATGTGGGTGCTGATCAGCATCGGGCTGAATGTGCTGTTCTTTGTCCATCCGTCCGCGTCCGCGCTGGAACAGATGTTTAACAGTGAGCAGCAACGGGTGCATCGGCAGGATCTGGTGGTGAACGTTGTCGCCCGGCAGTGGCAATGGATATTCAGCTACCCGCAATACGGCGTGGAGGACGCCGAGGATGCAAATGGGAACAGCACCCTGTACCTGCCGGTGAACCGCAACGTCAAATTCATTCTTCGGTCGTACGACCCGTACCACACCTACGCGCCAGAAGCGGCCGTCGTGCACGACTTCTGGATCCCCGCCTTTGGCCTGAAGCAGGACATCATTCCTGGCGAGACGCGCTACATGTACGTGCATACGACAAAGGTCACGTCCTATAACGTCAATCCCATGGTCCGCGTGCAGTGCGCGGAGGTCTGCGGCCCCGGCCATCCCTTCATGGAGGCTCCGGTGCACGTGGTGTCCGGCGTGGATTTTGTCGCTTGGGTACGGCAGCAGAGGATGCGGCAGGCACAAAGCTGAGCACAAGATTGGGGAGATCGGTTTGAGTTCTCATGTCGGCAATGCGAAGCGGCAGTTCGTAACGTCCGGCGGCTCCGGCGAAGCCGTCCTGCCTGACCGGCGCATGACGCCGCCTGTCGTGCGCGGCATCCTGTGGGCGGCCATCGCGTTTATCCTTGTCAATACACTCGTCAGCCAGGTGCTCGACCGCCAGGCGTACGATCCATTCATCACGAAGGTCTCCGTGACGTTCGCGTGGACCGCCGCGCTGTGCGGTTGGCTGCTCGGCGTCGGCGGCTGGGAGATGCTTGTCAAACCGCATTTCGGTTATCCGCTGGTCTGGCGGACGCCTGCCGACTGGCGGCGCTACTTCATGCTGTCGCTCGATCACAAGGTGGTCGGCATCCAGTACCTTGCGACGAGTGCGGCGGGGCTGTTCATCGCCGGATTCGCCGCCATGATGATGCGCGCCGAACTGATGCAGGCCAGGCTGTGGTTTTTCCCCAACATGAGCGCCTACCTCTCCGCGGTGGGCATCCACGGCACGATCATGATGTTCGCCTTTGGCACGGTCGTGCTCGTCGGGGGATTCGGCAACTATCTGATTCCCCTGATGCTTGGCGCCAACGGCTCTGCGTTCCCGCGGGTATCCGCGATCAGCGTGTGGCTGCTTCCGGTGGGAATTGCAACGGTGGCGCTCAGCCCGCTTCTCGGCATGTGGACGACCGGTTGGCGGGCGTACGCGCCACTTTCCGGACAGGATCCCTCGGGCATCGTGTTTTACTATCTCGGCGTGTTTGCCATGACCGTCTCGTCGCTGCTCGTCGCCGTCAACCTTACGGCGACGATCATCTTCAAGCGCGCCGCTGGACTGACGTGGAATCGCATCCCGATGTACGCCTGGGGCATCCTCGCCGTAAGCCTGCTCAATATCATCTGGCTGCCGGAGATTCAGATGACGTTTATCCTGTCGCTGCTCAACAACATTGTCCCATTTCCACTGTTTTCGCAGGTGGGCACGCCGCTGACGTACATGGAGATCTTCTGGCTGTTCGGACACCCCGAGGTGTACATCATCGTGGTCCCCGCGTTTGCCATATGGCAAGAGATCCTGCCTGTCATGGGACAGAAGACGCTGTTCGCCAGGCAATGGGGGGTGCTCGGCCTGGTGTTCGTCATGCTGTTCAGTGGACTGGTGTGGGCGCATCACATGTTCACCAACATGCGCAACAGCCAGATGCTCCCCTTCTCGT
This sequence comes from Bacillota bacterium, assembly GCA_021821055.1. Classification (GTDB taxonomy): domain Bacteria; phylum Bacillota; class Bacilli; order Alicyclobacillales; family SLC66; genus JAKACX01. Next base: position 40,019 of record JAKACX010000004.1, read on the forward strand.
TTTTCACCGAGATGATCTCGATTCCCACGGGGTTCGCCTATCTCGTCGCGCTGGGCACCATGTGGAAGGCGCGGATGCGCCCGAAGGCGCCGACCGTGCTGGTGTTGATGAGCATGTTCAACTTTCTCATCGGCGGGGTCACGGGCGTGCTGCTTGCCGACCCCGTCATCAACCTGCAGGCGCACGACACATTCTTCATCGTCGGGCACTTTCACTACACCATCATCGGGGCCATGCTGTTCTCCGCCCTGGCCGCCGTCTACTACTGGATGCCCCGCCTGTGCGGACGCATGTACAGCGAGACATGGGCCAATCTGCTCTCGGTGTGGGTATTCATCGCCTTCAACGCGGTCTTTGGCCAGTTCTTCCTCCTGGGCCTGCGCGGAATGAACCGCTGGGTGCCGGTCTACCCCGCCTATCTGCAGAACATGAACTTTGAGGTGTCCATCTTTGCCTTCCTGCTCGGTATCGGCTTCCTGTTGCACCTGATCCACGTCGTGTGGATGTGGAACCACGGCGAGCCGGCGGGAACAAATCCGTGGCAGGGCAAGACGCTTGAATGGCATTCCGCGTCAGGTCCCGGACAGACGAACTTTGCCGTCGCACCGATCGTCTTGCGCGGCTTTTACAATTACGCCGACCGGAGACCGGTGCTCGCCTCGCGCGGCGCGGGGGAGCGGGAAGCGACCGGCGGCGGGGCGACGCCTGGGCCGACGGCGGAGTGAGGCGCCCCGGGCGGGACGGGACGGTGGACGGTGGACGGTGGACGGTGGACGGTGGACGGTGGACGGGGCGGTGGCAGCGGCAGCGGGACGAGGGATGAAGCGCAGGACGCAGGATGACAGGGAGGCTTTCGGACTGTGACAAGATCCTTGGCACAAGTGAAGGTCAGACAGAAGCCGGTGCCGTCGTCGCCGGCGGCCGGACCGTCTCCGGCGGTGCTCGACAGGCGGGATTACGCGCAACACCAATTCGGGCTGATGCTGTTCATGGTGACCCAAGGCATCCCCTACTTTGTTCTGATCAACATGCGCTTCATGGTTGCGGGAGCATATGTGCCGCCGCACCTGGACGTGTGGTTTGGCGCCTTGTTGCCGACGATCCTCCTGTGGATCGGCGCCGCCTTCGCGTGGCGCGGTGCGCTCGCCTTGCGCAACGACCGCACGCGGCAGTGCGCGCGGGATCTGGCGCGCACGGAAGTGGTTGGCGCTGTCGGACTGGTGGCGCTCATGGCGCCTTTCTGGCGGCACTCGTTTGACCCGATCGGACGTTTCGGCACGGTGTACCTGAGTTCACTCGGCGTGGCCAGCTTTTATACGCTGGTTGCGCTGGCTGTGGTGCTGGGTGCGGCCTTTCGGACGCGGCGCGGCCTGGTTACCCGCCTGGCGCCGTGGGGAGCGCGGTCTGCGGCCGCGGTCTGGACATTCAACGCGGCGTCGTGGCTTGTATTGTACATCGTGTTCTACTCGATCTGACGGGGGATGAGGGTGTTGCAGGATTTCTGGCCGGCGCTTCCATTCTACATTCCATACAGTGTAGGCATGCCGAACTGGTGGGACATGGTCTGGTGGCTGTATCAACTGGGTCTCATGTCCGGCGTTCTGTGGGTGCTGTACGGCATCGCACGCTGGGTTGACCGCAATTTTCTCGAACAGTCCGCGGACCCGGACGGCTGCGGCGACGAATGGAAGGGTGATATGTGATGGCAGGGGCGACGGGGGACCGGGAAGGGAGGTCGACGGTGCGTGGGGAAGGCGGCGGACGGGGCCAATCGCGCAGGACACTTTCGTCGTGGCTTGCGCTTGTGAATGGGTCGGCGATTCTGTGCGGGTTGGGGTGCGCGGTGAGCGGTTTCGCGATGGTGCGCGACATCGACGGGCAAAGCTTCAAGCATGTCCGCTCCAACAACCACGCCGCGCTTAACGACAGTGTCTTGACGGGGTCGTTGCTTGCGCCAAGGGCGGCATGGGGCGAGCGGATACGCCGCGAGGTGCCGGGGGTGGTGTACGCGGTTGTATTGCAGCGGGGGAGCAATGTGTTCGTGGCGGCGGCGCCCGCCGCTGCCGACGGGGTGGCCAAGGGCCGTGCGGCAGTTCGGACTGGCGCGCCATCCACCGCGCGCGAAGCGGACCTGCAGGCGTCGGTTGGGCGCCTCGTGCGCCGGTTCGATCCACGCGTTACGCATGTGTACGTGACAACAGACACGACAGTCGTGAATCACTTCCACCGCTATGTGGCAGATCGGCTGGCGGGGCAAAGCACGGGAGGGGACATCGTGTTCAACGACCTGGAGCGGCTCTATCCGGGCGTCCGGTGGTGACGCGCGCCGGACCTGCGCCAGACCTGCGCCGGACCTGCGCCAGTGCGCTGCATGCGGGCAGAAGGCGGGGGCGCGCGCCCGCGCCAAACGCGCCAGGCTCTGTAAGTGTCCATAAGCACAGAAACTGTTCGTGCCGGGTGCCCATGTCGTGCCGAGGAGCGTACCGCAACCCGAAGGGAACTGTGATCATCCAAACCGGGGCAGGCGCGAAGCGGTGCGGTGGGTCATTGACAGAGGAATATATTTAAGTATTATAATATAAAAACGAGAAGTCGGGGGTTGACGCGAATGGCGCGAGAGCGCAAGCAAGCAAATGGGGCGTCTGTGGAGTTGCTCGGCATTGCGCTTGCCGCCGCGCTGTGCTGCGGGCTTCCGGTGGTCCTGGCCGCCGTTGGCCTCACGGCGGCCGGGAAGGAGTGTCGACGGGATGAATAGCTTTGAACTGGAAGCGCGGGTTCCCGATGCAACCGTCCAGACCGGGATATACGCAAAATTCTTCCACGGCCTGGCGAATCCGACGCGGTTGCGGCTCGTTGAGGTTCTGCTGGAGGGAGAACGGAGTGTAGGTCAGTTGGTGGAGGCTGTCGGAGCGGCTCAGAGTCAGGTCTCCAACCAATTGGCCTGCTTAAAATGGTGCGGCTACGTGACCGCGCGCCAAGAGGGGAAGTACGTGCTGTACCGGATCTCCGACGACCGGGTGCGCAGCATGCTGCAACTGGCGCGCGAAATTGTCGCGGATAACGCGGAGCATATTCAGTGTTGCACGCGGATGTGAGCGGCGCCCCGGCGTCCGGCGCAGACGCATGAGAGAGGGGAAGAGTTGGGTGAAGAAGGTCTTGTTGGGCATCGCGCTGTTCGTGGTGCTCGGTGTGGGCGTCTTTGGTTTCAGCCGCTTCGGGCGTGTCGGGTTGGCGGCGTCGGCAGACGCGTTTCCGGCCGCGTCCGGCACTGGTGCGGCGGCTTCACCCGCTGCGCAACAGTCGGGGACCGCCGGGTCGACTGGACCGTCGGCGTCAAGCGGATCAGCCCCGTCGAGTACGTCCGTCCAGTCAAACGCAACTGTCGGGGCGCTCACGCTCACCGCAGTCACGGGTGCCCGCATCGTTGTCAACCCTGCGCAGAAGACGGTTCTGCACTTTATGACGTCGTCCTGCTCTGAGTGCCTTCCGACGGAGATCATGCTGGCGAAGTTTCAGCACGCGCCGGGAGTCCAGTTGATCTCGATCGACGTACAGCCACAGACGGATACGGCCGCGACGATCGCACAGTTTTCGCGTATTGCCCACAGTCACTGGCCGTATGTGCTCGAGGGTACGCCAGCCCTGGTGCAGCGGTTCCACATCACCGCGCTCGATACGGTGATCGTCCTCTACCACAACAGCGTGGTGTTTTCAGCCGTTGCCCCGTCTCGTCAGCAGTTGGCGGCGGTGCTTTCATGACCGCAGGACTTGCCGTGGTTCTGGCGGCGGGCATGATGGCGGCGTTCAATCCGTGCGGAGTGGTCATGCTGCCATCCTACATTGTACATCTTGTCGGGGGGCGTGAGAGCAGGGCGCACGATGGACTGTTTGCCGGACTGCTCATGACGGCCGGGTTTCTCCTGGTGTTCATCATCGTCGGCGTGCTGTCGGTGGCGTTTGCGCAGGCGATCGGCGAAGCGGCCGCATGGACCGCCGAGGCCGTGGGCTTGGCGTTTGTCGTTATGGGAGCGTTGATGTTGGCGGGGCGCAGGGGAGTGTCGTTTCACATAGGAATACAATGGGAACTAAAAGAAGGCGCGAATTCATCGATCTTTTTGTATGGAATAGCGTATGCGCTGGGTTCTCTCGGCTGCACGCTGCCTCTCTTCTCCGTGCTCGTGCTGTCGTCGTTTCGCGGCGGCGGAATCGTTGCGGGCCTGTCGGACTTTGCAGCGTACGCGCTCGGGATGGGCTTTGTTGTGACCGTGATCTCGCTGGCGTCCACGATATCGCAGCAGCTGATGGGGCGCCTGGTGCGCGCCGGGGCCCGCTGGATGGGGCGCTTTGGCGGCGCGGTCGCGCTGGCCACGGGGATCTATTTGATGCTGTACTGGTTCCCGTACCTCCGGTTGTATGCGGGATTGTGAGGCCGTTTCGCGGCGTGGGACTTACACAGAGAATGGGGTGTTGCGCAATGGGCGAACAAACAGGGCAGGGAGAGCGGGTCCGGCTGGTCGTGAAAGGCATGACGTGCACAAGTTGCGAGGAGCACGTGGCGACCGCGCTCCAGGGAGTGGGCGCGCAGGATGTGGTGGTTCATTTTCGCCGCGACGAGGCGACGTTTGACTTGTCCGACGCGGGTCTGCTGGCATTGGCAAAAAGGGCGGTGCAAGACGCCGGGTACCGTCCCGGAGACGCGGTGTTCGTCGCGCGGGGGACGCCGCTTCAGGGCGCGCAGGGCGGCCACGACTTCGATCTGCTCATCATCGGTTCGGGCGGCGCGGCGTTCTCGGCGGCCATTCAGGCTGTGTCCCACGGGGCAAGGGTCGGCATGGTGGAGCGCGGCACGATCGGCGGCACGTGCGTCAACGTCGGCTGCGTCCCGTCGAAGAACATGCTGCGCGCGGCCGAGATCAATCACCTGGCAAAGGACCACCCATTTCGCGGGCTGGCCACGTCCGCCGGGCCTGTGGACCTGAAGCAACTGGTCGAACAGAAGGATGAACTGGTCGGTGAGCTGCGCCAGCACAAATACATTGACCTGATCGCGGAGTACGGCCTGGAGCTTGTCCGCGGGGAGGCGCGGTTTGTCGATCCCGGAGCGGTGGAAGTGGACGGAAGGCGCATCACGGCGGGCAAGTTTCTCATTGCCACAGGTGCTTCGGCGGCCGTTCCCGCTGTTGCGGGGTTGCAGGATGTGGACTACCTTGACAGCACGGCAGCGCTTGAACTCAAGGAACTACCTGAGCGCCTCGCGGTGATCGGATCGGGGTACATCGGCCTGGAACTGGGTCAACTGTTTCACCAACTGGGCTCTCGCGTGACGCTCATGCAGCGCAGCGCGCGCCTGCTGCAGGCGTATGAACCGGAGGTGTCGGACGCGCTCGCGGCGGCGCTTCGGGAGCAGGGCATGGAGATCCTCACCGGTGTGACGTACGACGGTGTCGAGCAGGACGGGCGGATCAAGCGGGTGCGCATCACGGTGGACGGCGAACCGCGCGTGATCGAGGTGGACGCCCTGCTGGTGGCGGCGGGACGGACGGCAAACACGTTGGGGCTCAATCTCGATGCGGCGGGCGTCGCTGTCGGCGACCGCGGCGAGGTGGTCGTGGACGAGTATCTGCAGACGTCGAATCCGCGCGTGTATGCGGCGGGCGACGTGACAATGGGGCCGCAGTTCGTTTACGTGGCGGCGCACGAGGGCGCGGTGGTCGCCGAGAACGCGGTGGGCGGAGGCCGCAGGCGGGTCGATCTGACGGCTGTCCCGCAGGTCACCTTCACGCGTCCCGCGGTGGCCACGGTCGGACTGACCGAGGCGCAGGCCGAGCGCGCGGGGCTGGAGGTGATTTCGTCGGTGTTGCCGCTGGCGGCCGTACCGCGGGCATTGGCGAACCGGGAGACCACTGGGGTGTTCAAGCTCGTTGCCGACGCCGGAACGCGCAGGCTGCTCGGCGCTCACATCGTGGCGGAAAACGCCGGGGACGTCATCTACGCCGCGGTCCTCGCGGTCAAGTTTGGCCTGACCGTCGAGGACCTGCGCTCGACCCTCGCGCCGTATCTCACCATGGCGGAGGGCCTCAAGCTGGCGGCGCTGACGTTTGACAAGGATGTGGCAAAGCTGTCCTGTTGCGCAGGCTGAAAGGTGCGAGGGGAGCTATCTGTTCAGTGAGCGCATGGAGTGCTCCGGATAGCGCTCTCCCACGGCCGCGCCTTTAGGCGCCAGTTCGTCGATTTTTTTCAGGTCCGCTTCGTCCAGGCGCACGGAGAGAGCGCGCACATTCTCCTCCAGGTACTTGCGGCGCTTCGTGCCCGGGATCGGCGCGATGTCGTCGCCTTGCGCCAGCAGCCAGGCGAGCGCGAGTTCGGCGGGCGTGCAGCCTTTTTGCCCGGCCATTTCCTTGATGCGCTCCACGAGGGCGAGATTCCGGTCGAAGTTTTCTCCCTGGAAGCGCGGCGAGAAGCGCCTGTAGTCATCCTCCGCAAGGTCGGAGAACTGTTTGATCTGCCCGGTCAGGAAGCCCCTGCCAAGCGGGCTGTACGGGACGAAGCCGATGCCGAGCTCGCGGCAGGTGGGCAGTATCTCGTCCTCCACGTCGCGGCTCCACAGTGAGTACTCGGTCTGCAGAGCGGTGATCGGGTGGACGACGTGCGCCCGGCGGATGGTGGCCGAACTCGCCTCCGACAGGCCGAGGCTGCGCACCTTACCCTCCCGAACGAGGGCGGCCATGGCGCCGACCGTCTCTTCGATGGGCACGTCCGGGTCCACGCGGTGCTGGTAATACAGGTCAATGTGCTCGACGCCAAGGCGGCGCAGGCTCGCTTCGCAGGCCGACCGCACGTACTCCGGCCGGCCGTTCACGCCGAGAAAGGCGCCGTCGTCGCCGCGGACATTGCCGAATTTGGTTGCCAGCACGACCCGGTCGCGCATGCCGCGCAGCGCCTTGCCGACCAGTTCCTCATTGCGCCCGACGCCGTACATGTCGGCCGTGTCGAAGAAGGTGACGCCAAGGTCGATCGCGCGGTGTATCGTGGCGATCGACTCTTCGTCGTTGCGGTTGCCGTAAAAATCGGACATTCCCATGCAGCCCAGTCCCAATGCGGACACGGACAGCGAGTCATAACCCAGTTTGCGCATTTCCACGGTTCAAGGCCTCCGTTTCGTTTGTTCACTGTGTCGGCGCCGAAGCGGCGACGCCGATGGCGGCTGCGGTCCAGCGCACGAGGCGGACGCGGGAGGCTTGCGGCCGGCGCTTCATTTGCTGACGTTCAGGGTTACGGGCCGGTCGGAGCGGTCACGCACGCGTTTGACCGCGGTCCCGGTCGCCGTGACTTCCATGATGTCCTCCGACCGATGGATGATCTCGACCTGGACGTTCACGACCGCGTCGGCGTGCAGCGCGTCGGCCTCCGCCTTCATCCGCTGCAGGGACAGTTCGCGCGCGGAGTACATCAACTGCGTGAGGTGTCCCAGTTCGCCGCGCTGCAAGCCCTTGAACGCCGTGGCGAATCCCCCGGTGATGCCCATGCTCATGACGCTGTTGCCCAATACAAAGCCAACGGGGTCGTACCCCGCGTCGGTCACGAGCCAAAAATCGAGCGCGCTCAGATTGCTGGTCGCCGCGCCCCCGTTGTGCGGTCCCTCTTTCAACTCGCGCGCAATGTCTTCCATCGATGTGATGGTGTTCGAATTTCCTAACCCAAATGGCATGTGCTCTCCCGCTTTCCGGATCGTAGGGTGGTGTACCCGTCCGGAAAGGAGTCCGGACGGGTACAGTATACTCTTGATCGGCAGGACGTGCACCGTATACCGTGGCCGTTTTGTTGTCACCAGAACTGTCGAGGTTGATGGACTGACGAAACACCAGCTTATGGAGAAATCGCAACAGCAATCTATCTTGATGCATGAGTCTGCCGTCTTGTTTGTCAGCAGCTATGCGAACCACCTCTACGGGGCCGAAGTGGGTCTGGACACCAGCCGCTGGTCAATCGGAATGAACGAGCACTACAAGACCAATCCATAGTTTTTGCCTGGCTGGATCGAATTGTTATTTGTGGTTATCCCGTCAGTTCAGCCTCTTTCTTCTTCAAATCGAGACATGTCGTGCGGCACGTCCGTTCGGCTTTCGCAGCAAAGCTTCTGTAGCTGCGATCAGGATTTCTTCGTCAATGATCGCGCTGCATACATCACACCGTGCTTCGTCACAAGCACCTCGTCGAAAACGGTGTACGACGTTGATGCATGGAGGGATTGAAGTGAGTACCGCATGAACAATCGATTGTTCCCCGGTGACAGATACTTCTCCAAATCAACTGATTTCACGTAATTTCTAGTGGTGTTGCCGGTGTTTTGCTGGATTGGTTCACCAAAGGTTTGAAACTGACGGCTAACCATGGTTACAGACGCATAAGAACCATATTCTAGAAATTGAGCTGGGTTTAATCTTATTTCCCGAGGTGCTTGGCTGTCACTGTTTATGATGAAGATGTCGAAAGAGAGCAGTTTCTGGTTGGAATGGAGGATGTCAAGGTGTACAGTAACCGGCGCCTTTGCAGAGAACCGCGCTGCAAACACGGCATGGTTGTGCAAGTTCGCTTCGACTCCACCCATCATTGCCAGGGCGGTTAGCACTATCAACATCGCAAACCATCCGAGGTGAAAGTGATCCGCCGATTTTGCTCTCACCCGTGATACATACACTTGGCAACGATCGCCCAGTCCCATGGAAGTCAGTCGTTCGCGATCATCCCGGAAAAAGGATCGAAGGTCCACCCCCAATAGCACGACTGGACCCACTATGAATATCACCAATAGTCCTAATCCTGACCAAAAAGAAAGACTTCGGACAGGCGAATACAATTGACCCCAAGCAATCCATAGGATAGTCGCAATTAAAGCTGTATACCCTATCGTTTTCGTAACCACGAACAGCCCTCGATATGCTTTGTCCGCTGCCTTGTGAGACATTTTACGGTGTTCTTCTCGACCGCTGTAGTCCATTAATGTAGCTGCCTCTCTGTATATGTAAAGCAAGATGGCGAACAGAATCAGTATTTCCCCAGCGAAAAAGATCGCCAATATAATCTGGGTAACCGATATCATCGGTCCTCCAATGTTCACCGTATCGAACGACGAGACCAGCATCTGTGCAGCAAGAAATCTCAAACCCCAAAGCGCCCCGATGGTGATTGCTGCGAATGACAGGCTTTGAAACCGGAAGTTCGACACTTGCTCGTCTTTGCCAATCAAACCACAACGCCCGCCTTTCGAATGGACCAAAGTACAGATTTGATCGTTTACGTTGGAGGTTAATTGCAACTAGACATCAATCCGACGGGTTCTTATGGGCGAAATCAAACGCTGCGAGGATCTCCCCACAACCACTCCGGCAACTCAAACCGCACCCACGCCCGAGTCAACCACAGCCATCCACGAATCTGCGAATAGGATTAAATAACCAGTACTAGCAGTTACAAGGTCCGTTTGACCAGCGCCAAGAAATCGCCCATACGGTCCAACTGGCGCATGGCGAAATCCAGGTCTCCATGACCATCGAGCGCCAGTGCCAAATTGGTCGTCGTCGACATGACGGCGCGCGCTGTCAGCGCGTCCGCAAAGGCGGAACGATCCGATTCTACCATGGGATGGTTCAGTACGTGTCGCACCAGTGGATGCCGCAAACCATCGAGCAGGGCCGAGTTTCCGATGAACGAAGCAAGATCCCAAAACCGGGGCATCAAAGAGACATCCTCGAAATCGATCCAGCGCCATCCCTCGGGCCCCGGCAGCAGGTTGCGGAGATGCGCGTCCCCGTGCGCGGGCAGGAGTGAGGAACAATCCAACATTCGCATACGCTCGTCGACTCTCTCGAAGGCCATCAATAAATCCGCGATTCGGACATCGGGCGTGGCCCGCACCCGCAGTTTCCCCGCGGCCTCGGCAGCCGTTCGCCATACGCCGAGTACGGGAAGCGGTTCCGGAAAATGCGCCATGGCCGCGGCGAGAGAGTCCACCAGGTCAAACGCATGACCCGGGTCAAGCGGCGGTTGCGAAACCTTGGGCAAGAACTGCCACCACGTCATCCATGTGCCGCCCACTCTGTGCGGACCGGCATAGGCTCCGGCAGCCGGCAGAACAACCGGCGCGCCCCTGCGGGCGAGATGCTGGGCCACTCGAACCTCGCGGTCCAGAATCTCCCACCGCGCGTACGCGTCATCCCCCGCAACGAGTTTGGCAACCCGGGCGACGATCGGGTGAGGAGCCAAATGGACGATCAAGTTCCCGGCATCGCCCAGAATCACGGGAGAGATTCCGTCGACGCCCAATTCTTTGGCGACAAGCAGGACTTCTGCTACACTTTCGTGTTGATCGCTCATGATTCACTCCCGAAGATAGCGTGGATTGGCTGCGGCATAGACCCTGACGGGCCCGTCCACAGGGGGTCCTCGGTCTCCCGCTCCATGCGAGTAGCAAGTTTCTGCATTGCTCGTTCTGAAGCGCTGTTCCCAATCCGGAAAACACAAGGATCTCACTGAAACCGCAGCAATCAAATCCGAAACGCAAGGCCCGCTGCGCCGACAAACATGGTGACAAACAAGCGGTGGGATAACAATGCGGTGGAGGAGGGCATGATCGCATTACCTGTACACATCGCCGCTTGAGGACGATCTCAAAGTCCGAGCTCACGTTTGACGTCCTCCAGCGATATATATTCGTCCGGAGCCAGCAACTGTCGTTTTTCTTCTTCCGAGAGAGGCTCATCATCGGCGTCCAAGGCGGCTAGCTTTTCCAATATAGTCCCTTCCATTCGCCGACGATGCAGCAGATATTCGGCAAAGTCGGCTACCGCCCGCTGATCCTCCGCGCTGAGGCGTCGGATCACTTCCACAATGGGGGCTCTTTTAGCCATTATCCCCACTCCCGTCTGTTCCTTTCGCCTCATTATATCCCTGGCACACCACGAAGGAAGCCGCTTCGAACCGCCATACGGCTATGGTCGTCGCCAGCACGCCAATGCCAGCCGTTATGCCGAGCGCCACAGCGCCGCTGTAATTCGCCTTCAGGTGGTAGGCAAGCACGGAAAAGGACTGCATGGCGTGTGTGGCGGGGAAAATGCGCCCCAGCCACAGGAGCGGTCTGGGCAGCAGGGATGCGGGAAACATGATGCCGGAAAGCAACAGGGACGGCAGAAACACCGCCTGCGACAGCATGGTCGCCATGGACTGGCTGCGCGCCGTTACGCCGATGAGCAATCCAATCGCGATGCTGGCAAATATATAGATGAGCAGAATGATGAAGTATCCAGTATAATCCCTCGGCGCGCCCGCGCCAAAAAACAACGGCGCTGTCACGAAGATCATGACCGACATGGGCACGCCACTTACCCGGTAGGCGCGCAGCACGCCGGATTCCCTCATCTTGACCAGCGGTATGGGCGATCCCAACACGGCGCCCACGGTCACGGCGAATATGTTCATGGATGCCGCAAGGTCTCTCTTGCCGCGGGATTTATGGATGAGAACACCGCCCCCATCACCACGAAGAAAGTGAGCGGCACGGCGTAAAAAGTCAGCAGTGTTCCTCTTTCGCGCGCATCCATCCTGAACTGCACCCAGAGATGCTGCAGAAAAGCATTCATTTGTGTTCCCCTCCTTCCACCAACTCAAGAAACCTTGCTTCCAGCGATGGCCTCTCCACGCGCAAATCCTCCACCGTATCGCCGGCCGCCTTGCGGACGCCTTCCAAACACTCCAGTGTGGTTGTTTTGCCCGCTCCATTCGGCCCCAAAAGCCCAATTATCATGGCATTTCCTTAGAGACGATGCGAGGCGGGGGAAGTTACACGTATGACGGGTTTGATCCAAGGACTTTACTGGTATAGTGGATGAGTCTCAGTCTTGACACCAGCGAAGCCCCACTGCTACCGCATTTCTTCACTGGCGCATGGTGCGAATGCACTATGCCGGCAAGAGCCAAAATCTTAGGGGGATATTGATCTTCACGGCCCTACTCAGTTCGTTCATTCTAGTTCTCTCCATTTTGGTGTTCCAAATCGGTCTTGTCTCGGGCAAGATCAAAGGCAACAGCGCGCTCTTGGCCGCCATCCTGGTGGCGTTCATGAGCAGTATATGCCTGTTTGCCTTTGTCGGAGTAATGATGGCGGGCATTGGAAGCACCCATCCCTAAATGCGGAGGAACATCTGCATATCCGGGACCGAACCTCAGAAACAGTTCGTACTTTTGTCTGCCGCCATTGACAGAGGCGCGCTGGCGTGCTATAGTGGCGGAAATTTCAGTCCTGATCGGCTTGGATGGAGAGAGTAGGCCCGCGGCTACGGCACAGAGATCCGGTGATGGGTGCGAACCGGACCGTGAGCGGCGCTGAAGTACACTCCGGAGCCACCCGAGTGAAGCGGAGTAGTTCGGGTCGGTGCGTGAAGAGCGCGCCGTTATCTCAATCAAGGTGGAGAGCAGGCTTCTCCATTAGGGTGGTACCGCGAGCAGATCTCGTCCCTAGAGGGGCGGGCTTTTTTGCGTTTCGGGGCGGGCTTGCGGCGGCGATGGGCCGGACGCGTCCGGGTCCGCGGATTTTCCGGGGAGGTTGCCAATGTGAAGAAGAATGGGCATGCGAAGGTGCTGGATTGCACGATCCGCGACGGCGGTCTTGTGAACGGGTGGGATTTCAGCGAGGAATTCGTCGGCGCCGTCTACCGCAGCCTGAGTGCGGCGGGTGTCGACTATATGGAAATTGGCTACAAGAACTCTCCGGAACTGATTCACGTGCCGAATGCCGGACCGTGGGCGTTTCTGGATGAGGATCTGCTGCGCCGCACGATTGGCGAGAAGACGCAGACGAAGCTGTCGGCTTTGGTCGATATCGGGAGAGTCGACGAGAACGCCATCGCGCCGCGCGCGGACAGCTATATCGACCTGATCCGCGTGGCGTGCTACATCAAGGATGTGGACAAGGCGATCGAGCTGGCGACCAAGTTCAACCGGATGGGGTACGAGACGAGCGTGAACATCATGGCGGTCTCGCACGCCAGGGAGAACGACCTGAACGAGGCGCTGGAACGCCTGAACGAGAGCGCGGTCGACCTGGTCTACATCGTGGATTCGTACGGCAGCCTGGTGGGCAAGGACATCGAGTATCTGGCGGCCAAGTTCGAAAAGTTCGCGCCTGACAAGACGCTCGGGATCCACACGCACAACAACCTGCAGATGGCGTTTGCGAACACGCTGCTGGCCTGCGACCACGGGGTGACGTTCGTTGACACGTCGATCTACGGCATGGGACGCGCTGCGGGGAACTGTCCGACGGAACTGTTCATCGGCTATTCGAACGATCCGCGCCACGACGTGAGGCCCTTGCTTGACGTCTTGGAGCGTCAGTTCATCCCGCTGCGCGAACGGGTCGAATGGGGGTACACGATTCCGTACGCGATTACGGGCCTGCTCGACGAGCACCCGCGGACAGCCATGGCGCTGCGAAGCAGCCCCGACAAGGACAAGTACGCGGAATACTTCGAGAAGCTGACGACGGTCGAGACGCACACGTCTCACCTGTAAGCCCGCCCGTGCAGCGGCGGCGACGGCGTGGGAAGCGTCCGTGAGGCGGGCCTGCGCAACGGCGCGCCGCAAAAGGCAGGCAGAAGTCGCCGGGGCCGGAACGCATCACACGTCCACGGCCCCGGCGGCTGTCCAAGGTTCGAAACGGCCTCAGGACTGCCCCGAGGCGTGCTGCGGCGAACCCTTGTAGGAGAAGGTGTCACAGCGGGTGCCGCGGGAAGTGCCCACGGTGTCATTGCCGTCCACCTTGATGAGAATGGATTCCGCCGAACAGTGCAAGGATTTATTGTACACACACTCTTCGACGGTGCAACGGACTGCCCCAAGCATAACGACCACCTCCTGCTCAGTATCATGCCCGTGTCCCGCTCCGCCGTATGCGCCGCCGGCGGGCCCGGGAAGCCGGCGTCCCCGTTCGTCATGACTTGACGTCGTTCACGGCCCGGCGCCCGGACGAACCCGGGCTCCGTCCGGTCCGAAGGTAGACAGCCATCATAATGGCGAGATACAGGATGTATATGGAAACCTGCAGTACCGAGGGACTGTCGGCGTAGCCGAAAAAGGAGTGCATGATGTCGCCGAGCGTGCCGTTTTCGTTGAGCAGCACCGTCGTGTTCCACAAGGGGCGCGAGGCGAACGGGAGCCAGCCCAGACCCTGCCAATCCTCGACCGCATTCGCCAGCAGTCCCGCGCTGAACAGCATCAGCAGTGCGCCCATCACGTTGAAAAAGTGCTTGAGGTTGATGCGGCGACCCGCGACATAGATGATGTAGCTCAGGCTGAGCCCGCACAGTGCGCCCGCTGCGGCGCCGGCCACAAGCATGCCGGGATTGGCGTGATAGGCGATCGCCAGCATGAAAATAACCGTCTCGAGGCCCTCGCGGCCGACGGTGAGAAAGGCGATCAGTCCGAGCGTGACGCCGGCGCCGGCGCTGAGCGCGGCGTCCATCCGCTGTTCCAGGTGGCGGTGCAATTCACGGCTCTGCCGCTTCATCCAGATGGTCATGTAGGACAGCATGGCGGCGGCCGCGACGTAGGTGATGCTCTCGATCACCGTCTGCAGGGTGGAGCCCGCGTAGATCCGCACGGTCATGAAGACAGCCACGCCCGCGGCGCCGGCCACGATGACGGCCGCCGCCACGCCGTACAGGACGTCGCGGAATCGGTCGCGGCGCCCGACCCTGTTCAGATAGGCGAGCATGATGGAACAGATCAGCGACGCTTCGAGAGACTCGCGAAAGAAGATCAGGAATGAGCCGAGCATGTGCAGACCTCCGTTCCGGGTCGATGGCCGTCACTCATCGACCAGTTTGCCCGGGTTCATGATGTGCTCGGGATCGATCATGCGCTTCATGGCGCGCATCAGGTCGAGCGAGGCGCCGTGTTCCCGCGCCTGAAAGCGCTGTTTCCCGACTCCCACGCCGTGTTCGCCGGTGCAGGTTCCACCGCGTTCGAGCGCGTAGCCGACGATGAGGTCATTGGTCGCGTAGGCTGTCTCCAGGTCGGCGGGATCGGCCGGGTCGACCGCGAGCAGGACATGGTAGTTGCCATCCCCCACATGGCCGACGATGCCGCCTTGCAGTCCGCTGTCTGCCAGCGCCTGATTGGCGTGGGCAATCGCGCCGGGAAGCTCGGACAGCGGCAGGCACACGTCTGTGGACATGTTGCGCTTGCCGGGACAGTTCGCGAGAAACGCGGTGGCGGCCACGTGCCGCGCGTCCCACAGTTCGCGACGGGCCTCTTCACTCTCCGCAAAATCGAATGCAAGGCAACCCTCGCTGTTCGTTAACTCCTGAACGCTGTCTATTTCTTGGCGCACGCCCGCCGGGTTGCCGTGGAACTCCAGAAACAGCGTCGGTGCCTCGGGATAGGATGCGCCTTGGAACCGGTTGACGGCGTGAATCATATATGCGTCAAT
Organism: Bacillota bacterium; assembly: GCA_021821055.1. Taxonomy (GTDB): domain Bacteria; phylum Bacillota; class Bacilli; order Alicyclobacillales; family SLC66; genus JAKACX01. Next base: position 55,503 of record JAKACX010000004.1, read on the forward strand.
AAACTCCACCCGCGCCACCGGGATTCCCGCGCCCATGATGGCGGTGGCGGCGCGCACGCACCGGTCCACGTCCGGGAAACTGGCGCGCGCGGCGATCACGGCTTCCGGCAGTCCATATACGCGCAGCCACAGTTCGGTGAATACGCCGAGCGTTCCTTCGGAGCCGACAAACAGGCCCGTCAGGTGATAGCCTGACGACGACTTGGCCGCCAGCGAGCCCGTGCGGATGATCGAACCGTCCGGCAGGACCACTTCGAGCGCGCGGACTTGGTCGCGCATGGCGCCGTAACGCACCGTGGTGGTTCCGCTGGCGTTGGTGGAGACCATGCCCCCGAGGGAGGGGTCCGAACCTGGATCGACCGGGAAAAACAGTCCGTGCCGGCGCAGCGCGTCGTTCAACTGTCGCTTGGTGACGCCGGGTTGCACACACGCGAGGAAGTCGTCCGGACGGATCTCCAGCACCCGGTTCATGCGCATCATGTCGAGGCTTATGCCGCCGTGCACGGGGATCGCGTGGCCCTCGAGGCTGGTGCCCAGGGCAAATGGAACGACGGGAACGCGGTTTTTGCCAGCGTATTTTAGGATGGCGGCGACGTCGGCAACGCTTTCCGGGAACGCCACCACGTCGGGCAGGTGCGGTTCGTGGTAGGATTCGTCGTGGCTGTGGTGCTCGCGCATCGTTTCATTAAATGTCACCTGTCCGGGTGACAGCAGGGATTGAAGGTCTTTGAGCAAAGGCAACGTACTTCCCCTCTTTCGTGTAAGCGAATTATACTCCAGATTCCGTGCGGACTGCGCAGTCTGTCGTCAACTGTGGAAGAATCGTCGCTCGAATCGAACCCATCACGAACATTATTAGTTGCAGTGTCAACATTCGTTCGGATTCTCGCTTGACGGACTCCGATGTATTCGTAATATAGAGAGTGGGAATACGTTTTCCAACGCGAAGAGGGGGGATTCACATGGCGAAGGCTGGCGTCGGGCAATACGGGGAGGAAGTCCTGCAGATCGAACCCCACGGCATTGACCCGATCTCGCCGCTCGAACGGCACGGCAAGCCGCGGAGCCTGTTCACGTTGTGGTTCAGCGCCAATCTCGAGTTTGCGACACTCTCGGCCGGGGCGCTGTCGGTGGGGATTTTCGGGCTGAGCCTGTGGCAGGCGGCGTTGTCGATTCTCATTGGCAACATCGTGGGAGCCGCGTGCCTGGGGATTCTCACGACGTTCGGCTACAAGTGGGGCGTCCCACAGCTCATACAGTCGCGCGGCGCCTTCGGCCTGATCGGCAACTTCGTCCCGGCGACGTTCAATTTCATCGCGGGCGTCGGCTGGTACGCGGTCAATACGGTGCTTGGCGTATATGCGTTGCAGTGGCTACTGCCCATAGGCTTTCTCCCGAACCTTATCCTACTCATCGTCATCCAGGCGCTCGTGAGCATTTACGGCCACAACCTGATCCACTGGGTGGAACGCGTGGCGGCGCTGCTTCTGGCCGTCGTCTTTATCATTGTCACCGTGTACGCAGCGGGCCACATTCACTGGGGAATCGCGGAGAATGTCAAGGCGCTCGCGTACAGCGGCAATTTCGGCTCCTTCATCCTGTCCGTCGGCGTCGCGCTCTCCTACATGATGGGCTGGATGACCTACAGTTCGGACTACAGCCGCTACCTTCCGCAGGACACGCCGCGTTTCGCCACCTTCCTGTTCGCCTTCCTGGGGAATGTGATCCCGTGTGTCTGGCTCGAGATCCTCGGCGCGGGACTGGCGACGGTGGCCAATATCTCTGTTCCGACCGACCTGATCTCCGGCTTGCTCCCGCACGCCCTGGGCGTGATCGCGATGCTCGCCATCATCGTCGGGACCGTGACGGCCAATGTGCTCAATATCTACTCCGGCTCTCTGTCGCTGCTCGCGATCGATGTCCGGTGGATGCGCGCGGTCGCCCCGAAACGCTGGATCGCCGCCCTCCTGATCGGGGTGCTCGGGGGCGTGCTGTCCTACGCGGGCGGGCGCAGCGGCTACTACCAGAACTACACCAATTTCCTGCTCGTGCTCGGTTACTGGATCAGCCCCTGGCTTGCCGTTGTGCTCGCCGATTACATCCTTGTGCGCCGCCGCCGTGTGGACGTCGAGGACTTTTACTCGGGCGCGGGCGCGGTGCGCGCCGGCTTTTGGGCGTTTCTCGTGGGCTTTGCCTGCTCGGTGCCGTTTTTCAACCAGACGCTGTTCATGGGATTTATTGCGAAGCAGTTCCCGCAGATCGGCGACCTGTCGTACTACGTGAGCTTCGCCGTGGCCTTTGGGCTCTACGCCTGGTTCAGTTCCGGACATCGTCGCGAACTCGCCGGCTCGCCCGTCACGACGGTCTGAGGCTGGGGGCATGAAGCCTGCGACCTGAGACTGGCGCCGTCGGGGCTGGCGCCACCTGGCCGCGGCCGCTGGCTCATTTCGCGGGCGCAAAGAGAAGAGGCCTGGCGCAGGACGCCGGGCCTCTTTCACGCATTCGGGCGGTGCGTTTGCGGTGTACGTCTCAGGCGTGCACCGCCGCGCTGCGTTCCTTGTCGATGGTCTGCATCAGTTCGTCGAACGATTTGGCAAACGACTCCAACCCTTTGACCTGCAATTCGGCGCCGAGAACGGCGATGTTCAGCCCCGCCGCCTCACAGTCCCGCATCATCGCTTCGTCCGACGCGTACTGCGCGTCGACCGTACGCGCCACGGTTCCGTGGTCGAGAAATGCCGCAAGCGTCTTCGGAGGCATGGTATTGACCGTATCGGGCCCGATGAGGCCGTCGATGTAGAGCACGTCGCTGAGTTTCGCACTCTTCGTGCCGGTGGAAGCGAACAGCGGCCGCTGCACGTGGGCGCCTTTGTCCTTGAGCGCGGAGAAGCGCTCCCCCTCGAAAATGCGCTGGAACGCCTTGTACTGCAGGCGCGCATTCGCCAGCGCGACGCGACCCGACAGGCGTTCCAGCGCTTCGCCCTGCGCCGCCGCGTCCACCGCGCTGTCGACGCGGCTGACAAAGAGGCTGGCGACGGAACGGACGTCCGTGACGTCCTCGCCGTTCGCCGCACGCCACTCCAGGCCCTTGATGTACGCCTCGGCCACCGCTTCGTAATCATTCAGGGTGAACATCAGCGTGACGTTCACATTCACGCCGGCGGAGATGAGGCTGGTGATCGCCTCGAGGCCCTCCTTCGTCGCGGGGACTTTCACCATCAGGTTGGGGCGGCCGATTTCGTGCCAGATCCGCTTGCCCTCCGCAATCGTGCCGGGCGCGTCATGGCTCAGTTCCGGAGGCACTTCGAGGCTGACAAAACCGTCGCCGCCGTTTGATTCCTGAAACAGCGGCGCAAATACGTCGCACGCGCTGCGGATGTCCGAGAAGGCGAGCGCTTCGTAGATCTCCACGACGCTCTTGCCGGACTTAGCGAACCGCTGGATGTCGGCCGTGTAGAGGTCGCTCTTGGCAATGGCGTTCTCGAAGAGGGTCGGGTTTGACGTGACGCCCCGTACGCCCTGGTCCATCAAATTCTTCAATTCCCCGGTTTCGATCATGTCGCGGCGGATGTAGTCCAGCCACGCGCTCTGTCCGAGTTTGTGCAATTCATGCAGCTTTGTCATGACTGTTTGCTCCTCTCGATCGTCCTTTGCGCAGCAGCTGCGACAGACTCGGCCGTGAAGCCGAACTGCTTCATGAGATCGGCCTCCGATCCCGACGCGCCAAACGTGGTGATGCCGAGGACTTCGCCTGTGAGGCCCGTGTGGCGCTCCCAGCCTGTCGGCTGCGCCATCTCGACAGCCACGCGCGCACGGATGGACGGCGGCAGGACTTCATCGCGGTACGCCTGGCTCTGTTCCTCGAAGAGCCTGGTGGCCGGCATGCTGACCACGCGCGCCTGGATTCCCTTGGCGAGCAGCGCTTCTTGCGCCGACACGCAGAGACTGACTTCCGATCCCGTGCCAATCAGGATAACGTCGGGCTTGCTTCCCTGCTCGCGAACCACCACGTACGCGCCGTGCTCGACGCCTGAGACGGCGCCCTCGGGGGTGGCGGCAAGGATGGGAAGCGCCTGCCGCGAGAGTGCGAGCGCCACCGGCCGGTCGCGGTGCGCCATGGCGAATCTCCACGCGGCAACCGTCTCATTGGCGTCCGCGGGGCGGATCACGATAAGGTTTGGGATGAGCCGGAGCGACGGGATGTGCTCCACGGGCTGGTGCGTGGGGCCGTCCGATCCCAGGCCGATGCTGTCGTGCGTGAAGACGTACACGATCGGCAGGCTCATCAGCGAGGCGAGCCTGACCGAGGGGCGCATGTAGTCCGAAAAGACGAGAAATGTTCCGCCAAAGACGTGCAGCCCGCCGTGGAGCGCCATGCCGTTCAACGCGCCGCCCATGCCGTGCTCGCGCACGCCGAACCAGACGTTGCGTCCGCTGTAATTCTGCGGGCTGAAGATGTCCGCGCCCTTGATCGTCGTGTCGTTTGAACCCGCAAGGTCGGCGGAGCCGCCAAACAGCGTCGGGATCTGTTTGGCCAGCGCGTTGAGCGCCTGTCCGGACGCCTGGCGCGTGGCAATCGCTTTGGCGCCGACGGGGTAGGAGGGAAGTTCCGCGTCCCAGCCCTCGGGCAGTCTTCCCTGGGCAACCGCCAAAAGTTCCGCCGCGAGTTCCGGGTACTCGGCGCGGTAGCGGGCGAGCAGGGCGTTCCAGTCCGCCTCGTGGCGCTCCCCCTCGCGGACAAACCCGGCAAAGTGAGTCCGGACCTCGTCTGGCACGTAGTGCGCGCCCGGGTACGTCCATCCGTACGTCTCGCGCGCGAGCCGGGATTCATCGGCGCCGAGCGGCTTGCCGTGCGCTTCGGACGTTCCTTGGCGTCCCGGACTGCCGTAGCCGATGATGGTCCGCACCTCAATCAGCGTCGGATGCCCCGTCGACTTTTGCGCCTGGGTCAATGCGTTGGCGATCTGTTCCACGTCGTTGCCGTCGGCGACGCGCAGGACGTTCCAGCCGAGAGCCTCGAAGCGCGCCGCGACGTCTTCCGTGAAGGCGTTGGATGTCGGTCCGTCGAGAGAGATATCATTTGAATCGTAGAGCACGACCAAGCGATCCAGTTTCAGGTGTCCGGCCAGCGACGCCGCTTCATTCGAGACACCCTCCATGAGATCACCGTCGCCGCAAATGGCGTAGGTGTGATGGTCGATGACCGAGAGACCCGGCCTGTTGTAGCGTGCAGCAAGAGACCGCTCGGCCATCGCCATGCCAACCGCGTTGGCGATGCCCTGGCCCAGCGGTCCCGTGGTCGTTTCCACTCCCGGAGTGTGCCGGTATTCCGGATGTCCGGGCGTCCTGCTGCCCAGCTGGCGAAACTGCTTGAGGTCATCCAGCGTGAGTCCGTAATCCATCAGGTGCAAGAGGCTGTACAGCAGCATGGAACCGTGCCCCGCGGAGAGCACAAACCTGTCCCGGTTGAACCACCCGGGGTTGTGCGGGTTATGCCGCATGACGCGCGTCCACAGTGTATAAGCCATGGGTGCGGCTCCCATGGGGAGCCCCGGATGTCCCGAGTTTGCGCGTTCAATACTGTCTATGGACAGCGTCCTGATCGTATTGATCGCGACCTGCTCGATGGGTGAAACGGCCATATGAATTATCCGCCTTTCTGCATCGCCGCCGACTGGTGGAGCGGCGCTTCGTATCTCATCTATTATGCACGAAAAGTTCTCTGAAGTGTGGCCTGTTCCGGCGGAATTGTTCCCACATCCTGAACCTTCCCGGTTTTGCGCAGTCGAATGTCGTCGAATCTCGGGTAAATTTGAAAAAAAACTCTAGTCTACAGGCAAAAATGATAGCGCGATTGGTAGAGATAGTGTATGTTGAACTTGCTGGATGCTGAGGGCCTCTTGAGGGGATGTCCGTAACCTGGTCGCTTGGGCATACCCGAGATCGTAGCGAATCCGTTCTTCCTTTGGAGGGCTTTTGCTTCCTAAGGAGGAACAACACCATGAAAGAAAAATTCATGGCAGCTTTGACCATCGTCGCACTCGTCGTGGTGGCCTCAGCAACTTATATCGCGAAATAGTTGTGAGTCGACGTGCAGCAGAGGATTTCATAGTCCTTGGGTAGCTTTCCGCTGCCCAAGGCATCAAAGCTTTCCACGGGGTGCCCGCGCTATGTGGTGGTTCCTTATACTGGCGGTTATAGTGGGGTTCATACGCGGCGGCAAGTTTTCCGTCATGCCTAAGTTTCGGTTTGCCTGGATTCTCATACCGGTAGCCCTAATGCAGGTTCTTGCATTGCCACAGCACAGCTTGGCGCCCCTCTTGGTATCGGTGTCATATGCATTGACGCTCATTTTCTTGGCAGTAAACTGGAGTTACGAAGAAGTGCGAATTTTGTTGATAGGGACGGCAGCGAATGCCTTAGTTATTTGGGCGAACGGCGGCTCGATGCCCGTTCTGTATGGATCGGCGCTGACCCATTTCCTCCCATCCTCGGACCTCTCAACCGCCAGCGCGTGGCATAATCTATTGAGTTCACACAGTCGCTTTCCTTTACTTGCGGACATTATGTATATCCCATACCCCGTTCCCGACATGATGAGTTTCGGAGATATTTTTATTGCGGCGGGCGGGTGTCTCTTGATCCAACGGCTGATGAATAAGCCTGTTCCGCTGTCCCATCTTGCCAATTTAGGAATGTCTGGGGCTGGGCGTGGTTCTAAAAAATGAAAGAAGAGCTGCACCGCATATATTTGACGTTCTTCGCTGTGGTCGGCCCATCCATCCTGTTGTATTCCTTGTATAGTCTGACGGATCCGAGACTGTGGTACATCACCATCGTGGCTTCTCTGCTCGCCGTGGCGGGCGACCTCGTTCCGACGTTGCACCTCCGCGAGATGGCCATAAGCGTGGGAAACCTCCTTGTTGTATTTTCGATCGTATCTATATCGACCAAGTCTGCAGTCGTGGTGATCAGTCTGTCTGTGTTGACGTTCGCGTTGATTGGCGCGATATCCCCTTTCATGATGGCCGTAAACATTGGTCAGGCTGCTCTATCTGCAGAACTGGCGGGATATGTGTGGCATTTCTTGATTGGTAGCCTTCCTCCTACGCTGTCGGTGATTCTTTGTGTATTAGTCTATTTTACCACCAATACATTCCTTGTTGCGACGGTGATCTCGATTCGGCAGGGGGTGGCGCTGGGAAATACTATTAAGGTTATTTATGGTAATGTCCCTCTCTCCCTAGCCTATATATCTACGTCTGTCATTGGTGGTGTGGCGGGGCTTCTATACAACATCTGGGGCGCAAGCTCTGTCGTGATTTCTCTCTTGATGTATCTCTTCCTCCGGCAGATGCTCCAACAACGAATCAATGATGCAAATATCATCCAGGATTACGCCCAAGAGGTCAAGCGGCGGTACAACGCGTCGATCACGTCGCTGGCTCATGCGATCGACGCCAGGGACTCGTATACGTTTGGACACTCCCTCAGGGTGGCTGCGCTCAGCAAACGACTGACATTGAAAATGGAGGCGGGACTGAATCCGGAGGAGGTTTATTTTGGAGGCCTGCTGCACGACATCGGGAAGATCGCGATTCCGGACTCGATCCTGTTAAAGCCGGGCATGCTGGAGGCGTCGGAACTCGTCACGATGATGTCCCATCCCATCCTGGGCGAACAGATCCTGCGTGACTCGGGTGTCTCGGGCAATATCCTGTCCGTCGTCCGCTGGCATCACGAGTGGGTGGCTGGCGGTGGATATCCGGACAACAAGAGCGGCGAGGACATCCCGTTTGTTGCGCGGCTCGTAAGCGTCGCGGACGCATTTGACGCGATGGTGTCCAATCGACCCTACCGCCGGGGCTGTTCCGTGGAGGACGCGCTCGAACGCCTCAAGGCGTTCGCCGGCAGGCAGTTTGACCGCAGGGTCGTCGACGCCATCGTCCAAGTGATTGAGTCGATGACCGAGGAGGAGATGCTCGCCATCGGCTATACGAACGAACCCGTGCTGGAGGTGCTGCCGATCGTCGACCTCCCGGGGTCGGAACTCACCCTTGCCGAGCGGCTGGACGCCAGTCGCAAGATTATCGAATGGGAGACAGCGGCCATCGAACGGTATGCGCTTGAGGCGCCGAAAGGCGGCAGCGCTCTGTTTTGGCAGTCGCGCTACGGCCACTTGCCCTCAATGTTCCCCCGGCGTTCCGACGGGAGGCGCTCCGCTGCGGGAGTTGACGCGGATGTTGCGCTGCCCTCCATCGCGGCGGGCTGGGAACAGGACTGATTGCCTGTCGGCGCACCACGCTCTTCTGGTATACTTGAGGGCATCCAGCACGACATGTGATAATCCGGATTGCGCTTGCAGCGAGGCCCTTGCATATGTCCCCAAGGGAAGCGTGTTGGACTGGCTGTGATCGAGACGGCGCGCCATGTCCGGAACACGCACTCCGATGCGCACCTTGTTTTGGGGGGAAGCCACTTGAATCCATATGATACAGCGCACCAACTCGCCCGGACGATCCGCGATGTGGAAGCCTTCCATTCCATGAAAACAGCGAAAGAACGCATACAGGACGACGAAAATGCCAAGCGCATGCTGAATGATTTTCACATGAAGCAGTTGCAGTTCGAACAAAAACGCCTGCTCGGCCAGGAACCGACCGAGGAGGAACAGGAAGCGTTGCAGAAATTGTACGAAATATTGCAATTACACAGCGACGTGCGCGACTATCTGCTGGCGGAGTACCAGTTGGGGATATTGATGCAGGATGTTCATAAGATCCTCGGCGACGTTCTGGAGGAAGTGTCGATCATCTGACAAGGTCGTCCGTTTGATTCTGTGACGTGGCCGCAGCGTCGGGTTATCTTGTCCGGCGTTTGCGCATACACTTCCTTTGAGACGTGCGGCGTCCGGGCGCACCGGGCGCGACGACAAAGGGGGAAGCGGCCGTGTTTCGCGTTGATCGGCGCAGACAGCCCCGTGGCGGCGTGTTTTACGTTGTGGCGAGCCTGGGGCTGTTGTACGAGGCTGTGCCGCGCCTGCCGCGGCAAATGGGCGTCTTACCGGAGACATTTACCCTGGCGTGGTGCGGCTTTGCCCTGCTCGTTGCCGGCGCCAACCTGTGGCATCTGCTTGGCGCCGACAATGAGCGGGCTGTGGACGCCAGAGAACGCCTCTTTGTTCCCATTCGGACCGATGCGTCGGCCCCTTCCGTCCTGGATGGAAAACGGAGTTCCCGGCGACGGCAGGCAGGGTGAAGCAGTAGTGGCAGCCCGAGATGAGCGGTTGGCAAGGTGGGCCCGGGGCCATCTGGAACTTGGCGGATATTTGGGTACCTTGGCGTTGTGGTGGACTGTGGATAGTCCGCCGTGCATGTTGTCCGACCCAGCGGACTTTGTAACGACGTTTCTACTCAGATCCCCGTGAGGTCAGCGAGGAAATGGCTAGACGCCGCAGTTATCACTTGTCGAACCAAGGCATGCTGATACGAGGACGCCCCGTCGAAACCGCAAGGACTCATTGGACGGATGGCTGGCGCGGAACTCAGGCAGTCTCAGGCGGAGATGCGTGTTGGGCAGAGCCTGAAGTCGGTGTGTAGGCGGAAGAGACAAGGGGTCCAGGTGGAGCAAGCGCAAGAACAGTGCTTGCCCCACCTGTGGATTTCCATGTTAGACCGCCATGTGCGGCGCAGCCACATGCCAACCAAAAATGAAAATTCGCCGCGGCACGGTCACACGCCAACCCGACCGTCGGCCAGCGGCAGGACGTAGGCTTGCTGGGTCGCCCGTGTTTCTTTGCTCGTCGCGAGTTTTGCGGCGCATCCGCGCTGTCTGAGCAGGAGCAAAGGGATGCGGGCGGTTGGCACAGGCCCAGCGGCTGGCACAGACCTATTTTCCGGTAGTCACGAAATGACGTAGGCAGCGGCCCAATTCCCTTCGGGGGCCAGGCATGGGCCTGCTGTGTCTGACGATTGAGGTCTGCCGAGATTCCCAAAAATCCGACATTGAACAGATGTAGTCCGTCGGCGCCTGCCGCGATAACCGCGACGAGGTGCCAGGGGAACTGTGAAAAAGTCCGGAGTGGAATCCAAAACGGACATATAGATGGACAGACCCGCGACGGATCGATCGAATCTCACAGGTCCCCTTGGAGGTCTCTTTTCACGGTTGCTCGCATGCTCCTTTCCTGGATGCGTGAATGGACGGACGCGCAAATGGGCTTATCTAATTATGGAATATATCGCTTCGCGCAGCGGTGTGGATAGCGACGCCAGATGGGGTGAGGTTTCAAGCTCAACCGGGCCAGGGTGGCAGTGGACCTGATGCGATCCATCCCTAATGTCTGTGAAGGACCCGTGCATGTTGCGCGCTGACGGCACGCGAACAAAACGCTATTATAATGGTGAAGGGAGTTCGATCGAATGACGAAGAATGGACAAGGCGTTGTCACCGATGTGAATCGGCGTGAAAAGCTGACGGAAGCGCTTGATGTGCTCAGCGGTATGACCGGCGAGACAAGCTCGGAGCGTATTACCGAGATCGCGCGTGCGGCTCTGGCGGTTTCCGAGGACTGCGTGGAAGCTTGGCTGGTGCTGGCGCAGCAGGCGGCCGATTCTCCCGAAGCCATGCGGGCGCACCTGGAGTCGGCCGTCGAGGCCGGCGACCGGCTCTTTGCCGAGCGCAAGGAGCGGCTGCGGGGTAAGTTTGGCGCCCTTCCCGAGGCGCAGTCCTACATGCAGGCGCGCTTCATCCTCGGTCAGGCGCTGTGGGATGGCGGACTGCATGCGCAGGCCCTGGAGGTGTTGCACACGACCCTTGAACTGCACGAGGCGGATCCGCAAGGAGTGCGCTACGTGTTGCTCAAGGCCATGCTGGACGACAAGCTGTACGTCGATGCGGACAATCTCCTGGCGCAGTATCCGGCGGAGCAGTCGACGGTGATTCTGTACGGACGGTTATTGACCAATTTTGTCCTGCACGGCGACGGTCTGCTCGCTCGCTCGGCGTTCCTGGCGGCGCGCAAATACAATCCGTTCGTATTGGATTATCTGTTGGGCCTGCGCAATGTGCCGCAGAAGATCCCCACGCACGGCCAGCCGGGCGACGATGCGGAGGCCGTCCGCTACGCGCTAGTTTTTGGCGAGACGTGGGACAAGGTTCCGGGGGCGCTGGATTTTGTGCGGACGCAAAAACGGATCCGGCTTGAGAAGGATGTGCGCAAAAAGCGCTGAAACTTTTCCCTTTCCAGCACGTATACCTTAACGGCGAGACTCTGAGATGGAGTGAGTGCGAACAATGGATGGCGATCTGATGTTCGATCTGAACGCCGCATCGTGGCGGCACGGACATGCGGATGAAGAGGCGTTTGTCGAGGCTCTGGCGCACCGTCTGGAAAAGTCGCTCGCGGACCTGGTGCGCATTGAGCGGGAGCACCGTCTTTTCTCCAAATCGCACCAGTGCAAGCGCATTGCCGTCGACTTTGACGGCGAATCGTTTGTCCTGGAACGCGCTGGAGGGCGCTTTGTGGCGCGCAGGGCGAAAGCCGTGCGCGGTGTGGTGTTGTCAAGCAAGGAATTGGCGATGAAGGATTGGCTCGGCGAACTGTCCGCGTCACTGAACGCGTTCGCCCGCGACCACGAAGACTCGCACGACGCATTGAAGGAATTTTTGCTGTAGACTTGGAAATTCTCGCCGAAGCTTGTGGGCGGTCTTGATGCAGGCGGTCATCACCCTTTTAGGAGGAGGCGGTCTTGTTTGTTTCGTTTCTCTTTTGGGCGGGGTGACAAATCCAGGAGTGAAGCCGGCGTACCGTTCAACAGCCCGCCGCCGCCGCGCCTGGATATTGCGACGCTCAAGCGTGAAGAAGGAGAGCGCCTGAAGGCGCTCGGCCACGCGCTTGCAACTGGCGTCCTTCCCCCCAATGTCGTGAATCGCTTTGAGACGCAGTTGCGCGGCGACCTTCCGTGGACGAGTGATCTCTCGGTCAACGAATGGGCTGCCATGCGGCCGTACAAGCTCAAACCACTCGGTCAGGTCATGGGCAGTTGCTTTTATCACGTGGGCTACGTCCCGAACGGCTATGGCGGCTTTTACACACAGAGCCACGAGATGGGGGGACCGACGCGCGCGTTGACCGAAGGCCGGGAACTCGCGCTCAGGCGCATGGAGCAGGAGGCGCGCGCGCTCGGGGCGAACGCCGTGGTGGGCGTGCACCTTGAGCGCAAGCGCTTTGTGTTTGACGACGTCATTTACGAGTTCGCGGCCTACGGCACCGCGGTGAATGTGGAGGGCCTGTCCCCCAGCAAGGCGCCGCTGCTCTGTACGGTCTCAGGCCAGGACTTTGCCCGGCTGCTCGCGGCCGGCGCGCTTCCCGTCGGTCTGGCGATGGGGGCGTCATTCTACTACCTGCGCACCGACTGGTGGGACGTGCGGCAGCAAATGAGTTTCTACAATCAGGAGATGACGCACTTTCAGCGCGGCTTTGGCACCGCGCGCAAGATGGCGGCCAGCAAACTGCGCCGCGACGCGGAGCACCTGGGGGCAAAGGGGGTCGTGGGCACGGAGATGGAATTTGACGTCGAGGAGATTCCAGGTGGAATGACCAACGACAATGAGCGCATTGAGGACCATCTGATCATTGCTTTTCTGATGGGAACTGCGGTGGAATACATAAGTGCTCCGCCGGCGCGGGGCGCCTATCACCCCGTCTTGCTGATGAACGACAAGGTGCAGCGCTAGAAGAGATGCGGGCGATGGATCGATCCAATGGAGGAGGAGATTTTGTGGCGGATGTCTCGGGGACGCAGGACTTGCCGAAACACGCACTGGAACGCTTGCAGGGGCTGCGCAACGCGAATCACCCCGATGGGGTGTTCACGAGCGACCTGACGGTCAACGAATTTCTCTTGGTGCGCGAGGCCGGGTTTGAGCCGATCGGCATGGTGGTCGGAAGTTCTATTTATCACATCGGCTACCAGCAGGCAAACTGGCGCAACAATGAAGAGATGCAGGTCCTGAGCCAGGCCATGTACCACGCGCGTGAACTGGCGATGTCGCGCATGGAGGAGGAAGCGCACGCGCTTGGCGCCGACGGCGTCGTGGGAGTTCGGCTGGATGTGGGCCGCTACGAATGGGGCGAGGACCTGGCGGAATTCATCGCGATCGGGACCGCTGTCGCGGCGCGCAAGCCGGGGGAATTCCGCTTGCAAAACGGCATGCCGTTCACCAGCGACCTGACGGGCCAGGACTTCTGGACTCTGCTGCACGCGGGGTATCGGCCGCTGTCGCTCGTCATGGGCAGTTGCGTGTATCACGTGGCGCACCAGTCGTTTCGCCAGTATATGCGCACGGTCGGACAGAACTGTGAAATGCCCAACTACACGCAGGCGCTGTACGATGCCCGGGAACTGGCCATGGAGCGCATGCAGATCGAGGCGCACACGGCGAAGGCCGAGGGCATTGTCGGGGTGCAGTTGCAGGAGAAGAGTCACGGCTGGGGCAGCCATGTGATCGAGTTCTACGCTGTCGGGACTGCCGTGACGCCTATTTCCCAGGATCATACGATTGAAAAGCCGCAACTGATTCTCTCACTGAACGACTGAACGACTGAAGCGGTGCAGTACTCAAGTGGCGCAGTCTGGAGGGATGGCAATGGGACTGTTCAAGCGAGTCGCCAAATTGGCGGAGAGCGAGCTGAATGACCGCAAGGAGCGCAAGCAGCAGGGCGGTGATCCGCAAGCCCAGGTGGCGGTCTTGTTTCAGCAGATCGTCGGCCAGGTTGCCGAAGTGAAGCGCCTTCTGGGAGAGGTCGCCTACGCCCATCAAAAGCTGCAGCGGGAAATTGCCGAAGTCAAGGCGAAGATGGACGATCTTGAACGCCAGGCCAAGGAAGCGCTTGAGGGCGGAGATGAGGAGCGAGCGCGTGAACTGCTTGTCAAGCGACGGCATCAGGCTGACCGGCTTGTCGACATGGAAGCGCGTGAACGGGTCCTGCGCAAGCGGCTCGAACACCTGCAGGACGCCTATGACGAACTGCGGGAACAGGCCGACGGTTTTGAGGGCCGGCGGGACGAGGCCGAGGCGAGGGTAGCCGCCGCATCCGCGCAACTGGCTTTGAAAAAGGCTTCGGAGGCCGTGTCGTTTGACGTGGACCGGGCGCTCGAGGGCGTCGCGGAGCAGGCGCGGATCGCCGAGGCGCGGGCGGAAATGTCGGAGTCAATCGAGCAGCAGTTGGAGCGCCTCGAGCGCGAACGCGGCAGCGCACCGTGATACCGTCCGGGGCGTAACGTGGAGGTGCAGGATGGGGACGGCGCGCGGACAGGAGAGCCGCCGCCCTGGAGCCCCGACCGTGCTGACGGACTGTACGGACGGACTGTACGGTGCAAGAAGGTGGGGAGACAGCGATCGAGATGCTGTCTCCCCACCTTTGCGTTTATTGCCGCGGTCACGGGGTCGGCTGGAAGTTGCGCTGCGTGAATTGTCCGAGCAGGAAGTCATACGTGTCCTGGTACAGACTGCGCAGGGCGGGATTCGTGCTGTACGCCATCTGGGTGAAGACCTGGGAAGCGTCGTAATAGGCGTGGACCACATTTCCTTCGGATCCCGCAAGGAAGTCCCCGACGAGTTGGTTATAGTAGCGCGCCTGTTCAGCGGCGCTGGTCAGGACCCGCGGTCCGACCTCAACCTCCATTCCCATGCCAAAGCGCAGCGCGGAGTCCGCCGCGGCCGTCACACGCGAGATGGGGAGGGATGGCGTTTCAAAGTAGTTTGACTGCACGATGACGGAATCGAAGCCAAGCTGCTGCCAGGACGTGATGCCGGACGCGTCGTACAGCGGGATCCAGAACAGCTTGAGTCCGTAGGAATGGGTCAGTGTCGACGCCTGCTGGACGAGCTTGGCCTCATTGGGAATGGCGTAGTCGACCTGCTCGGCGTCCCAGTACAGCCCCACCAGTTTCAGATGGGTGAAGTTCGCCTGCTTCCACGCGTTCATCACGGCGTGCACGTACCAATGCATGGCCGCCACGCGATTGTTGTACGCCTGGTACGTGCCGACGTTCGCGCTGTTGAACGTCAGGCTCTGGTTGGTCCCGGGAATGCTGCCCCAGTTTGTGACGCGACTGTTCGGATACGGGATGGCGAGTACGACGTTTGCCGTGTTCGCCTGCAGACCGAATGAGTCCAGCTTGGGTGCGGCCTGGGCGACTGTCGCGTTGAGCGCGGCGAGTTGCTGGCCCGGTGCGAAAAGGTTTTGCAGGTAGTGCGCCCAGCCTCCTTCGGTGCCGAGCAGGGATCCGTATGGTAGGAAAAGGAAACTGTCGAACATCCTTCCGCTGACCTGGCCGGATGGGCTCATGAACGAGACCATGGGCTGGAACTGCTTGGTTGTCCAAGTGCCCTCGGTACCGTATGCGCCGCTGTACACCAGCAGCATATTGTGGACACCCGCGGCGGCTGGCGATGTCTGCTGCAGAAAGCCAGCGTAGTTGTTGAAATTCGAGTCGTACGGCAACTGCGTCAGACTTGGGGAAATCCAGGGTGAGCCGTTGACCCGCAGGTTGCGTGTGAGCACCCAGACATCGACAGGGAAGGCGAGACGGACGTACTGCGCCTGCACCCGGTTGATATTCTGGACGTATGTGTCATACAGCTTGCCGTTCGCGAACGGCGTATAGCTGGAATGCATGATGCCCGCCTGATGCCACGAGTAGCCGTTCATCGAGACGTCCACCCGCACGGAACTGGGGAACAGGATGCTTTGTTGCGTGTTTTGGTAGAACTGCATGGATACTTGCGTCAATGTCTCCTTCTGGCCCAGGTTCACGGTGATGACGCGTCCGCCCTGACGGAGAAATCCGGTCCATGTGAGGCTGTTGGCCGTCAACCCACCCGTGGGTCCGGGATAGAGTTTCTTTTCCAATTGGTGAAACAACGGATCGGTCGTATCCAGGCTTTCGACGGTGCAGGTTCCCTGATGGGCGAGATTGAAAGACTGGTTGAAGGGTGTCGCCGGAGTCGTCGCCGCCTCTGCGGGCACGGAGCACACCGCGGCCGTCAGCAACACTGCTGCGACTGTGCGCCCGACCGCCGAACGGAAGAAATTCATGGGTTTTGTCATAGACTCTATTGTAGCGGATTTTTCGCGCGGGCGACAGGGGCCACGAAGCAGTGACAATAAAGCAGTGGTAGTATCCGCGGCCAAGGCGCAATCGTTCGACACGTAGCGGCGGGGGCTATGGGGGGCGTTATGACGGGGCCTTGTGCCGGGGCGGTATGCCGGGGCGCTATGTGCCCCTCTCTGCGGCCGTCGTCACTTGAGCTATCGCTGCTACCGGAGGAACGGTGAGGAAATCCGGAACGCAGTCCGAAAGGAGTCTGCCCGGAAAATGCGAGCTCACCTGTACCGCGCCATCTGCGGCGCCCGATTGAGCCGCATTTTCATGATTCGCTCGCGTGCGGATGCGCCGCACATGGCGGTCTATCTTGCGTTTGAGCCTGACGTCGGACGCAGACGCTGGACGCAGACACCAGCCGCAGACGCTGGCTGGCAGATATGAACTGACCAGCGTTTTGCCTTGTCGAAGACAACTCGCGGCGGCGCACCATCCGGGGCCTGCTGTGACAAACGACGATAAGCACAGGAATCGCATCTGAGCATCCTGATTCTCCCTATTTAGACCCAATTACGATGGTTATTCGGGAAATAGTGACGAAAATCGTTGCTAAAACGCGGCAAAAGGCGCGATTTCGTTTGGATAACACCAATTTCTTGTCTTACGCGCTGGTCTTGTGATCGTCAGCGCTGGCGGTGGCCGAGCGCGCTCGCCTGACGACATAGGGGACATGTGATAAAGTCCTCTGAGCAGGCGCAGTCACTCCAGATATAGCGTTCGAGGCTTCAATCGGACGCTATATGTACCGTCATGTGCCTTCCGTAATCTGGTTTATCACATGTCCCTTCGGGGAACGTGAAAAGATCCGGAGCGAAATCCAAAACGCACATCTATAGCGTTTGAGGCTTTGACGGAAAAATAGCCGTTCGGCCATTTTCATGATAATCTTGTGCCCCGCAGGGGCATGGGTGTTTGGTCAGACGCTATCGATGGACAGACCTGCGACGGGCCGATCGAATGTAAAAGTTCACCAAGGCAGCCCGTCGCGGCGTCCATGAATATTTGATGGCGACCCTTAGCATGTGCGTTGGTTTGTGATACATTGTACCAAAGCGGAATCCAGCGCAAGCGGTGTGCGCCGGAATCCTGGAAGGCATGGCACAGAAAACAGAGATCGCCGCGTGAGAGAGAGTACATGGGAGTGAAGGACTTTGCTGATCGTCCAAAAATACGGGGGAACCTCTGTCGGTTCCACGGAACGGATCAACGCCGTGGCTGACCGCGTCGTGCGGACGTACGCGGCGGGGCACAGTTGCGCGGTCGTGGTGTCCGCCATGGGGCACTCGACGGATGAACTGCTGGACCTCGCCAAGGGTGTGGCGGGCGACTCGAACTCGCGCGAACTGGACGCCCTTTTGGCCACTGGGGAACAGGTGACGACCGCACTGCTCGCGATGGCGATTGGGGTGCGCGGCGTTCGGGCCATGTCGTTCACCGGCTGGCAGGCGGGCATCGCGACTGAGCCGATGCACGGCGCAGCGCGCATCTCGGAAATCTCGGCCGCGTCCGTTCGGGAGTTGCTCGCTCAGGGAGGCATTCCGGTCATCGCGGGTTTCCAGGGCATCGCAAACGGACACGTCACGACCTTGGGCAGGGGCGGCTCGGATACGACCGCAGTCGCCATGGCCTCAACGCTTGCGGCCGATCTGTGCGAGATCTACACGGATGTCGACGGAGTGTACACGGCGGACCCGCGGTACGTCGCGAATGCCCGCAAGCTGTCGGTGATCAGTTATGAAGAGATGCTGGAACTGGCGAATCTGGGGTCGCAGGTGCTTCATCCGCGTGCGGTGGAGACTGCCAAGCGGCAGGGAGTGCACCTGGTCGTGCGCTCGAGTTTTTCAGATGAAGAGGGAACGGTGATACGGACTATGGGGACCATGGAGGAACTGCGCGTCGTGACGGGACTCGCTTCTGAGCGGGAGGTCGCGCGGATTGCACTTGTCGGCATGCCGATGGGTGAGCACCATCTGGCGGCGGTCTTTTCGGCCCTGGCGGCGCAGCAGGTGAACGTTGACGTCATTGTGCAGAGCGTCGTTCGCGACAATGAGGTCGACGTGTCCTTCACCGTCCAGGAGGCAGACGTCGAGCGGGCTATCCGCACCTGCGAGGGGTTGGCCCAGACAGTGGCGTACAAGCAACTGCTGCATGAGACCGGGCTGTCGAAGATCTCGATCGTCGGCGCCGGCATGATCAGCAACCCCGGCGTGGCCGCCCAGATGTTCAGCGCGCTTGAAGAGGCGGGAGCGGACGTGAAGATGGTCAGCACGTCCGAGATCAAGGTGTCCTGCGTCATTGGCGGGAGCCATCTGAAGGCGGCGCAGGAGAGCGTGCACCGCTCGTTCGAACTCGATGCCCTGACCTGAAGTGGGGCCCGGTCCGTTGTGGGGCCCGGTCCGTCGCAAGGCCTGGCCTGCCGCAAGGCCAAGTTCGCCGTGGAGAGGTTGCTATACGACGAATCGAACATGAGAGGCGGCCCGCCATGTTGTGGGGGCCGCCTTTTCGGATGCCTGTCAGCCGTGCGGGCCGGCAGGCGCCGCCCCGGAGGGCCAAGACGCAATGGCGCTCCAGAACTGGGAGTTTTCAGCGCCCAGATGCCATACGGCAAACCCGTGGAGGCCGTAGAGTGCCCCGAGATGGACGAGGGCTCCGAGGCTCTGGCCGTTTTCGAACCAAACCGTGTGTGCGGCTCCGTTAGAGCTGTAGGCGAACGTTGGGGTTTGCGAAGCCGCGTCGAACACGACGTTCGCGTGGTGTTGAGCGGCCAGTTGCAGCGCCTGGTCCATGCTGACTTCAACCGCGCTCCCTCCGGACCAGTCATAGCCGTAATCGGCGAGTCCAAGCAGGATCTTCTGCCGTGGGATGAGTTGCAGGGCGTACTGGACGGTGCGCGCAACATTGGACAGGTTTGCGATAGGGCCGGGTTTGCTGGCGGGCGTGTGCTCGTCGTACGTGATGAGCATGACCAGGTCCGCCGCGGCGCCAAGCGCTTGATAGTTGTAGGCGCCCTGCCCGTTTGCGCTGCTCGACTGCTCGGGCAGACAGACCATGGTCTGCATGTGTTGCGGCGCCAGCGCGGCGTGCAGTGCTGTCACAAACGCGACCAGGGGTTGGCGGTCGGTGGGCAGGATGTTCTCAAAATCGACCGTGACGCCGCCGAGTTGCTCCCTTTGCGCGACCTGCGCGACTTCCTGGACGAGTCCGGCCATGGTCAGTGGGTTGGTCAGCATGGCATTGACGACGGCCGGGTCGGCTTTGTCCGTCACGTTGTTGTAATTGGCGAGTACGAGAAACGGCCTGACGCCCGCCCGGCGCGCGGCGGACAGTTCCATCTGTACGCCCGGTCCAGCCGAGGCGGCGGTGAGAATGTACTTCGTGTGGTCGATGAGTTCGCGCGTCCGCGCGGACCCTGCCGGAAAATCACTGATGAACGGGTAGTCGGTCACGCCGAGGGCTGACAGGGCTTTCGCGTGCGCGGAGATATCGGCCGCCTGGACGGCGGGATCCGGCCGGCTCGTCGTAAACATGTAGAGAAACGGAGCGGCGGTGGGCTGCGGCGCTGCGGGGGTGAGCCACGCCGTCGGCTGCGGAGGGTGCGCCATGATGGTGTTGGCGCGGACGACTAGGCTGGCCATCTGGGCGCGCGTCACGGACGTCGCGGGCGCGAACTGATTTGCGGCGACGGTCGTCATGAGCCGCAGAGCAAGCACACTGTTCACGTACATGCCTTCGTTGGTGGGAACACCCTGCATGTCGGTGAGCGGGAAGGGACGGATGTAGTCGTAGCGGTTCACGCCGTATACGCGGGCCAAGAGCAGGGCGACAAACAGCCTGGTGGCGGGCTGCCCGTAGGACGGGATGGAGAAATGGGGCAGGAACCCGTGGGCCGCGGCAAATGCCACGTAAGGCGCGACTGGAGCACTCGGCTTCTGCCCATCGGCGGCCGCTGGCGCGGGCGGTCCGGCCAGTTGCGCATAGTTGTGGTAGGAGAGCGCCATCGCAATCGCGTCCTGGTAGGACACCGGCGCGTTTGGCTGGTACGACGCATCCACGGCGTTCGGCGGCAGCGCCGCGAGCATTCGCGCCGCATCCGCCGCAAACGGACCGCCAGCCTTGTCCTGCAGTTGCAGGAGTACCCTGCGCGCGCTCGCAAACTGCCTGACAGAGCTGTTCGCGTAACAGTTTGCGAGGCCCCACAGGCCCTGCGGGCTGTTCGGCGCGATCTGCAACTGGCGTTCGAACGCGGCCTCCGCTCGCGTGAACTGACGGTGCTGGTAGTAGCCCCACCCGATGATGTTCCAGACGGTGTCGTCCTGCGGGGCGACTTTGGCGGCGTGCAACAGTATGGGCAGAGCAGCCTGGAAGTCTTTCACGGAGAGCATGGCGCCCTCGCTGTAGAGGGCCGGTTCCCACTGCGGCGCCAGGCGGACGGCTGCGGCGAAGTCCTTCAGGGCAAGTTCGGGGTTCGTTTTGCGCACCAGCAGTCCCTGCTGGTACAGTTGCACGGCCGCTGGCGCCACCGAGGTCGCCTCGGCCAGGGGCGCCGCGCATGACAGGGCGCAGAGGGTGAGCGCGCCGGCGATCAGATGGTATCTTATAGATTGCGAGGGGTATAAGAACTTTTTATGCAATACGGGCATCTGTAGCCTATCCTTTCGCTTACGAAGACACTATCCGTAGGATACAATGGAGTCAGCGCGCGATCAAGAACCATCAGGCGCCCGACAGGAACAGCAAGGCGAAATCAGGACCAGCGGGGGAGGGGTTTTATACGTATCGCGACCTGACGGAATGGACTGGTCTGATCTCTTCGCGAAAAGTGTCGAGCCGTGAACTGACACAGCATTACATAGACCGCGTAAAACGACTGGACGGCAAAGTGCGATCTTACATTACGCTGTGCGAGGAGCAGGCGCTGCAGGCGGCGGACGCGGCGGACGCGCAGACCGCGGCGGGCGAATCGCAAGGTGTCTTGCACGGCATTCCCATGGCCCTGAAGGACATCTTCTGGACCAGGGGTGTGCGCACGACATCGGGTTCCGCCATCCAAGCCGACTTTGTGCCAGACGCCGACGCCGCCGCGTGGGAGAGACTGTCCGGGGCCGGAGCCCTGCTGCTCGGCAAATTGAACCTGCACGAATTTGCGTACGGCACGACCACCGAGAACCCGCACTACGGCTTCTGCCGCAACCCGTGGGACACTGATCGGACGGCCGGAGGCTCAAGCGGCGGCAGCGCGGCCGCCTTGGCGATTGATCTTACGCCGGCGTCGCTCGGAACGGACACGGGAGGCTCCATCCGGATCCCGGCCGCGTGCTGCGGCGTCGTGGGTCTCAAGCCAACATTTGGCAGAGTCAGCAAACACGGTGTCTTTCCGCTTGCCCGCACCCTCGATCACGCGGGACCGATGGTGCGCACGGTGCGTGACGCCGCCCTCCTGATGAACGTGCTGGCGGGGTACGACGAGCGCGACGCGTACAGCGCACCCGGTCCGGCAGAAGACTTTGGCCGGCTGTTGGGCGCGCCAGTGCGGGGGATGACGGTCGGCATAGAACGGTCGTTCTTCCATGCCAACGCCGACGACGAACTGGTCGACGCCGTCTTGCGCGCGGCGGAAGTGCTGCGCGCGGCCGGCATGCGTGTGCTTGAGGTCGAACTGCCGATTCTCGCCGACATCCCGGAGGCGCAGAACATCACCATCTCGGTCGAGGCGTTGTCCGTGCACGACGCCTGGCTGAAGGATCCCTCCCAGACGTACGGCGCCGACGTGCGCACGCGTCTGGAGAACGGCCGGCCATTCACGGCGATCGATTACGCGCAGGCGCAGTGGGTGCGCGCGCGCTTCAAACGGCAGTTGGAACTGGTGCACCAGTCCGCCGATGTCGTGCTGACGCCTGTCACACCGTTTTTCCCGCCGCTCATCGGCGCAAAGACCACCTTGGCAGGCGGGCGGGAACTGGTGGTGCGGCGCAACTTCACACGCTTTTGCAATCCGTTCAATCTCACGGGGTCGCCGGCCGTTTCGGTGCCGTTCGGTCTTGCCTCCGGCGGCCTCCCGCTGGCGGTGCAACTCATTGGCGCCGCGTTGTCCGAAGCGAAGCTGCTGCAGATTGCGGCAGTTCTCGAGCAGGCGCACGGGTCGACAACACCGCCGGGCTTTGCAGACTGATAAGGGGGCGTCGCACGACATGGAACAGAGCAGACGCTGGCGAACGTGGTATGAGGACACCAGGCTGGACGCGGACCTGCGGGCCGAACTCGAAGCGCTGCAGCGGGCCGGTGCTTGGAGTGAACTGGAAGAGCGGTTTTCACACGACATTGACTTTGGAACGGGGGGCTTGCGCGCCAAAATTGGCGTGGGCAGCGCGCGGATGAACGTGCACACCGTGCGCCGCGCCACGGCCGGCGTCGTGGCGTGGATCAGGCAAAACGGCGGCGGTTCCGTTGTGATCGCGTACGACGGCCGGCGGATGTCGCATGAGTTCGCTTGGGAGACCGCGCTGGTGGCTGCCGCCGCGGGCGTCGTCGCCCACGTCTTCGCGGCGCCGCAGCCGACGCCGCTGTTATCCTTCGCTGTCAGGCACCTCGGGTGTTCCGCAGGCGTCATGATCACCGCGAGCCACAATCCTCCGGAGTACAACGGCTACAAGGTGTACGGGGCCGACGGCGGGCAGTTGCTGCCGGACGACACCCGGCAGGTCATGATGCTGATGGCGGATGGAGACTTGTTCTCCATCCGGCGCATGGAACAAAACGCCGCGCTGCACGGCGGCATGGTCCGCACCGTGGAGAGCGGGGTCGCGGAGGCGTACTTCGGGGAGTTGCGCGCGTTGTACAGGAAACCGTCCGATGGCGCTGCGATAAAGATTGTCTATACGCCGCTGCACGGAACAGGCGCGGCGATGGTGCCGCGCGCGCTGGCCGCCGCGGGGTTCCCCGAGGTGCACCTCGTTGCGGAGCAGTCCGCGCTCGATGGGGAATTCACTCACACCAGCAGTCCGAATCCGGAGGAACTCGTGGCGTACGACAGGGCTCTGCCCCTCGCAAAGCGTCTTGCGGCCGATCTGATCCTCGCCACGGATCCGGACGCCGATCGCCTGGGTGTGATGGCGCGGCAACGCGACGGCGAGTACCGTTTCTTCTCCGGCAATGAAATTGGCGGCCTGCTGATCGACCACTGGTCGGCGCGCCTTAAGGGAGACGGGCGGCTGCCGGGAAACGCGGTGGTCGTGACGACCAACGTGACGTCCGACTTTGGCGAGGCGGTCGCCGCGACGCACGGTGTCCAGACTGAGCGTGTCCTGACGGGCTTCAAGTTCATTGGCGCCAAAATTGCCGAATACGAACAGGGCGGTCCATACTCGTTCGCGTTCGGCTACGAGGAGAGCGTCGGCTATCTCGCGTTGCCGTTCGTGCGCGACAAGGACAGCATTCAGGCGGCGGTCCTGATTGCAAACGCTGTCGCAAAACACCACGCCGAGGGCAGGACGCTCGATGAGGCGCTCGAGGCGCTGTTCGCGCGTGTGGGCTACTTCCGCGACCGGCTGCTCGGATACACGTTCGCGGGGCAGAGCGGCGTGTACCGCATGGAGCGCCTGATGGCGGACCTGCGGGCAAAACCCCTGTCGGCGCTGGCGGGCCCGGCCCGCGTGCTGGAGGACTGTCTCGCGGGGGTGCGGCGGACGCTTGCGACGGGCGGGGAAGAAAGTCTGGACCTGCCCGCGTCCGATGTGCTCAAATTCCGCTTTGACGGCGGTTGGGTGGCCGTGCGGCCGTCCGGAACAGAACCGAAACTCAAGGTCTACATCGGCGTGAGCGCTGACTCCGCCGCGGCCGCGGACGAGCTGCTGCGGGCGCTGGAGAGCGCGATCGAGGCGCGCGTGCAACCTCATCTCTAGGGGAACTGTGAAAAAAGTCCGGAGCGAAATCCAAAACGGACATCGATAGCGTTTGAGGCTGTGGTCAAACGCTATCGATGGACCGACCTGCGACGGACCGATCGCATTTCGTCGACGCGGGCGCCAGTGCTGACCATTGATAAATGGCGGGGAGGGTCTGACTTGAGAAAACTGTCGCCTGTATTCAAGGCGCGCGTCTGGGGTGGCGACTACATAGCCCGTCATATGCTGGGTGCACCGGGAAATGAGCCGATCGGGGAGGCGTGGCTGGTATCCGACCACCCGTCGGGCCCGACCTTGGACGATCGGGGGCGGACGCTCGGCGAACTCGCGCCACGGCGTCCGTGGTTTCCCGTTATGATCAAACTGCTGCATGCGCAGGCGGACCTCTCGGTCCAGGTCCACCCAAACGACGAACAAGCAAAGGCCGTCCACGATCTGGGAAAAGCGGAGGGCTGGCTGATCCTGTCGGCCGAGCCCGGCGCGCGCATCTGCCACGGGCACAGGGCCGAGGACGCGGCGCAACTGCGCGACGCACTGCACAGCGGCGACGCCCGGCGTCTGCTGCGGTACACCGAGGTGCAACCGGGGGAATACTACCCAGTGCCGCCGGGGACCGTCCACGCGCTGGGGGCTGGGATCGTGGCGCTTGAAGTGCAGGAATCATCCGACACGACGTACCGCCTCTACGACTATGACCGGCCAGGGCAGGACGGGAAGCCGCGCGACCTGCACATAGAACAGGGCCTGGCGGTGACGGCTTTTCCGCAGCCGCGTTCCGCGGCGCACAAGCTGTCCGTGCGCGTGGGGCAAGAGGCGCTGTGCGAGGCAAACGAGTACTTTCGCTTCTCGGTCCTTGAGGTCGACGGCGGGGCAACCGTTGTGGCCGGTCGCGGCGAGGCGGTCTGCCTGATCAGTCTGGCGGACGGCGTCGGGCCTGGCGGCGGGAGTGCGGGCGCGCGGCAAGAGCCGCGGGCATTCGACGCGTTCGTGCTGGAACCCGGGGAGGCCGCCAGCGTGGGCGGTTCGGGCCCGCTGGCGCTGATCCGGGTGGCCCTCGGAGAGCAGTGACCATCCCCGCCGTCCGGCTGGCGTACCGACCGACGACGTGGAGTCCGTCCGGCAGGCGTACTGACGAAGGATACGGCGTCCAACGCCGCGGCGGGACGCGGCGTCAGCGCATGTCCCCGGATCCCGAGGCGGAGACTGCGGCACAGGGTCAACACACACACGAATAATAACGTGTGTGTGTTGACCGCATTGTGTGTGTGTGCATACAATGAGAATGGGATCGCCGATCCGTATGCCGCAGTGCACCTGCGAAGGAGGAGAGCAAATGGAATTCACCACATTTGAAGTGGCCTACCGGCTGCGCGTATCCGAGGAGACTGTCCGCCGCTGGATCCGGACCGGCCAGCTTCGGGCGAACGACCAGACGGGGCAGTACATGATCAAGGAGGAGGACCTGCAGCAGTTCTTGCGCCGCAGGGGCTCCGCCGCCGGCAAGACGATGAGCCGCATCGCGAGCATGGGCAGCGCCGGCGTTCGCGCCGCGATTCCCGGCCTGGCCTTCGCGGCGTCGAACATGATGACGTCCGCCGCCCTTTCGGGGCTGAAGCTGTACAAGGTGCTGTCCGGGATGGAGCAGGTCGGCGCGGATGAACTCTCGACGATGATTGACGAAATCGACAAGAGTCTCACGAGCCTGCGTTCGAACCTGGAACTGATTGTCGACCAGAAGGCGAAGCTCGAGACGAGCATCGCGGAACTTGAGGAAATCCGGGCGAAACTGGCCGCGCAAGGCAAGTGATCCACTGTGCGCGGCGTGAAGGCGGGATCGGTGTATGCGGTTTTCGCAGGCGTCGCTCAATGTGTCGGAGGGCGACGTCGAGGATGAGTTGAACACCCTGTTGCCAAAGGGCGTCTCGGTGCACGGACTGCGCCTGCTGGACTGGGGGGCGGAGGGGGACCTGTCGACGGGATTTGGCACAGCCGCCGTGCGGGTCTCCTGCGCCATGGACGACGGCCGCATGCGGATGGACGTGAAGGCGGCGTGGTGGGTTCCGATCCCGGCCGCCTTGCTGGGACAGATCGTGCGCCGCGTTGTCGAGGAGGTACCTGGAGTGGAGGTCGACGGCGTGAGCGTATGGCTTGACCTGCGCGCGCTGGTCGCGGAGCACGCGACCGCCGATTCCTGGACCGTCCAACTGGGCGAACACGAGTGGGTGATCGTCGCGAAGGGCGTGACGGTGTCGCGCGAGGCGATGGCGCCGGGGACGCCGTAGCGGCAGGGAGAGCTTGAGCGGACCGCCGTTTGCCGGGGACTGGCCATGATCGGGCGCGCCTCGACCATGGAAGGTTTCCGGCAATGCGTTTCGAACGCGAGTTTGGTGGTTGCGGAGGACGAGGCGCTTGCACGATGTGTGGTGGATTATGGCGGCTCTCTTTGGTGCGGGCTTCGTCGCCGGCATGTTCGACTCGGTGGTGGGCGGCGGCGGGGTGGTCACGCTGCCCGCTTTGCTGTGGGCCGGGTTCCCGCCCCACATGGCGCTTGGCACGAACAAATTTGCCGGCACGTTTGCCTCGTCGACCAGCACTCTGGCCTACGTCCGCTCCGGGCACATCGAGTGGCGTCTGATCGCTCTCATGGCGCCGGCCACGTTTGTCGGCGCCCTTCTCGGCGCGGACAGCGTGCTGCGTGTCAATCAGGCGTACCTGAAGCTGATCATCTTCATTGTGATCGTCGGCATCGCGGTCATGACCCTGTTGCGCCGCCAAATGGGCCACGAGAATCAGTTTGCGGGCGTGACGCGCCGCACGGTGGCCGCGGCGCTCCCGCTGGCGTTCGGACTTGGCTTTTACGACGGGTTTATCGGGCCGGGAACGGGGTCTTTCCTGCTGTTCGCCTTTCTGTCCATCTTTCGCTTCGACTTCATCACCGCGGCAGGCAACGGCCGCGCGCTCAATTTTGCCAGCAACGCCGCGGCCCTCCTGCTGTTTGCGCTGCGCGGCAAGGTGGCGGCCGTCGCAGGGTTGCCCCTCGCCATCGGCATGCTGGGCGGCGCGCGGCTGGGCTCCCGCTTCGCCATTCGGCGCGGGGCGCGCTTGATCCGTCCGCTGTTTGTCGTGGTGGCGCTGCTGCTCGCCGTAAAAACCGGGATCTCCCTGTTCGCGCCCTGACGCCGTGGCAGGGCGCTTGCCGTGTTGCGCGGCGGTCGGCCAACCGCTAAGCTTGTTCATAGGATTTGCGCTGAAGTTTTTGCCCCGGGTGGTGGTACCTTGCCAAAAGAGCACATTCTTGATTATATCGCGCGGGCCGTGCTCGTCGCGGACGGTGCGATGGCGACCGAGCTGTACAGGCTGGGCGTGCCCGTCGGAGTCTGTTATGAAGAATTGAACGTCACGGGCGAGGATGTCGTGACGAGCGTCCACCGCTCGTACCGCGCCGCGGGTGCGCTGCTGATCGAAAGCAACACGTTTGGCGCGAGTCGCGCGGGACTCGCGCGCTACGGCCTGGAGGACCAGGTGGCCCGCATCAACCGCGCGGGGGTCCGATTGGCGCGGGCGGCGGCGGGTGAGGAGGCGTACGTGGCGGGGACGGTCGGTTCCGTCCGCGGCATGCGTCCGACGTTTGGCGTGACCGACGAACTGGTCGGCATCTACGCCGGACAGATCGCGGAGTTGCTGATGGAGGGACCCGACTGTCTCCTGTTCGAGACGTTCTACGACCTCGAGGAGTTGCGCGCCGCCGTGCAGGCCGCGCGGGGGATGACCGACATTCCCGTGATTGCCCAACTGGCGTTGGTTGACCTGGCGGTCACGCGCGACGGCGCTCTGCTCGGCGATGCGTTCACCAGACTGATCGGGGACGGGGCGACGGTCGTCGGCCTGAACTGTCGGATGGGTCCGGCCGATATGGAGCGCGCGCTTGCCAGGGCTGCGCTGGAACCGTCCATGCTGCTGTCCGCGCTGCCAAACGCCGGCCTGCTGAGCGTGACCGACGGCCACTACGCCTACGCCGCGCAACCGGAGTACTTCGGCCGCGCGGCGCGCGTGTTTCGCGACCTGGGCGTGCGGATCGTGGGGGGATGCTGCGGTACGACGCCGGATCACATCCGCGAGATGGCAAACGCGGTGCAGGGACTCGCGCCGCTGCTCCCGGAAGCGGCCGCGGGAGCGCGCGCCGCGGCGCTGGAGGTGAAAGGCGGTGCCCCGGCGGCTGTCTCCAAGCCTTCGGAAGTTGTCTCCAAACCATCGGAAGTTGTCTCCAGGCCTTCGGAAGTTGTCTCCAGGCCTTCGGAAGTTGTCTCCAGGCCTTCGGCGGCCGTCGCAGGGGTGCCGACGGCCGCCGTGGCCCCCTTTGCGCAGCCGGCTTACGTTCACGAGAAGGCGCGCGGCGAGCGCACCGTCATCGTGGAACTGGATCCGCCAAAGGAACTGGAGTCGGCGGAGTTCCTCGCCGGGGCCCGGGCGCTGCGCGACGCGGGCGCCGACGCGGTGACGATGGCGGACAATTCGCTGGCCATCATGCGCATGAGCAACATGGCCCTCGGCGCGCTCATGAAGCAAAGCGGCGTCGAGCCGCTCCTGCACATCGCGTGCCGCGACCGCAACCTGATCGGCCAGCAGTCCCACCTGCTCGGGCTGCACGCGCTCGGCATCCATCAGGTCCTCGTGGTGACGGGCGACCCATCGCGCTTCGGCGATTTTCCCGGCGCATCGTCCGTCTATGACCTGACGTCGTTTGACATGATCCGCATGGTCAAACAACTCAACGAAGGACTGGCGTTCTCCGGGCGCGTGCTTGCGGACCGGGCGCGTTTTGCGGTCGGCGCGGCGTTCAACCCGCACGTGCGCCACCTCGACAAGGCCGTCGCGCGCCTGGAGCGCAAGGTTCTGGCGGGGGCGGACTTCATCATGACGCAACCCATCTTCGATCCGGCGATGTTCGCCGTCCTGGACGACGCGACGCGCCATATTCCCGCCCCCGTGTTCGTCGGCGTCATGCCGTTGCTCAGTTCCCGCAACGCCGAATTTCTGCACAATGAGGTGCCCGGCATCCGGCTGACGGACGAGGCGCGGGCGCGCATGGCGCAGTTCAAGGGCGCCCGGGCGAGGGAGGAGGGCGTGGCGCTCGCCCGCGAACTGGTCGCCGCGGCGGCGGAGCGGTTCAACGGCATCTATCTCATCACGCCGATGATGCGCTACGAGATGACAGTCGAGTTGACCCGGTACGCGCGCCGCTTTCCGGCCTGCGACGGCGAGAACGGGCGCAGGCCGGCGAGCGATGGAACGGAAGAATAGCGCCCGGCGCCCATGGAACAGAAGAGAATGATACAGCGACTGTTTTCTGCCATCAAACTGGCTTTGTGTCGTATAATAGTTTGATGACACAAGAGGGCGGGGCCCATGTCGACCAAACACGATCAGATTCTGCAACACATAG
>JAKACX010000034.1 GCA_021821055.1 Bacillota bacterium
TCCGATCTCCCAGGCCGTCCAGAGCATCGCTTTTGGATCGGCGGACGTGGTGATCGCGGGTGGTGTCGAGAGCATGAGCCGGCTGCCCATGGGAGGCCGGCACGTGACGCCAAACCCGCACCTGACGGTGCACTATCCGGAAGTCTACCTCTCCATGGGCGCCACCGCAGAGGAAGTGGCCCGGCGGTTTGACGTGACGCGGGACCAGCAGGACGAATTCGCCCTGCGCAGCCACCAGCGCGCCGCGCGGGCGATCGACGAAGGGCGCACGGCGGACCAGATCGTGCCGGTGCGCGCGCCGCGCACAGTCGTGCAGGAGGACGGCAGGCCGCTGCGTGAGGAGCAGTGGTTCTCTGTCGATGAGGGCGTGCGCCGCGACACGTCGCTTGAAGCGCTGTCCAAGCTGCGTCCGGCGTTTGCCAGGGACGGGAGTGTGACGGCCGGCAACTCGTCCCAGACCAGCGACGGCGCAGCCATGGTCGTCGCGATGTCCGCCACCGCCGCGCAGGAACGCGGGCTGCGGCCGATTGCCGCCATGCGGTCCTATGCGGTGGTCGGAGTGGAGCCGGACGTCATGGGACTTGGCCCTATCACCGCGGTGCCCCGGGCGCTGGCGCAGGCGGGACTGACTCTGGCGGACATTGACCTCATCGAGTTGAACGAAGCGTTCGCGGCGCAGGCGGTGCAGGTGATCCGGGAACTCGACCTGGACGGGGAGCGCGTGAACGTCAACGGCGGGGCCATCGCGCTCGGGCATCCCCTGGGATGCACGGGTGCGCGCCAGGCGGTGGACCTGTTCGCCGAACTGCGCAGGAGAGGCGGCCGTTACGGCGTGGTGACCATGTGTGTGGGGGGCGGCATGGGGGCCGCGGCCGTGTTTGAACTGCTCTGAGCGGTCGGTCCGGGGATTGTGCTGGACGGGGACTCGTTCGGACAGGAGCTTGATTGTTCCAGATAAGGGAGGATGACGTATGGCGAATGTGGACGGTTCAGCCACGTTGCAGAGGGATCGCGAGCACGGGGCCCATTTCGCGGTGTCGCCGAGCGACCCGCGCAGCATCTTTGTTCCCGAGGACTTCTCCGCCGAACAGGTCATGTTTGCACGTACGGCGCGCGAGTTTGTCGAGCGCGAAGTGCGTCCGGTGGCGGAGCGGCTGGAGCATCAGGACTGGGAATTGACCGTCGCACTGCTGCGCAAGGCAGGGGATATGGGGTTGTTGGCCGCCGATATCCCCGAGACATACGGCGGACTGGATCTGGACAAGGTGAGTTCGACCCTGATCGGGGAGCACCTCTCGGGCGCGGGATCGTTCGCGCTCTCGCACGGGGCGAACGTCGGCATCGGGACGCTGCCCATCGTTCTGTTCGGTACGGAGGAGCAACGAGCGCGCTATCTCCCCCGACTGGCGACGGGCGAGTGGTTCGCGGCGTACGCGCTCACCGAGCCTGACAGCGGTTCGGATGCGCTCGGCGCGCGGGCCACGGCGCGTCTCTCCCCGGACGGCAGCCACTATGTGCTAAATGGGCGCAAGCAGTTCATCACCAATTCCGCTTTTGCCGACGTCTTCATCGTGTATGCCAAGATCGACGGGCAACAGTTTTCGGCCTTCATCGTCGAGCGGACATTCCCCGGCGTCGCCACAGGCCCCGAGGAGAAGAAGATGGGCATCAAGGCGTCCTCGACACGCGCATTGATCCTGGACGACGTCCGCGTGCCGAAGGAAAATCTGCTCGGACAGGCGGGGCGCGGGCACGTGATCGCGTTCAACATCCTGAATATCGGCCGCTACAAGCTGGCCGCGGGCTGTGTCGGGGCCGCGAAGGAAGCGCTGGAACTGACGGCGCGCTATGCCAACACGAGGCGCCAGTTCGGGAGACCGATTGCCTCGTTCCCGCTCATTCAGGCGAAGATTGGGCGGATGGCGGCGTATCTGTACGCGTCGGAGAGCGCGGTTTACCGCACGGCGGGCGCGATGGACGCGGCGCTCTCCGAGGTGGGGGACGAAGCGGGCGACCGGGGCCCGCAGATCGCCGCGCGCATCGCCGAGTTTGCCGTGGAGTGTTCAGTGAACAAGGTCTTCGGATCCGAGATGCTCGACTTCGTCGTTGACGAAGGCGTGCAGATCCATGGTGGTGCGGGGTACATCCAGGAGTTTGCGATCGAGCGGATGTACCGCGATTCGCGCATCAACCGCATCTTTGAAGGAACGAACGAGATCAACCGCCTGCTGATCCCGGGCACGTTGCTCAAATGGGCGGAGCAGGGGAAACTGGCGTTGTACAACGCGGCCCGCGCCGTCCAGGCGGAGATCCTGGAGCCGATTCGGGCCGCGGCGCAGGGAGGCCCGCTGGAGCGCGAGACGCAGATGGTGACCGTGATTCGCAAACTGTTCCTGCTCGCGGGCGGGATGGCCGTGCAGACGTTTGGCCAGCGCATTGAGGACGAGCAGGAGGTGCTCGCCGCCCTGGCGGATATGGTGATCGCGCTGTACACGGCCGAGAGCGCCCTGGTCCGCGCCGGGCAATGCGCTGCGCGCCAACTTCCGGCGGCAGAGGCGCACCGCGATCTGGCGGCGCTGTACATCGCGCACGCGTTCCCCGCCGTCGAGGAAGCGGCGCGCCAGGTCTTCGCGGCGTGCACGGAAGGCGACGAACTGGCGGCGGCGTGCGCCGCGGCCCGCAAGCTGGCGCGCGGAGTTCCGGGGAACAGTGTGACGCTCGGCCGCCGCGTCGCGTCCCGCGTCCTCACGACGGAGCGCTATTTGTCCTGAGGCGGGAGGCGGCGGAACGACCGCATGGCCCGGTTTCCCTACTCCATGGCTCTCGTTGCTGCGCGCAGCATGGGCTGCCAGACGTCCTGTTCCAGGACGATGTTCCAGGCATCCATGACATCGACGCGCGGTGAGGCGGCCGCCGGTGCGGTGGACGGCGGCGCCGCCCGCCGCACTCGCGCGTGCGCCGGAAGGACCTGTGTGGTCAAGGCCGACAGGACGGTTGGCGCGGGAGACCGGCGGGAGGCTGCGTTCGCGACCGGGTCTGCGCGGAGCGCGGGGGCGGGGGAGGCCTGCGCGCGGCTTTGCGCGGGGGGTCGAATCCCTGATGTCAGCAGGTCGGACGCAAGGCCTTGTCCGGTGGGCGAGGCCAGAGCCGCCGCTGCTTTCTCCACCGCAGAACTCGTGTATACTGGTGTCTGGACGGTCGCGTGGCGGGTGAAGGAGCGCGCGCGCAAGACATCCTGGGCCAGTACGGGCAGTCGGTGAATAAATGCGATGTCCCGCCTGGGCAGAATGTACACGAGTACGCCGTGTTTCACACCAAAGTCAAGAGCCGTCTGGTTGCTGTTGTAGAAGACGTCGATGTGATTGCCTATGATCGCGCCGCCCGTGTCTTCGGCTATCCGCACGCCGACGCCCGGAATGAGCAGCGGGGTGCCGTACGGGATCACGCCGGGGTCAACGGCCACCGTCAAACCCTGCATGGCCACCTGGCCCGTGGAGGTAATGCCGTACCCGGGATCGCCGGGCACTTTTCCCGTCGAAGCGTACCCGTCGGTGTACGCGGTGAGAGTGCAGACGACGGGCCTCGCGCCCGTGGGCAGGCCGGACCGTGGCGAAGGCACGACAAGTTTCTCCCCGGTGTAGATGAGATTTGGGTTGTTTAAGTGGTTCAACGCCGTGATCGCCTGCACCGAGCTGTGAAACGCCAGTGCGATGGCCCCTACCGTGTCGCCCGACTGCACGGTGTATTCTGTGACCGCGCCTGCAATGCCCTGGGCACCCGCCTGCATGGCCATCGCGTGTCCTGCCAGGCCGAGTGCGACCGCGATGGTTGGAAGGTAATGCAGTTTTCGCACGCTTGATCCTCTCCCTGTCTCGCGAACTATTACTGCTATCGTGGACAAAAGTGACAGTTATTAAACATGCACCGTATACGGAGCAGATTGGAAGGATGAGGAGGATTGAAATTTTGGATAGTTCTCGTCATACTGGCCGCCGGAGCCGCCATCTGGATCGGCGTGCGTGAACGCCGCAAAGGAGATTTTGCCTTTCGCCTCGACAAGCTGCACCGGAGGGAAACGCAGTTGATTGCGGGGGTGACCAAATTGGGCGGCGAGCTGGACTTTCTCGACGTCTATCGCGGCACGCCCAAGGAGCGCCTAGCCAAACAATTGACCGATCAGTTGTCGAGCGCCAACGCCGACGCGGTTCAGGTGGCGGACAGGCTGGAGGCGTTGCGCAAGCGGTCGCGCTCGTGGTTCGATTTTTCCGACTTATACGTGGACATCGGCATGGTGGAAGAACAGCTGGAAAAGGCGGAGGCGGCCTTTGAGGCCGCCTCCAGGCAGTTTGCGAAACTCGACCGCTGAAACTTCGGCGTGCGGGAGATCTGTGCTACAATACCAGCGAAATGGATCGGAGGGATAGTTTTTCATCATGCATCTTGGACAGACGATCATCTTTGCCATTGTGCAGGGGATCACAGAACTCTTCCCTGTGAGCAGTGTGGGACACGCCGTGATTCTGCCGTTTCTGCTTCACTGGCCAGACCTGCAAAAGAACCCGGCGTTTCTCCCGTTTGTCGTCATGCTGCACGTGGGGACCGCCGTCGCCCTGCTGATCTACTTTTTCTCCGATTGGTTGACCTATCTGCGGGCGCTCATGGCGACCGGCGCCGTGGCCGAGCAGACGAAGACAAAAGTAGCCCGCAAGGAGTTCTGGCTGCTGGTTCTCGGGACGGTGCCCGCGGTGTTGATCGGCGAGTTTTTCAATCACCCGCTCGCGCACCTGTTCGCCGCCCCGCGCGCGGCCATGTCCTTTTTGATTGTCAACGGCGTCATCCTGATCGCGGGCGATCGGCTGCTGCGCCGCCGGGGCAACCGCGCCATGGCGGACTTGACCAATCGTCAGATTATCATAATTGGCGTGCTGGAATCGTTTGCCTTGATACCCGGGTTCTCCCGTTCGGCGATGACCATGATCGGCGGCCTGCTGTACGGACTTGAATACGAGGCGGCCGCGCGCCTGAGTTTCCTTCTGGCGACGCCCGTCATCCTCGGCGCGGCGGTGAAGGAACTGCCCAAGCTGGCGCACAGCCACGGACTGTTGACACAGGCTCTGGTCGGAGGAACCCTGGCGGGAATCGCCGCGTACCTGAGCACATGGTTTCTGATGCGGTACTTCAAGCGCCACGAGATCCGGGCGCTGCGTCCCTTTGGCATCTACTGCGTGGCGCTTGGCGCCGCGACGCTCGTATACAGTTTTGTGGCGTGACATCGATGGTTGCGCCGGAATAGTACCGGATCGCGGATAATACACATCCCCCTCGGCCACCTTAGACCTGAGGGGGATGCCCATGCCAGGCGCGTTGTCGCGCGACGTGCGGCTTCTGATCACGCTCGGAAGCCTGTATGTCGCGAGTTACAGTCTGTCGGGACTGTTTGTAAACATCTTCATCTGGCGTGTCGACCATTCACTCGTCGCGATAGGATTGTTCAATTGGACGATCTACGCGATGTTGCCGGTCACGTTCGTGCTCGGCGGCTGGCTTGCCGCCTTTGTCGGCCAGATATGGCTGATCCGCATCGGCGTTGCCACGCTGTCCGTGTTCTTCGGCCTTCTGCTTTGGCTGGGGCGCCAGAGCGCGCACCATTACGTCTGGTTGGGGGTGCTGTCCGGGCTGGGCCAGGGACTGTACTGGTACGGCTTCCAGGTCCTCAGCTTCGATCTGACCACCGCGGACAACCGCGGAAGGTTTCACGGAGTTGCGGGCGTTTTCACTTCGCTGACCGCGATGGCGGGCCCCTTTTTCGCCGGGTACGTCATCACGCAGGGTTGGCGGTTTGCAGGTTACCACCTGGTGTTCGCCACGTCGTTGGCGCTGTTTGGAGTGTGCATTTGGCTCAGTTTTCGCCTCGTCTGCAAGCGGCCGCCGGCGCCCATGCAGTTGGCGCAGGGGTTTCGGCTGCGCGCGGATCCTGACTGGGGTCGGCTGTGGTGGGCGACGGTCTTCTTTGGACTCCGGGAAGGGCTGTTCGCCTTCTACATCGGCCTGTTGGTCTACCTTGCGACGGGAACCGAAGAAGGGCTTGGCGAATATGCGCTGTGGACGGGCTCGATCAGTCTTGGGGCGTTCTATCTGGCGGGGCGTGCGGAGCGGGCCGCAGACCGGGGCAAGACCGCCATGCGGTGGGCGGCGTTACTTATGGGAGTGGTCTGCCTCGTGTTTTTCATCGCGGTGAACCGCTGGACGCTGCTCCTGTTTGGAACCGTCACGGCCGCGCTTTGGCCCTTCTTGCTCGTTCCTTTCGGCTCAATGGCGATGAATGAAATGGATGAGACCGACCAGTCGGCCGCATACCGTTCGGAGCACGTCATCAGTCGTGAAATCGCGTTGGGGATCGGGAGGATCGTCGGAGTGGGAAGCTTCGTGGCGGTTGCCGCGTGGTTCCGGTCGCCCGGAAATCTGATCGCCTTGACGGCGGTGCTCGGGTTCGCCCACACGCTGGTGAGCCTGTTGGTGCGAAAGGTCGAGTACAACGCGGTTCCGGGATCCCGCAGGATCGCCAGGAGACCAGCCGGATAGGCATTCCACTCCCGACCCATCACACACAGGGCGCGAACGCACCTGCCAAACTCGCACCCTGTGCGCCGCCGACCGGATCAGTTCTGGTGATCAGTTCTTGAAGAAATCCGCATTCTTCCGGATGAAAGACTTCTCCTCTTCGGGGACGAAGTCTTCCTGGAAGATCGCCGACACGGGGCAGACCGCTTCGCAAGCCCCGCAGTCAATGCACGTGTCGGGATCAATATAGAACTGATCCTCGCCCTCGTGGATCGCGTCGACGGGACAAGTCTCCACACAATCGGCGGCCTTTTCGCCGATGCATGGCGACGTGATGATGAAAGCCAAAGCCAATCACTCCTCAATGAGCATGAGTACCTTCTCACATATCATATAATATGCCGTCTTTGCTTTTCAACCGCTGTAGCCTATCTCTCGCCGCGCGATTGACAGACTTCACGGAACTGATATGATAAAAGCGTCGCAATGCACCAGAGTTTGTGAAACCATGATCAATCTATGGGTTGAGGGGAGGTTGTTGGTATGCCAAAGCAGATTCTAATCCTGGGCGCCGGCTATGCTGGACTCGTGTGTGCGCTCGAGACGCGCAAGCGGTTGACGGATGACGATGTGGTCGTGACACTTGTGAACAAACACACATACCATCAACTGATCACTCAGCTACACGAGACCGCCGCCGGCGCGCGCAGCGATCGGTCTGTACGAATTCCGCTCGAAAAGGTGTTGCGCGGCAAGGATGTGGAGCTCGTCAAAGGGACCGTGCAGCGCATCGTTCCGGCGGAAAAGCAGGTCATCCTGGACGGTGGCCGCACGCTTGCCTACGACTACCTTGTCGTGGCTCTGGGAAGCGAGGCAGAGTACTTTGGCGTTCCTGGAATGAGAGAGCATGCGTTCATCCTGAAGTCGGTGAATCAGGCGCGGCTTATCCGGTCGCACATCGAATCCTGTTTCGCCCGGTACATGTATGAGCGCAGGAGTTCGCTGTTGCGCTTTGTCGTCGGCGGTGCGGGCTTCAGCGGCATTGAACTGGTGGGGGAACTGGCGGACGCCCTGCCAAAACTCGCCGCCGAGGCCGGAATCGACTACAGCTTGGTGGAACTGTACAACGTGGAGGCCATGCCGGGCATTCTGCCCGGATTCGATCCGGATCTGGCGGACGCGGCGCAAGAGAGTCTCAAGTCCCGGGGCGTGCGCTTCCTGACTTCGACCCCGATTGTCAAGGTGGAACCGGGCGCGGTGTACTTGAAAAACGATACGGTGCTGGAGACCGAGACCGTCGTCTGGACCGGGGGTGTCAGGGGTAACCAGATTGTCGTTGACGCGGGTTTTGCAACGGAGCCGCGGGGACGCGCCAAGGTCGACCAGTACCTGCAGTCGGTCAACACGCGGGACACCTACATGCTTGGCGACTGCGCCATCGTGATCGGCGAGAACGGCCGTCCGCTGCCGCCCACGGCCCAGATCGCGTGGCAGATGGGGACGAGCGCCGCGGACTCGCTTTACCATGACATACGGGGAGGTGTCAAGACGGCCTTTCACCCCGTTATCCAGGGGACGCTTGCCTCACTGGGGCGCAAGGACGCCGTGGGCAAGGTGGGGCGTTCCATGAAGCTGCACGGCAGGATCGCGTCGCTGGCAAAGGAAGCTGGAAATTACCGATACCTCGCCAAGATCGGGTCGGTGTTCAAACCCTAGGGGAACTGTGAAAAAGTCCGGAGCGGAATCCAAAGTGGACATCTACAGCGTTTGAGGCTTTAGTCAAACGCTGTAGATGGACAGACCTGCGGCGGACCGATCGAACTTCACAGTTCCCATAGGCGGAGCCGTTACAATGCAAGTCAGGGCAGGCCGGCGCGCCGGGAGCCCGTGTCGCGCGGCCTTTACCAAGTCTTCACTTGCACTGCACAGGCGATAAGCGTAAACTATGAACGAATTTACAGACTTTTCATCCTGACGGACCCGAGGTGTTGCGGCTGACGATCATGGCGGGACCAGCGGTCCGCGGTGGCTTTTCCACCGCGTGAGACGCCGCGACGAAAGGGTGAGGTGCCCGTGTTTCAGTGCCCGATTTGTGGTGAGCTAATGGAGGCCTTGACAAATTACCATTGCAAGAGCAAGCATTGCATGAGCCGCAAGGAATTGACTGAGCATCACGGAATGCCGAAATACGTTTCGCCTGCCATGAAGCGGGAAGTGCAGCAGTGGATACGAGCGGCCCAGGTGATCACGCGACTGGACTTCGAAGTGCCGCAGGCGGCTGTCCGCAGCCAGTTGCGCAAAGGATCGTGAGTTGCAGGATGGTTGGCCCGGATACCATGCGGGTATGTGTGTTTCCCACGGCGCATACTATCTCGAGTATGCGTTTTTCTGTTGGGCGGCGGTCGCCGATGATCTCCTGTCTGTCGTGAAATGGGGGCTGAACTGCTTGCAAGAGGTTTTTGTGACGCGTTCGGAGGGCGACGTGCATGTGCACGTCCTGCCCTCCGACAAATACAAGATGTCATCGGTCTGGATACAAATGGAGCGACCCGTGAGCCGTACTGAAGTGACGGCGTCCGTGTTGCTGCCCCACGTCCTGCTGCGCGGGACCGAGCGCTATCAGAACCCGGAGGACCTGATGCAGGCGTTTGACGGCCTGTACGGTGCCAGCATCTCCGCGCGCGCGGGCAAACGGGGGGATTTTCAGACGATCGAGCTGACACTCCAGGTCCCTGCCGACCGTTATGTCGGGAGGGGAGTGAGGCTGTTCGCTTCCGCCATGAATCTGCTCGGCGACGTGCTGGCGCACCCACATCTTCCGGACGGGGCATTCCCGCGCGCGGCGGTCGAGTCGGAGATTGAACTCCACAGGCAGCGGTTGGATAATTTGGTGAATGATAAGATCTCCTACGCGATGGAGCGCTGTGTCGAGGTGTTGTGCGAGGGCGAGGCGTATGGCGTTTCGCGCTTGGGGTACGCGGCGGACCTTCCCGACATCACGCCGCAGTCGCTGGTGGACACCTACCGCCTGTGGCTTGCCGGTTCGCCGCTCCACGTCTACATTGTCAGTCCCGATG
Source organism: Bacillota bacterium (assembly GCA_021821055.1). Lineage (GTDB taxonomy): Bacteria > Bacillota > Bacilli > Alicyclobacillales > SLC66 > JAKACX01. The sequence continues at coordinate 9,639 of JAKACX010000034.1, forward strand.
ATCCGGAGCGGGTCACGCAAGAGGCGTTCGCGGCGCTGCGACCGCTTGTCGGCGCGTGCAAGACAGGAGCGGCCGCGACGGCCGTGATGACGGTGTCTCCCGCGCAGCAGGGACCAAGCGCGCCGCGCGTGGTCGTGGAGCGGATGGATGTGAGCCAGGCCAAACTGAATATGGGACTGCGCACGGGCGTCGGCTTTGGATCGGACGACTACCCCGCGCTGCTGGTATACAATGGACTGCTGGGCGCATTTGAGCACTCCAGGCTGTTCGTGCACGTCAGGGAGCGCGCGAGCCTGGCGTACTACGCTTCCAGCAGGCTGGACACGCTAAAGGGCCTGATCTTCATCGCCGCGGGTATCCAGGAGAGCGATTACGACAAGACCCGCGCCATTATCGAAGAACAGCTTGCGGCGCTGCGCCGCGGGGAAGTCAGCGAGGACGACCTGCGCTACACGAAGGAGGGCCTGACCCATCACTACCTGCAATCCGACGATCAGCCCTTCACGTCTGCCATGATGCACATGTTCGCACGCTTTTGCGGCCGGGAACGCTCCGTGGAATCCCTGATGGACGCCGTCATGCGCGTGACGGTCGCGGATGTCGTCCGGGTAGCGTCCAACGTCTCGCTCGACGCGGTATACCTGCTGCAAAATGGGGGGGCGTAAGGGTGAACACGGTGGACTACACGCGTCTTGGCGAGTCCTTGACGCACGAGGAACTGGAGAACGGGCTGCAGGTCTACATACTGCCCAAGAATGATTTTCGGCAGACTTACGCCTGCTTCACGACGCACTACGGGTCGCTCGACCAGGTGTTCCGGGATCCGGAAACGCGGGAGGAAGTGCGCATGCCGGACGGGATCGCGCATTTTCTTGAGCACAAGATGTTTGAAAAGGAACACGGCGATGTGTTTCGCCTGTTCTCAAGGTCGGGGGCGCAGCCGAACGCCTACACGTCATTTGACCTGACGACGTACCTCTTTTCCTGCACCAGTCGCGTGACGGAGAATATAACCACGCTGCTTGATTTTGTGCAGGAACCGTACTTCACTGACGAGAGCGTGGAGCGCGAGAAAGGCATCATACGGCAAGAATTGCTTATGTATCAAGATAATGCCAATCGTCGTGCGATGTATGGGCTGCTCGGGGCGTACTACGGCTCGTCGCCGCTCGCGACGCCGGTCGGCGGCACGGTAGAGTCGATCGAGGAGATCACGAAGGACGATCTGTACAGGTGTTACCGGGCGTTCTATCACCCGGGCAATATGATTCTCTTTGTCGTCGGCCGCGCGGATGTCGCAGAGGTCCTGCAACTTGTGACGTCCAATCAGGAAGCGAAGGGGTTTGCGCGGCGCGCCCGCCCCGAGCACATTCTGCCCGAGGGTTCGGCGCGACCCGAGCAGAAGTTCACCGAGACGCGGCTGGCCGTTGCGCAGCCGCGCGTTGCGTTTGGGTTCAAGCAGACGGATGTGCCGTTGTCGGCCCGGGATCGGCAGGTGAACGAAGAGGCAACGGGGATCTGGATGGACGCTCTGTTAGGGAGAGGATCCCCTTTATTCCATAAATTAGTTGATGATGGTCTCTGCGACATGGGCTTCGGCGCCGACTACGAATTGACGTCCCACTACGGCTACTCTATGATGGGAGGCAATTCAAGAAAACCGCTGGAGTTGGCGGAACGGGTGAAGGATGCGCTGCTGGCGCAGTGCGACAGCGACTTTCCGGAGGAGGCCTTCCTGCGGACAAAACGCAAGGCGATCGGCCGTTTCCTCGGTCTGCTTGATTCCCCGCAGGCGATTGCCTCGTTGTATACATCGTTGAAGCTGCGCGATATGGACCTCTTTGCGACGCTAGACGTCTTGCAGGAACTCACCGTCGCCGACGTCCAGAATGCGATGCGTTCGCATGTGCTGGAGGACCAGTTCGCATCTTCGGTGGTGTGGCCATCTGGCGCGCAGGCGTGAGGACGCGGCGCGACGGCGTCCGCAACGGGTTCCGAGCAGCGCGGCGCCGGATGGAACCAAAATGCACAGTGATGGGCGGGAGAGGGTCGATCCGGGAGTGATTCAGCACACGGTGAATCCAGGAGACGGAGGGAAGAAGCTGCACCGCTACGTGCGTCAGCTGCTGCCTGAACTTCCGCTCAGTGGCGTGCACAAACTGCTTCGTGTCGGCCGCGTCCGCGTCAATGGCGCGAAAGGCAAGGCCGATACCGTCTTGACGGGCGGCGACGAGGTGCAGATTTTCGTTCGCGAACAGGAGGTCTCCGAGTTGCAGCGGGCCCGCGGCAAGTTTGCGGGCATCCCGGACGAACTCGACGTGGTGTACGAAGACGCCGAACTGCTCGTGGTCAACAAACCGGTTGGACTGCTCACGCATCCTGACAGCGGGGAGGTGCGCGACACGCTGATCGGGCGTTGCCTGGCCTATCTGTACCGCAAGGGCGAATTGAACGACCGCAGGGAGTTTCTTCCGGCGGCCGTGAATCGTCTCGACCGCAACACGTCCGGAGTCGTGCTGGTCGGGAAGTCCACGGTGTCGTTGCAGGGTCTCGCGGCGCAAATCCGCGAACGCCGCGTGCAAAAGGTCTACTGGGGCCTCGTGGAAGGAACGGTCGGCGCGGCGGGTTTGATCGATCAACCGTTGGCGCGGGCGAGCACGTCGTCGGGCTCCGCGGTGGCCATCGGGAGAAATCCCGGGGACGCTGGCGCCCAGCCCGCCAGGACGCACTACCGTCCGCTGCTGTGTCGCGGGCGCTACACGCTGCTCGAGATACGGCCCGAGAGCGGCCGTATGCACCAGATTCGCGCCCACCTGAGCGAACTGGGCCATCCGCTGGTGGGCGACGTCAAGTACGGCGGACGGCCGGCGCTCGGCGTCCGCCATCACCTGCTGCACGCCTACTCCTTGCAGTTGGCGGACGGCCGGCAGTTCACGGCCGAGATCTCGCCCGTCTTTCGCGCCTGTCTGGAGGCGGCGGGCATCGTGCCTCCTCCGGGAGGCGTCACGGTCAGGGGAACTGTGAAAAAGTCCGGAGCCCACACAGGTCGCGGATGACTACGCCGGCGAGGATGAGTCCGGCGACGGGAGGAACGAACGCGATGCTCGCAGGCGGGTTCTGCGCCTTGCGCGATCGCTCCTCCCCCGGCGACAGGGGCGGCACGAGGCGGATGCGGACGTCTTCGCGCGGAAGCCGCGGCTGTTCGAGCGAGCACACGACAGGCAGTCCGTTCTCGATGCCGTGCTTGCGCAGTTCCCGCCGCATCACGCGCGCGATCGGATCGGTGCGCGTCTCGCTGATGTCCATGACGCGAAATTGTGTCGGGTCGATCTTGTTGGCCGCGCCCATGCTCGACACGAGCGGCACCCCGCGCTCGCGGCAGGCGACGGCGAGCTGGATTTTGGCGCTGACGGTGTCGATGGCGTCTGCCACGTAGTCGAGCGGTGCAGCAAACAGCTCGTCCGCTGTACTGTCCTGGAAGAACACCCGTCTTGCCTCGACGCGACAGGCGGGGTTGATGTCATGCACGCGCTCTGCCATGACATCCACCTTGGGCCGCCCGACGGTGTGGTCGAGCGCGGGGAGCTGCCGGTTGATGTTGGTGACGTCGACGACGTCCTTGTCCACCAGCACGAGGTGTCCAACGCCGGAGCGCGCGAGCGCCTCGACGGTGTAGGACCCGACTCCCCCCAGGCCGACGACGGCGACGGTTGCGCGCCGCAGGATGGACAGTCCTTCCGGACCGATGACGAGTTCAGTGCGCGTGAAACGGTGTGACAATGGGTGATCCTCCTTGTGCGGCGGGTGTACGCCCAGTATAGGTGATTGGCGGGGATTTTGCAGAGGCGGCTTTGAAGTGACATCACGTGGTCCAATGGGGAACGATCGGATGGGCAAGGTCTGTGTTATCCTCGCAGTTCTGAGCGCCAGGGCGACAGCGTTCGCGCTGCGGCTGCTGGGACGCCGCGCCACGAGCATGCCGGGTCTGGTGGCGCTGCGCCTGTGCCCGGGTCTCCTCGGGCACCTGTTGCGGCAACTGGACGCGTTTGTCGTCGTCACAGGGACCAATGGGAAGACGACGACGGTCGCGCTCCTGCATGCCATTTTGGATGGACAGGACCAGCCGTGGATTTTCAATGACGGCGGCGCGAACCTGACGCAAGGTCTCGTGTCGGCACTCTTGCCGTACACGGCGGTGTCAGGCGCCCTGCGGCACAGGCGCGCGTTACTGGAGGTAGACGAGGCGACGCTGCCGGGAATTGTGCGCCTGCGGGCGCCGACGCTGCTGGTCGTGACCAACGTCTTGCGCGATCAACTCGACCGCTACGGCGAGGTCGACCACGCGCTTGCCTGCCTGCGGGCGGGCGTGCGCGACGCATCCACGACGCTGGTGGCAAACGCGGATGACCCGCTGTGCGCGTCTCTGGGCTTGGGCCGCGACCTGACGTACTACTTTGGCATTGCCGACGCGCCGCAGGACGGCGTGGCCCGTTCGGAGGCTCGCGACGGCGCCTTTTGCCTGCAGTGCGGGGCGGAACTGGAGTACACGCGGTTCGTATTTGCCCAGATGGGCGACTATCGCTGCCCGGCGGGCCATTTTGCGCGACCGGAACGCCACGTCGCGGGCTCCCTGCCGGCGTCTGACGCCGGACGGCTCGGGGTGAGCGAGCGATTGTCCGGCAGCAGGCCCGTGGATCGTTTCGACCTGCCGCTCACGGTGGCGGGTCTGTACAACGTCTACAACCTCCTGGCCGCCGTCACCGCTGCGCGCGTGCTCGGCTACAGTCCGGCGCGCATTGAACGCGGCCTGGGATTTTATCGCGCGCCGACGGGCAGGATGCAGACGGTGTGCGAGACCCCGCGCGTCGTGCTGTCGCTGATCAAGAACCCGGCGGGTGCGACCGCCGTGCTGCGCGCGATCGAGGCGGACGCGGTGGACAAGACGGTCTGCTTCGTCATCAACGACGCGGATGCGGATGGCCGCGATGTGTCCTGGCTGTGGGATATTGACCTGGAGAGCTTTGTGCCGCGGGCGAAGTGCGCCGTCTGGTGGTGCGCGGGCACACGCGGGCCGGACATGGCCCTGCGCCTGGCGTACGCAGGCGTGGAGCGGTCCGCCATAACGGTGGTCGCGCAGCTGGACCTCGTGCCGGGGCACGTGATGCACTCCGGGGAGCCCGTGTACGTTCTCTCGACCTACACCGCGCTCCACGCGCTGTCCGACATGTTCGCGGTCCAGAGGGGGCGAGCCGTTTGAAGCCGTTGCGGATCATTCACCTGTTTCCCGAGTTGCTCAATCTGTATGCCGACCAGGGAAATATTGCGGTGCTGCGCGACCGGGCGTTGCGCAGGGGCTGGCCCGTCGACGTGCGACAGGTCCGGCTCGGAGAGACTCTGGACCTCGCGGGTGTGGACATCATCTTGCTCGGCGGCGGCTCGGATCGCGAACAGGAGGTCGTGGCGCGCGCGCTGCCGATGTACAGGCCCGATCTGGCGCACGCCGCCGACGCCGGATTGCCGATTCTCGCGGTGTGCGGAGGGTACCAGTTGCTCGGCGAATACTATGAATTGGCCAGCGGTGAGCGCATCACGGGGCTGCGCCTGGTCGATGTGGCGACGAGGGCTGGCGGGACGCGCCTGATTGGCAATGTGGCGGTGGAACGGCTGACGCCGTCGGGGCAGGGGACGGGTGAGACGGTCGTCGGGTTCGAGAATCACGTGGGACGCACGCACCACGAATACCCTGCGTTCGGCCGGGTGTTGCGCGGACATGGCAACAACGGCGAGGACGGCTTGGAAGGCTTGTGCCACAAAGGCATCGTCGCCACCTACATCCACGGGCCGCTCCTCCCGAAAAATCCGCACGTGGCCGACCAACTGCTCCGGACGGCGCTGCGCCGCAGGGGTCTGGACAGGCCCCTCGCGCCGCTCGACGACACGTTTGAGTGGGCGGCGCACAAGTCCGTTCTTCAGATGCTCGGCCTGTCGGATGGTGGATCGGTCCGCGAGCGCCTGGTGCGCTCGTAGTGGACCAGCCCCATGGCGTCAAGCCAGAGGTCGTCGCCAATGTGCCGCGCGTCGAGTTCGGGATGTCCCAAGGCGGCCAGGCGGCCGTTTACGTGGCGCGTCAGCGCCGCGGTCATCTCGTCTGTCGTCATGTCCGGTTGCCAGGCCAGTTCCGCCACGCGGGCGAACGCGTCGCCTTCGGACTGCATGGCGGTCAAGGCTTCATCCGCTGGCGACGGGCCGAAGTGGGCATGGTAGACGACCTCGGCGTCCAGGGCGGCCATGCGCGCCACCGTGCGGCGCACATCGGCCGGGCTGAAGTCCGTGGGGCTGCTTGACGGCAGGATGAATTCGTAGTCTTGCCCGGTGAAGGACCTCACATAGCGGACGCCCAGCGCGTCGCCCGAGAAGATGGCGCGCCGGGCGGGGTCGTGGATGCAAATGTGGTGTCTGGCGTGGCCGGGCGTGTCGTAAAAGACGAGGGTTCGGTCCCCGATGTCCAGGGTGTCGCCGTCGTTGCGCACCAGCAGGCGGTCCGCGGGGATCGGCCTGACTTGACCGAACAGGGCGTCGTACAGTTCGCCGTAGACGGCCCGGGTCCCTGCAATCAATCGGGCGGGGTCGGCGAGGTGGCGCGCCGCCCTCGGGTGTGCCACGAACATCGCGCGCGCGGCGAGTTTCGCGAGTTGTCCGGCGCCGCCGGCGTGGTCGAGGTGCGCGTGCGTCAGCACGACGTAGTCGAGGTCGTCGGGGCGCGCGCCGAGAGTGTCCAGCGCGGCCAGGATCTGCGGCAGGCACCGAAAAGAGCCGGTATCGACCAGCACCGTGCGTTCCCCGGCGAAAAGGTAACCGGAGAGGCGTCCCGGCAGTCCGTGTTCAAGCATGTCAAACATGTAGAGACGATCCCCGAGTTCGGTCAGTTCGGTCCGCGTATGTGACACCTCCTGTCGCCGTGGCGCCGGGGAACATGCGATCATCCCAATCAGGGCGGCAAGACGTTACCGCCGTTCCCGCGGCGGGGCCTACTTCAGGCGCACGGCGTTGCGGCTCAGGGCGGGTGCGCTGCGCTGGCGCGCCGTGCGCCGTTTTTTGCCGCCGCCTTCGCCGGGCACGGGCGACCGCGCGACCGCCGCGGGCAGCAGCGCCCTCACCTTGCCGTCCGGGACGGCCGCCGCCGCAGGATGCGGGTCCGACGTGTACCGGGACAGGGACAGCAACACGCCCATGGCGAGCAGTTTGACGAGCAAGGATGTGCCGCCGTAACTGACGAAGGGAAGCGGGATCCCCGTGATCGGCATGAGTCCGGTCACCGCGCCCACGTTGATGATCACGCCAAAGCCGATCAGACTGACGATGCCGACCGCGAGCAGCGAGGAAAAGCGGTCCGAGAGACGTTGGCTGACGCGGATGCCTCGCCAGATGAGCACGGCAAAGAGCAGTAACAGGAGGCCCGCTCCGACCAGTCCAAGTTCCTCGACGATCACGGCGAAGATAAAATCCGCATACGGGATGGGCAGATAGAGAAACGGCGAAATTCCCCGCCCAAGCCCCTGGCCGAACCAACCCCCGTGGTGGATGGCGATGAGCGCCTGCTGCAGCTGGTACACGCCCTGGCCCTTGTAGGCGGGATTCCAGGTATGGCCGAAGACCGCGAGGCGCTTGTTGCGATAGGATTCAAAACGCGCGAATGCAAAGACTACGGGGAGGGTGCACAGTCCAATGGTCACGATGTGGCGCCAGCGAATGCCTGCCGCAAACATGACTGCGAGTCCTGACAGCAACAGCAGCATGCCGGTGCCCATGTCGGGTTCAAGCAGAACAAGCACGAACTGGAGCCCGAGCATGATGAGCGGGGGCAGCACCCCTCGCTTGAACTGGAGTGTACGCCCTTCGTTCTTGTCGTATATGTAGGCGAGGTAGAACAGGATTCCCACGAGTGCGAACTCGCTCGGCTGAAAGTGGAGCGCCGGGGGTCCAATCCACCGCCTCACCCCCTGGGCCTTGAACCCGATGTGGGGAATCAGGACGAGCATCAGGGCACCGACCGTACCGAACGTGATCCATTTCGCCATCTTGCGGAAACGGTGATACGGGACGTTCATCAGGATGAGCATGCCGACCACCCCGATGCACGCGCTCTCAAGCTGGTGGACGAAGTAGTAGGACGGGCTTGCGAGAGAAACCTGAATGGCCCAGACCATACTGGCGCTGAAGACCATGACGAGCCCGTATGCCAACAGGCATAGAGTTGTGGCCAGCAGAATGAAGTCGGGCTTGTGGCGTTGCATAAAGGCCTCCATTTGCCGCTCGCAACAGCCGACCGGGGCGTGCACGGGCGTTTCTTGTGTCTCCCAATATTCGTCGCGGACACTGCGACTTCCTGCTGGATTGGGGCCCGGCCGCATACTTTTATCGTGATGGTGTTGTCAATCGGGCGGGGTGAGTGGATGAACGCATCGCATGTGCTCCTCTGGGTTTCGCATCATGGCTACGCGGGCTTGGTCGTGCTGCTTGTTCTGGGCATTGTCGGGCTGCCCCTGCCCGACGAGACTCTGCTTACGGCTGTGGGTTATCTTGTGTACCGGGGGTCCCTTGCATACGTGCCCGCGCTGATCGCGGGCAGTGCCGGAGCGGCGGGCGGGATCACGCTGAGCTACATGATCGGGGCCTGGCTCGGCAGACCCGCGGTGCTGCGCTACGGAAGGGCAGTCGGCCTGAATGAACGGCGCCTGCAGCGAACGGAGGACTTGGTGCGCCGTTACGGCGGCGCCGGCCTGGTCGTGGGCTTCTTCCTTCCGGGGGTGCGCCACATGTCGGCGATCGCCGCGGGGACGTGTCGCATGCCGCCGCTGCGGTTCGCCGGCGCCGCCTACACGGGCGCTTGCCTGTGGGTGACGACCTTCATCACCCTCGGGCGCTTCGCCGGCCCGCACCTCGCGCTAGCCGGAAGCCGGCTGCTGCACGGGTATCTCGTTGCCGCGGGGGCCATGGTGGCGCTGAGCACGCTGTTGTGGATCCAGTGGCGGCGCGGGAGGGCGCCGATCGCCCCGCCGGGGGCGCGGGGGCGCGCACGGCGGCGGTAGAAAGTCGCGCGGACTTGAAAAACAGTCGCGGGGACCGTTGCGAACAAGCATGTCCCGTGCGATGATAAGGGGAGTGCCGAGCGCCGTACGGCACCGCGGGCCGCGCACAACCGCGCGAGGGCCGGGGGCCGAAGGGCCTGAAGCGAGGGGGATTTGCACGTTTGGAAGCGTCCATTGTCAAGCGGAATTTGCGGGATTTCGATTTCACGCTGATCTTTATCATGATCTGCATATCATTGATCAGTTGCGTTGCGGTCTACACCTCCACCTATGGCAAGACGGATTCGGGCATCCCGCCGCACATCCTGGCGAGGCAGGTCATCTTCGAACTGATGAGCTACGTTGCGATGTTCGTCGTCGCATTCATGGATTACCGCATACTGGGAAAATTTCGCTGGTGGTTCTACGGCGCGAGTCTCGCGATGCTCGTCATCGTACTCGGCGTGCACCACACGGTGAACGGCGCTCACAGTTGGCTGCCGCTCGGCAGCCTCACGTTCGAACCGTCGGAGCTCATGAAGGTGGCCGCCATTATCTGGACGGCGGATTACATGGCGCGCATGAACGAGCGCGACTTTCCGGACTACTCCTTCAAGGCGTTGCTACCGATACTGGCGGTTTTCATTGTGCCGTTCCTGCTGATCATGAAGGAACCCGCCCTGGGACAGGGCCTTGTCATACTTGCCATCGGATACTCCATGCTGCTCGTGTACGTGAAAAAGAGTCACGCGCGCATCATGATGATCGGCACGGGAGCGTTTTTGGCGCTGATTATCCTTGCAGTCGGCGTGTTCCCGAATCAGGCGATCCATCTGGTGGAGCACCAGCACCTGCTCAAACCCTACCAGTCCCAGCGGATCATATCGTTTCTCGACCCCGGGTACCAGCCGCTGCACGCGGGGTACGCGGTCATGGAAGCGCAGATCGCGGTCGGCAATGGGGGCCTGTTTGGCACGGGCCTGTTGCACGGTTCCCAGACGAGCGGGAACTGGGTCCCATTCCAGTGGACGGACTTCATTTTCTCGGCCATCGCGGAGCAATTGGGATTTGTCGGGGGGAGTGTCCTGATTTTGCTGTTTGCCGTCATGCTCTATCGTATGATCCGCATCGCGATGACGGCTGTGGACGACTTTGGCGCCTACCTGATCACCGGGTGCATCGGCATGTTTGCTTTTCAAGTGTTAGAGAATATCGGAATGAACCTCGCCATGACGCCGGCGACGGGGTTCACGTTGCCGTTTATCAGCTATGGCGGATCCTCTCTCATTGTCAACTTTATTAGCATGGGTCTCGTTCTCAGTGTGGCATTGCGCCGCAGGACCTTGCGCTTCAACTGAGCGCGCAGGCGGGCGAAGACGCCGCATGTCCCTACAAACGCGGGAGCATAGCTTACATTTGGCGTTGACGCTGCTTGCGAGATTATCGTATACTGAGTCCAGTTTGGGCCCACCCCTCTCGGTGGATGGATCCAGTGTCCGGTCTGTGCGCGGGCCGGCGGCGCCATGTACAGATCTCTGTAACGTGCTGCGGACTTCCTGCGGATAGCCGTCCAATTTGGAATTGGGGGATGAACGAATGACTCCGGCTGAAATTCTGAGCCTGATTAAGGAAAAGGGAATTGAAATGGTGGACTTTCGGATTATCGATGTGCCGGGTCGCCAACATCATGTGACAATTCCTGCCGTTGAGGTCGACGTCGATATGCTCACGAATGGCGTCGCCTTCGACGGATCAAGCATTCAAGGCTTCCGCGGCATCGAAGAGAGCGACATGGTGATGCTGCCGGATCTTGACACGGTCTACGTGGATGCGTTCACGTCGGTTCCCACGCTCGATCTTGTGTGCGACGTACATGAACCGTCGGGAAAGCGGTACAATCGGGACCCGCGCCACATCGCGCAACGCGCGGAGCGGTATCTGACGGAGTCGGGAATGGCCACACAGGCATTCTTCGGGCCGGAACTGGAATTTTTCGTTTTTGACGACGTGCAGTTTTCGACCGACCAGCATGGGGCCTTCTACCGCGTCGATTCGGAAGAGGCGAACTGGAACACGGGCAAGGACGAAGGCCCAAACCTCGGCTACAAAGTGAAGGTCAAAGGCGGCTATTTCCCCGTACAACCCACCGATTCCCAGCATGACATCCGCACCGAGATGGTCCAGGAACTCATGAAAGCCGGCATCCGTGTTGAGCGCCATCACCACGAAGTCGCGTCGGCGGGTCAGGCGGAGATCAACTTCCGCTTCAACACCCTGACCAAGGTGGCCGACCACGTGATGCTTTACAAGTACATCGTCCGCAACGTCGCGCGGCGCTACGGCAAGGTCGCGACCTTCATGCCGAAACCGATTTTCGGCGACAACGGGTCCGGCATGCACACCCACCAGAGCCTTTTCAAGGACGGTACGCCGCTGTTTTACGAGGAGGGCGCCTACGGCAACATGAGCAAGATGGCCCTCAACTACATCGGCGGCATCCTTACGCACGCTTCGGCCATTCTGGCATTCGCGACACCGAGCACGAACTCCTTCAAACGGCTTGTGCCCGGCTATGAAGCGCCGGTCAACCTCGTGTTTTCGAAGGGCAATCGCAGCGCCGCGGTGCGCGTGCCGATCGCCGCGGTCAACCCCAAGTCCGCCCGGATCGAGTTTCGCACGCCGGACGGCACCGCGAATCCTTACCTGGCGTTTGCGGCGATGTTGATGGCGGGCCTTGACGGCATACGCAAAGGCATCGACCCCACGAAGCATGGCTTTGGCCCGGTCGACAAGAACATCTACGAACTGTCCGCGGGCGAGAAGGCCGAGATCCAGAGTGTTCCCGGCTCGCTCAACGAGACGCTGGCCGCTCTTGAAAAGGATCACGCGTTCCTGCTCGAGGGGGGCGTGTTTGACGAGGACTTCATCAAGACGTGGATCGACTTCAAGCGCTCAACTGAAGTGCAACCTCTTTCCCTGCGCCCGCATCCTTACGAATACCAGATGTACTTTGATCTGTAGGCAGTCGCCGGTGTGGTGAGAGGCGCGGCGCAACCCTCAGGTAAGCTGTGACAATCCGAGTCAGGACGGACTTGATCACAGTTCCCCCGGGGGCGTCGCGCCTCTTTGCGCGCCCGGCGGCGCGCGCGGGACGGGATGTGTTAGACTGGGTACGGCCCGGGCCCGTGTGGTTCGGCGCGGATACAGCAGACAGGCGGCTTGGGAAAGGACGATAATCCATCGTGAAATTGGGCGCCAACGTATCGGTGGCGAAAACGGGGTTGCTGCGGGCGGTTGAGGAGTCGGAGTCCTACCGGGCAGACACGTACATGATATACACGCGCAGCAACCGGGGCGGAGCGGCCCGGCCAATCGACCAGTTCCATCGCGACGAGTCATGGGCGCGGATGCGGGAAGTCGGCATTGACGATCCTGTGGTGCACCTGTCCTACCTGGTCAACCTTGCCAGTGAGCGGGCGGAGACCCTTGAGTACGGCCGCATGGTCCTGCGGGAGGAGATCAAGCGCGTGGAGTACCTCGGCTTCAGGTACATCGTGATGCACCCCGGAAGCCACGTCGGCGCGGGAACGGCGGTTGGTGTCGCGCGGATTGCCCAGGGCCTCAACGAGATCCTGACCGGAGAGGAAAAACTGTGGATCTGTCTGGAAACCATGGCGGGAGACGGATCGAAGGTGGGGAATCGGCTTGAGGAGATCGCCGAGATCATCGAGCTTGTCACGCACAAGGAACGACTGGCCGTCTGCATCGACACATGCCACAACTATAGCGCCGGGTATGATATCGTCAATGACTTTGATGGATTCCTTGCGACGTTCGACGATGTGATCGGGCTTTCGCGACTCAAAGTTGCACACATCAACGATTCGCGGCATCCGTTTGCGGCGGGCAAGGACAGGCACGCGAATATCGGGCGCGGATCGCTTGGCGTCGAAGCGCTGCGCCGCATCGTCCGGCACGAGGCCCTGCAGGACATCCCGCTTATTCTGGAGACTCCGGGAGGGCACTACCGGCACGAGATCGCCCTGTTGCGCGGCGAGACGGACGAGTTGCCGCCAGAGTCGGCAGCCGCGTCGGACGGGGGAGAATGACGCCCCAGAATGAAGCACAGGAAGCGTGACGATCCCGGTGCGTGGGAGGGACGTTACCGGGACGGTCTTTTCGGGGGTGACCAGAGCGTCCAGTCCGCGGCGGTGTTCAGCGGTTCCATACCGGGTCCGTCCAGGCGGACGTGCAGGCCGCCGGTGGTTGTGAAACGCAGTTGCGAGGAGACCACGTCGCCTGCGGTCCCCGCGATCTTGATGTCCGCGGCGCCGCTGGCGGCGAGCGGCGTGGGGTTTTGTGCAAGTGCGCGGCCGATCAGGTAGGACAGCGACTCGGTCTGGCCGCGGTTCGCCGGAGAGGTGAACGGCCCGATCTCATATGTCCAGACACCGGTGTGGAAACTGGCGAACCATTCGGGTGGTCCCGGATGCAGGGCGCGGGTGGTGTACAACCACTGAACCGTCACGTTTCGCTCGGAGGAGAGCTGGAACGCGTGCTCCGTCCGGCGCGCTCCAAAATACAATGGAACCGCCGGGACCGATGCGTTTTGACCGTGTCCGGAAGGCGTGCCGCCACCCTGCGCGCGTCCGCCGCCGCGCGTCGCGCCGGCCGCCTGCGTGACCAGGGCGGTGAGTTGTTGCGAACCTTGCGGCGACGTCGCGAGGCTCAGGCGATAGGTTCCGCGCCGCCCGGATGTGAGTCTCCACGCTCCGGTGAGCGAATCGGAGAAGGCCCCTGGGAGAAGCAGGGTCGATCCCGGCAACTGCGCGCGCAACAACGCCAGGACATGCGGGTTTGGCGCGGCCCAGCCAGTGTCCACCTGGCCGCTTGGGCCGATCAGGCTGACCTGTGCGCCGGACTGGAAGGCGACGGAGCGCCCTTTTGCGCTGACCGTAAGCGGCCATTGGGATGCGGGCAGCGGCGTCGGTTGACCTGCTTTCGAAGGATTCAGCATGAGGGCACTGTCGACATGCCAGCCGTAGGCAGTCTCGGAGGCCTGTGCGACAACGGCCCCGTGCGCCGTTGGCCAGGCTTCGACC
>JAKACX010000035.1 GCA_021821055.1 Bacillota bacterium
GTAGATGAGCAGGAACCCCTTGCGCCCGGTACGGTCGCTCGTCACGCCGACCGCAAGGCTCAGCGCCGCGCCGGCGAGTCCGCCCGCCATCAGCAGGAGTCCGACCTCCGGAGCACTCCAATCCCGCGCCCGCAGGTACAGGGTGAAGTCGACGGCCATGGCGCCTTGCGCGATGCTGCGCAAAAAGCGGGTCAGAATCAGGCGCCGGGTTACGCGGTGAAGTGAGCGGAACCCGCGGAGTGTATACAAGGGCGAGTCATTCATGGAGTGTCGTGTGCGCCTCCCACGGGGCGTGTCATATCGTCCGTCGCGCCGTGATCCGGGAGGTCCATGCCAGAGGCAAGCCTGTCGAGCAGGGCGATGAGCGTCTCTTGTTCGGACGGGGTCAATTGGGCGAAGGGGCGGCGCAATTTGTCCAGCCACACGGCTTCCACCTCGTTGATGAGCTGTTCGCCGTCCGCAGTCAGATACACGTTGCGCACGCGGGAATCGCCGTTGTCCGCACGGCGGACGATCAGTTGTTCCCGCTCCAGGCGGTCCAGCATCTGCGACATGGTGCTCGGCCGGACATCAAGCCGGTCGGCCAGCTGGCCCACGGTGCAACCAGGCTTGCGCCAGGTGTGACGCAGGATCATCCACTGTACGCGCGTGATTTCGCGTCTGGCGTGCCAGTGCGTGCCGGCGCGCAAAAAGCGATTGATCATCTGCAGGCGCGCGAAGAAGTGTTCGATGTGCTGCCCCGCCTGTGCGTCCGGCGCATGGTCCGCCGTACGCTGCTGCACTTCATCCATCGGAGAAAAGACTCCTCTGAAATATTATGTAGCTACACTATATAATATCCCGCGACACGCCGCAACCGTTTTTTTGCAGTCACGAGCGCGTGCTGGGACCAAACGTCACGCTGAGCGTAGAACCGAGCGCGATCCTATGGCCTGGAGGCACGCTCTGCGCGACGGCGTAGCCCGCTCCGTGCATCCGGAGCGTGACTCCTAGCCAGGCGCAGATATTCCACACTTGAGTAGAGAGCAAGCCCCGGAGATCTGGAACGGTCACTGGTTGGCCAGCGCTGTTCGGCTTGCCCGTCACTGCGGCGACGAGCGATCCGCCGGGCAGTTGCGTGTGCGCCGCGGGCCACTGGCGGACCACAGACCCCGCGCCGCCGGCGGGTCGCAGTCCGAGGCCGACCGCGGCGAGGCGACGCGCGGCCTGTTGCGCGGTGAGTCCGACAAGCGACGGTTCCGTCACGTAGTGCGTGCGCGGCACGGTGGACGAGACTGCCTCGACCGCGCTTGACTGTGGCGGGATGCGCAGGGCGTTCAGGGACTGCTGCAGGACGTAGCGCGCGGCCGGAGTCGCAACCCAGTCGCCCCACTGCGCCGTGTGGTGGGGCTTACTGACGGTGACAAAGACCACGAGAGCGGGGTTGTTCGCCGGGGCAAAGCCGATAAATGAGAGATTGTACAGGTTTGAGTAGTACCCGCCGCCCGGTTTGGGGATCTCGGCCGTCCCCGTTTTTCCGGCGACCTGGTATCCGGGGATGGTGCCGACCGCTCCTTGCGGGTCCTGATTGACAGTCTGCACAAGAAGTTGCGTGATGCGGTGCATGATCGAGGGCGAGGCAATGGTGCGCACGACGTGCGGGCGTTGATTCAGAATCACGCGTCCGCCGGGGGTGGTGATCTTCTGCACGAGATACGGCGTGAGCAGCCTTCCGCCGTTTGCGATGGCATCCATGGCCGCGACCTGTTGAATCGGCGTGACCGCAAGGCCCTGACCGAAGGTCATGGTGGCGAAATCGACCTTGTTCAGGTGTTTCTGCGGGAAAATGATGGAGTTGCCTTCGCCCGGCAGGTCGATGCCGGTCGGTTTCGTGAAGCCGTACTGCGATATATAGTGGTAGAACGTCTTGACGCCTTCCGCCTGGCCGATGTGCACGAAGCCGACGTTGCTCGAGTAGATCATGGCCTGGGCATACGTCAGGGGTCCCCACCCATACAGGTTCCAGTCGTGTATGGCGACGCCGTTGACGTTCACCACACCCGACATGTACCGTTGGTTCAGACGGATGGCGTGCGTCGCCAGGGCGCCCGTGATGGTGTACGGCTTGAACGTGGAACCAGGCTCGAACGGATCGGAGATGGCCCAGTTTGTGTACAGCGTGGATGATGGATAATTCCAGTAGCGGTTCGGATTGTAGTCGGGCAACGTGGACATCGCCAAGATTCCGCCCGTGCGGGGATTGGAGACGATGACCGCGGCGCGCGCGGGCGTGAAGCGCTTTTTGATCGTGGCCAGCGCGTGTTCCGCAGCCATCTGGATGGCCGGGTTGATCGTGAGGTAGAGGTTGTCGCCGTTTTTCGGCGGGTGAACCGTCACCGGGCGAAACGGAACGGGAGCCCCGACGACGTCGCGGGTGAACGTCTTGTATCCCGGAACACCGCTGAGATAGCGGTTGTAGTACAGTTCCAATCCGGCCGAACCGCTTCCGCCGTAGCCAGTGAAGCCGAGAACCTCGGACGCGAAACTGCCGTTGGGGTAAATGCGGCGGTACGTCTTGTGCGGATTGATGTCCGAAGACAGCCCGAGCTGATTGAACAGGGCAACCAATTGCTGTTCGTGCTGCAGGGTGACGTGCACCATGTACGGATACATCCGCAGCCAGGCCAGACCGCGCGCGGCGAGCCGACTTGCGATGACCTGCGGGCTGGCGCCGACGATCCGGGCGATGCCGTCGGCAGCCTTGATCAACGTGGCCTGGCCGGCTTTCTGGATGGCGCCTGCGTTGATGTCGATGTCGTAGGCGGGGACGTCGGTGGCCAGGACGTTGCCCCCGGCGTCATAGATTGTGCCCCGAACCGCGGGGAGGACGGTCTTCGCGCTCCATTCCTGCCTCGCGCGGTGCGTGATGAATGTGTCGACGGTCTGGACATACCATATGCGCGCGAGCACGCCGGTAAACACGAGCACAAACGAGGATCGGATGATCAAAAGCCTGTAACGCCGCAGCATGGGATCCCTTCCACATCAAGAATGTATGTATGGCCACGGTTGTGAACCAGGTTGCACTGCGCGCAACGTCGCCCTTTTCAACTCTGGAGCCATGGGCTATTATCTTAAGTATAACATAATGCGGGGTTCGGCGATACTGTCGGCGGCGCACATTGCCACGTCACGCGTACCGTGGGACCCATCCATGGCCCAGGCGCTGGGAGCGGAGGATGAAAATTCTCCGCGTCACGGTCGCAGTCTGATCCGGCGGTGGGTCAGTGGTGGGCTGAAGGCTTGCTGGGTCGCCCGTATCCCTTTGCTCGTCGCGAGTCTCGCGACAGCGTTGTCGAGCAGGTGCAAAGGGATACGGGCGGCTGGCACAGACCTATTTTTCGGGATAGGAGAGGTCCCGTTGTCTGATGACGAACTGCTGGCGGCAATCAGCCGCGGAGAGGGAGTCGCTCTCGCCAAACTGTACGATCGGCACGCACTGACCGTCGCACGGATCGCGCGGCAGTTGATTCGTGACGAGCAGAAGGTGCAGGACGTGGTTCAGGAGGTGTTTGCCCGCATCTGGACGCGCGGAGCGGGGCAGTACACGGCCATCAATTTTCACAGTTGGCTGTATGTGGTGGTGCGTCGCGTTGCGCTGGATTTCCTGCGCCACGATCAGCGGCGTCCGCAGACGTTGGTCGCGGATGTGGAACTGCTCGCCAGGTCTCCCGTGGAACAGACGCCAGGGGAGGGGTGGGACGGTGTTTCGCTGAAGCTTGATCTGCTCCACGCCCTCGGCGACCTGCCAGAGGAGCAGCAGTTGATTGTCAGAATGACGTATTTCGGCGGGTTTACGCTCAAAGAAACGGCCGCTGTTCTGGACATGCCGCTCGGAACCGTGAAAACGCGCCTCCATCAGGGCCTCGTGCGGCTGCGCGACATCATGGCGCAATGGGAGAGGGGGGATGCACATGGATACGGACGACCGTGAAGTCGGGCACGATCTGCTGCTGGAATACGTGATGGGCGATCTGGACGAACAGCAGGCCGCGCGCTTTGAACAACACCTCGCGCGTTGCTCGCGCTGCCGCACAGATGCGTTGTCGCTGCTGCCGGTGCACGCGGAATTGCTGACGATGTATCCGGATGTTCCGTCGGCCGAGAATATCGGGCAAGCCAAATCCGCGGCGCTGCAGCATGCATTTTCCTGTCGTCTGCCGAATGTGCCCGTCGGCCCCGCGGATGGTTGCTCTCCTTCTTTCCCGCTGGGCGCGCCATCCGCAGGGCGGCTGGCTGGATTCCTGGCGTCGCGGCGTTATCAGGCGTCGCGGCGGGTTCAGCGGGTGGCGCTCGCCTGCGCTGCGGTAGGCGCGTTGACGGTGGGCGCCTTGTTCACTTGGAATGAACACATGGAGCGGTCCGCCGCCGTGGTGCCTGCGCCGTCGCGAACAGGGCGGCAGGGTTCGGGCGCCGTGCAGACTGCCGCAGGCCCGCCCACCGCGACGGGAGGGCCGTCCGGCTGGGCGGCGGGCGGCGGGCAAGGCTCTGGCCTGTCGACGGCTGGCGGGGATACGCTCGCGGCCATGCTCCACCCGACGGCCGCCTTCTTCGGGGCGCGCGGACAGGTCCGGGTGCTGACGCAGCAGAGCGTTCGCCGCATGGTCGTTCAGGTCTCCGAGGTGCCGATCCAGTCGCACCTCGGGTGTTACGAAGTCTGGCAGGAGTACGGCGGACGCCTGCACAGCCTTGGCGAGTTTCTCGTGAACAGCAGGGGCGAGGGACAAATCACCATGGTTCTCCCGCGCCGCGGGCCGCAGGGCAGGATTGTCGTGACGCTGGAACCGCGCTGGGGCGACGTCAATCCGCTCGGACCGACGGTGCTAAGGGGGCAGGTGGTCCGTTCCTGAGTGTCTGAAACCGCTTTGGCGATTCCGGCGTTCGTAGTGGTAGAACACTGCGAAGAGGTAGCCGCCATGAATGAACAGCAAGACATTCGCCTGTTGCTCGTCGATGACGCGGAGTTGTTCCGCACGGGCCTGAGGGGAATATTGGAGT
Organism: Bacillota bacterium; assembly: GCA_021821055.1. GTDB lineage: Bacteria > Bacillota > Bacilli > Alicyclobacillales > SLC66 > JAKACX01. The sequence goes on from JAKACX010000035.1 coordinate 5,038, forward strand.
CCGAATCCGGATTGACTGTGGTCGACGTGGCGGAGACGGACCAGTCGGCGGTTGCGCTGTGCCGCGAAACCCTGCCGGACGCGGCGATTGTGGCGTGGGACGCGCGATCGTTTTGCGCCCGCGACACGGTTGCCCGCCTGCAGTATGCCCGCCCGCAGATGCGGGTGTTGGTACTGGCGGCTTTTGCCGACGAGTCCGTCCTGCGCGCCGCCTTTACCTCGGGCGCCAGCGGGCTGACGGCCAAATCCGCCACGCGCGAACAGCTTGTCGCCGACCTGCGCCGGCTCTGCAGCGGACGGTTGGTCATCCCGGAGGCGGTGTTGCGCGCGGTGATGGCGGACTATCTCGCCCGCAAACCGATGCGCAGGGACAGAGGGGAGGGGCTGACCGCACGGGAACAGGAGGTCCTGCGCCATCTGAGCACGGGCGCGTCCAACAGGGAGATATCCGCGGCGCTTTGCATCAGTCCGAACACCGTACAAAACCACGTGGTGAACATTTTGCGCAAGCTTGGACTGGAGAACCGCGCGCAGGCGACGGCGTACGCGGTTCGCCGCAGCCTGACCGCGAGCGCCGGCAACGGGGAACGCGCCGGCGCAGCGCGGGAGTGAGCGCCGTTCACCGGTGCGTGCGGCGCGGGGTGTTTCAAGGGCCCGCGGCGAGAGCGGTGTACGGCGGCGCGCACAGCAGCCGCCACAACTCCCGCATCGCGCGCGCGATGTCGTCCGCACGCCGCCCGAGGATGCGCACGGCCAGCCCCCCTCGGTCCTGAAGGCTGCAGCCGCCGTACAACCCGGTCCGGTCCCAGGCCGCAATGGCCTGTTGCACCGTGCCGAAGAGGGCCGGAGTGATATCCTCGGAGAGGAACCACAGCGTACCCACATGGGTGTAGCCCCCAAGGAACATCTCCGGCATTCTCCGGTTCGTCTGGTCCTCGTGGATGGCGGGCCGCCACACGATGGGGTCAAGCGCCGTGAGCGTCCCGTTCCAATAGACGGACAGACGGAGTTCGACCTTCCTGTAGGCGAACAGTTCTCCGCGGGCGGCCCGGCCAGGCGTGAGGATCTCGCCGATAACGGCCTGCGCCCCCGATTCAAGGCGCACCTCCGTGTCGCCAGTGAAACTGGCTCCGGCAAACGGGATGACCGGCTCCGGCCAGTATTCGAGTCGGGCGTTTTGCGCCACGTGGAAGCGGACGCGCTGCCGGCTGTCCTCTGTGTGAACGGACGGGTGCAACTGGCATGCGGACTGTGTGCGGACCGCGACGCGCGCACCGGGCCGCACGGCGCACGCGATGTCCTGGCTGTCGCCGTTGAACAGTCCCGGGGATGCGTCCATCAGGCAGATGCCCATACTGCCGTCCGCATGCGCAAACGGCTTGGCCAGCTTGAGCGGCGCCGCTTGTTCCGAAGCGGCGAGGAAGCTGATCCCGTCCCGGAATCCAATGGCGCCGCGCCAGAAGCCATGCGCCCGATTGCCCGGATCAGTCAAACCGGTCGACCGCTCCCGGCGGGCGCGACGGACTTCGCCTCCGCGTCGGCCGCGCGGATGATGCGGCGTGTCAAGAGTTGCGCGATCTGGTCCACGCCGACGCCGGCGCGCAGATTCGCGAGGACGTACGGGCGTTCTCCCCGCATGACGCGCGTATCGCTCTCCATGACAGACACGTCCGCTCCGACGTACGGCGCGAGATCGATCTTGTTGATCACCAGAAGGTCGGACCGCATGATGCCCGGGCCCCCTTTGCGCGGTATCTTCTCTCCCTGGGCGACGTCGATCACGTACAGGAACACGTCCGCGAGTTCGGGGCTGAACGCCGCCGCGAGGTTGTCGCCGCCGCTCTCGATGAAGATGAGGTCAAGGTCTGGGAAGCGCCGCTGCAGGTCGTCCACCGCCTCCAGGTTCATCGAGGCGTCTTCCCGCACGGCCGTGTGCGGACAGCCGCCCGTCTCGACGCCAACGATGCGCTCTTCGGGCAGAGCGCCGCTGTGCGCGAGGATGAGGGCGTCCTCCTTCGTGTAGATGTCGTTCGTGATCGCCGCCAGACTGAAGGCATCGCGGAGCGCGAAGCAGAGTTTCTCCACGAGCGCCGTCTTCCCCGATCCAACGGGGCCGCCCACGCCCACCCGCAGTGCGCGTCCTCCCTCGAATGCTGGCGCGTCCCAGTGGTCGTGATGATGGTGCCGCGTTCCTTGGCACATGGTCATTCTCCTCTCGTGTGGCTGCTCCGCCTGCGGCGGCTTCAAGACATGAACAGTCGCGAGTACAGTGTCTCATGGCGCATCGCGTCAATTTCCTGAAGGACGTTTCGCGCGCAAAGACTCGCGGCGTCCGGCGCCAGTCGCAGGATCTCCGCCGCGGCCTGCTCGACGGCCGGGAAGATGGAGGCCATCGTCTGCTGCACCTGCGTCTGGCCGAGACCCGTCGCGCGCAGCGCGCTTGCCGCGGCCGCCGCGAGGGCCGTGAAGAGGTAGGACGTCACGGCCGACGCCGACGATTCGCCGAGAAACGCGCAGACGCACCCGTGAACGATCGCCGGATGGCCGCGGCAGTCGCCGCGGCGCACGAGCGCCGCGTAGCGCCGGAACGGCGCGGCCGGATCACCGTCCCGCAGCAACGCGGCAGTGGCTGCGGGTGGATCGTCGCGTGGCGCCCTGTGCACCCCGGCCTCCGGGGCAAACTCGGGATAGAGCGCGATGGCCATGCGCATGTACTGCCGGGCGATCTTTTGCGCAGCGGTCCGCGTTTCGCGCGCCAGGCGCGAAACGTACAGCACGCGGTCCAGTTCCCGCAGGGCGTCTTGCGCCGCGCCCGGCGTCGAGGCATGGACGACGGCAGGCCCGTCCATCGGTTCGAGACTGCCGTGCAGGAAGTCGAGCAACCAGGCGCGCAGATCGTCGGCCGTTCGCAGCCTTCCCTCCTGGGCGGCCGTTTCGAGTCCGAAGGAGTGGGCGAATGCGCCGGTCGGAAACGCCGAATCCACGAACTGGGCCAGTCGCGGCGAGAACGCCATCCGCAAGCCTCCTTTCGGGGGGCACGCGCCGTCCGCGCGCCTCTGCCGCCTCAGAACAGGAAGTAACGCTGTGCCAGCGGCAGCACCTCTGCCGGGGAGCAGGTGGCGAGTTCTCCGTCCACGCGCACCTCGTAGGTGTCCGGATTGACCTCGATGGCCGGCAGCGCGTCATTGTGCACCATGTCCTGTTTGCCGAGCGAACGGCAGTTTCGGACGGCGCGAACGGGCCTGCGCAGTCCGAGTTGTTGGGCGAGGCCGGCCTCTTGCGCCGCGCGCGAGACAAACGTGATCGAGCGGTCGCACAGCGAGCCGCCGAAGGCGCCGAACATCGGGCGGTACACGACGGGCTGCGGCGTCGGGATGGACGCGTTCGGGTCCCCCATGGCGGCCCAGGCGATCGCGCCGCCCTTTATCACGAGTTCCGGTTTGACGCCAAACAGCGCGGGACGCCAGACGACGAGATCGGCCCACTTGCCCACCTCGATCGAGCCCACCCATTCCGCGATGCCGTGGGCGACGGCGGGGTTGATCGTGTACTTTGCGATGTACCGCTTCACGCGGAAATTGTCGGCCGGATCCTGCGGCGGGCGCCCCGCCTCCCGGGCCGTTGCTGCGGCCGGTCCTCCGGCGCTGGGGTCGGGGAGGTGGCCGCGCTGCCGTTTCATCTTGTCCGCGGTCTGCCACGTGCGCGTGATCACCTCGCCCACGCGTCCCATCGCCTGGGAGTCCGAACTCATCATGCTGATGACGCCTTGGTCGTGCAGCACGTCTTCAGCCGCGATCGTCTCGGGGCGGATGCGCGAGTCGGCGAACGCCACGTCTTCCGGAATCCTGCTGTCCAGGTGGTGGCAGACCATGAGCATGTCGAGGTGTTCTTCGATTGTATTGACCGTGAAGGGCCTTGTGGGGTTGGTGGAAGACGGCAGGATGTTCGCCTCTCCGGCCAGCCGCAGGATATCCGGAGCGTGTCCGCCCCCGGCGCCTTCGGTGTGGTAGGTGTGGATCGTGCGCCCGGCGATGGCCCTGCGCGTCTCTTCGACAAACCCGGCTTCGTTCAGGGTGTCCGTGTGGATCGCGACCTGGACGTCGAAGCGGTCCGCGACACGCAGGCAGGCGTCGATCGCTGCGGGCGTGGACCCCCAGTCCTCATGCAGCTTGAGGCCAATGGCGCCTGCCAGCACCTGTTCCACCAGCGGTTCTTCGGTGGCGCAGTTGCCCTTGCCGAGGAACCCGAGGTTGACCGGAAACGCCTCGGCAGCCAGCAGCATCTGCGCGAGGTGCCACGCGCCCGGCGTGCATGTCGTCGCGTTTGTTCCGGTGGCGGGACCCGTGCCGCCGCCAAGCAGCGTGGTCACGCCGGACGCGACGGCGGTCTCCGCCTGCTGCGGGCAGATGAAGTGGATGTGCGAGTCGACGCCGCCGGCTGTCACGAACAGCCCCTCCGCGGCGATCACTTCTGTCCCGGCTCCGATCACCAGCGCGGCGTCCACGCCGTCCATCGTGTCCGGATTGCCCGCCTTGCCAATACCCACGATCACGCCGTCGCGCACGCCGATATCGGCCTTGATCACGCCCCAGTGGTCGATGATCACGGCGTTTGTCAGCACGGTGTCGAGTACGCCGTCCGCGCGCGTCGCTGTGGAGGACTGCGCCATGCCGTCGCGCACCGTCTTGCCCCCGCCAAACTTGCACTCATCACCGTACACGGTGAGGTCCCGTTCAATTTCGACAAACAGTTCGGTGTCCGCGAGCCGCACCCGATCGCCGACCGTCGGGCCGAACATCCCGGCGTACGCGGCGCGGTCGGTCACGGCCTGCGAAGTCGGCGCCGTCCCGGGCGCGGTCTCGGGCGCCGTTTCGCGCCCCGCGTCCGCTGCGGACGGGTGCGCGTTTGCGTCCGTCGCGTCCATTGCAGCGCCTGCAGCGTCTACCGTGCTTGCCGCGCCCATGGAACGGCGGGCTTCCGGCCGTCCGAGGTTGCGGTGGCCGAGAAGCCGCCGCGCACCGCCGAAGCGGACCAGTTCGACGCGCTTTTCCTCCCCCGGTTCAAAGCGCACCGCCGTGCCGGACGGGATGTTCAGGCGCATGCCGTAGGCGACGTCGCGCTCGAACGAAAGCGCCGCGTTGACCTCGAAGAAGTGATAGTGCGACCCCACCTGCACGGGCCGGTCGCCGTGGTTTGCGACGAACACCGTCATGACTTCGCGCCCCGCGTTCAACGGCACGGGATCGCTTGCGAGGCGATATTCACCGGGTTTCATCAGGATCCCCCTCTCGCGGTGGGCGAATCGGGTGGTGGATCGTCACGAGTTTCGTGCCGTCCGGAAATGTCGCTTCAACCTGAACCTCCTCGACCATGTCGGCGACGCCTTGCATGACGTCGTCTGTGGTGAGCAGCGTGGCGCCCCAGCCCATCAGGTCGGAGACCCGTCGCCCGTCGCGCGCTCCTTCAAGGACCTCCGAGGTGATCAGGGCCACCGCTTCGGGGTAGTTCAGTTTCAGGCCGCGGGCCATCCTGCGGCGCGCGAGGTCACCCGCGACCACAATGAGCAGTTTCTCCTGTTCGCGCGCTGTCAGGTGCATGTGCACGCCTCCCGGGCATTTGATGGGCGTTTGGCCGTTCTTGCGTCCGATCCGGGCTTCCTGATCATAAAGTCATAGTACGTGCTGCGGAGCTTTTGCGCAATTGCCTCTCGAAGAATCGGACGGCGGGATGGAAGAATCGGCGTGAATGTTATAAGATTGAAGAATACCAGTAATTGTAGAGGTGTTGTGGGCCATGATGGTGCTTGTGACTGGCGCGACGGGGTACATCGGCGCCCATACGTGCGTGGAACTGCTGGCCGCCGGCCACGATGTCGTCGCGGTGGACAATCTTGCGAACAGCAAAGTCCAGGTTCTTTCGCGGATCCGTGAACTGACGGGGAGAGACGTGCGCTTCTATGAAGCGGACATCCTGGACGGGGGGCAGGTCGACCGGATCTTCGGGGAGAACGCCATCGACGCGGTGGTGCACTTCGCGGCGCTCAAGTCCGTGCCGGAGTCGGTCGCCGAGCCGCTCCGATACTATCACAACAACGTGACCGGCACACTCAACCTGTGCGCGCGCATGGCCAGGCACGGCGTCCGGCGCATCGTGTTCAGTTCATCGGCGACGGTCTATGGCGCCTCGGTGACAATGCCGCTCACGGAGGACGCGCCGCTCGCCCCGGTCAACCCCTACGGCAGAACGAAGGAAATGATCGAGCGCATCCTGCGCGACGTTTACGAGTCGGACAACGCGTGGAGCGTCGCGCTGCTGCGTTACTTCAATCCGGTTGGAGCGCATCCAAGCGGGCGCATCGGCGAAGATCCAAACGGCGTCCCGGGCAACCTGATGCCGTACATCACGCAGGTGGCCGTCGGCAAACGTCAGGAACTCGTGGTGTTCGGGGATGATTTTGAGACGGACGACGGGACGGGCGTGCGCGACTACATCCATGTTGTCGACCTCGCGACGGGGCATCTGAAGGCGCTCGACAGGATCGCGGCAGGGCCGGGGATCCACACGTACAACCTCGGCACCGGTACGGGGTACAGCGTACTGGAGATGGTGCGCGCGTTCGAGCGCGCATCCGGCGTCTCGATACCCTACCGGATCGGGGGCCGCAGGCCGGGTGACGCGGCGGTAAGCTACTGCGACCCGACCAAGGCGAGGACGGAACTGGCGTGGACGGCGACCCGGGGCATCGACGAGATGTGCCTGGACTCATGGCGCTGGCAGTCGCAGAATCCGCGGGGGTATGAGGCGGGATAGGAAAAATCGAACCGGGAGGTGCGCGGCGTGATGCGCGTACGGATGGGTCAGTTGGGTCAATATCTGCAAAACCCGGGCCAGAACGGCCGGAGGCTGTTGACCGGCCTGCTGGCGGTCGCGGTGACCGTGGCCATGATCGCGTCGTGGCGCGGCGAGCAAGCCGCCAACAACACGCCGTTTCTCATCGCCGGGTCGATGGTTCACGGCCCGGCGGGCGGTCAGCAGGTGATGGGCGGCTACGCGGCGTCCGGGTCGGCGGCGTCCGGGTCGGCGGCGAGCGGGTCGGCGGCGAGCGGATCAACCACCGTCTCCGCGGGCATGGCGCAAAGCGAGGCGAAGGCCGCCGGGTCGCAGCGCATGGTGATTCAGCAGGCGACGATCAACATCACGCTGCCGCACGTGACCGCGATCGAGGCTCAGGTTGCGAGCAGGACCACGGCGGAGGGCGGTTTCGTGGAGTCCGCCGCGCAATCGCTCGGGTCCGGGAACGCGCCGAGCGTGACGATGGCGCTGCGCATTCCGCAGTCCCACTTTGCCGCATTCGTCGCGTACGCGCGCAAACTGGGCACGGTCAGCTACTTTTCCCAGACGGGCCAGGACGTGACGCAACAGTACAGCGGTCTCGGACAACGCATGGCCGAACTGCGCAGTGAGCAGGCGGCGTACACGCGGTTGTACGCCAAGGCGCAGACCATGCGCGACATGCTGCAGATCCAGCAGGCGCTGTCGCAGGTTGACGGCCAGATCGCTTCCGTCACGGCGGAGGAGCACTCTCTCAGCCGCGCCGTGCAGATGTCGAGCGTGTTCCTCACGCTTTCGACCACCACGTTCTCGAGCAGCGCCCCGCCGCCGATCGTGGCGGCCTGGAATCAGATGGTTGCCACGATCGGCGCTTCCGCGCTGGCTGTGGTGACCATGGTGGCCTGGATCGTGCCGTGGGCGATCGGCTTTTTCCTGCTCTTGTTGGCCGGACGGCTGTGGACGCGGGCGCGTGACAAGCGCTGACCGCGCCCGCGCGCGTCATGACAGCAGCGTCAGAACCCGCTCGTCGACGAGCGAGGCCGAGTCCCGGTCGAGGAACAGCGTGACATCCGGGTGCTCGCGCAGTTTTGTGGCCGGGACGGCCGTGGAGACATCCCCCTCCAGGGTGGACTTGACCGCCTGTGCCTTGACCTTGAACGGGACGGCGGAGACAATCGCCGCGCTCTGCATGATTTGGTGAACGGTCATGGAGATGGCTCGCGACGTGACGTCTTCGAGCGCCGCGAACCACCCCTCGCGGACCTGTTGGCGCTTGCAGGCGTCGTCCAGGCTTACGACGATGTACGCCTCTTGTGTGGCAAAGTCGGCGGGAGGGTCGTTGAACGTCAGGTGCGCATTCTCGCCAATGCCCATCAGCGCGAGGTCAATCGGTGCCCGCCGTATCGCCCGCGTCAGCGCGGCGATGGTGTCGACCTTGCGCCAGTCGACACTCTGGGTGACGAGCGACGTCAGGGTTTCGATTTGCGAGGCGCCAGTCGACAGGATCAGGCGGGCCGAATCGTGCTTTGCGATCGCCCGGTTGAGAATCTGGGCGCTGTAGACTGCGACCGACTCTCCCAAGATCTGTGACGTTGCGGAAATGGTGATCTTCACGTTCAGGCCTCCTCGCCACACTGCGACTATTATAGAGTATAGATTCAGAAAGTTTGCGTGGAAGATTTTATTCGCCTGTCCAGCGCGCACGGCCGCGTGGTCCACGGCCGGTGAACAGGGGGTTACAATGGACATTGACAGCATTCGGGTGGGCCCGCCCTGGTTTCGCCGGGGAGTTGATCCGCCATTGACGACTGTGTGACTTTCGCGTTTCGCTGCGAAGGGCAGGATGTGGTCACCGACGTCGCGGGACAAACGCCGGACGCGCGGGCCATGCGGCTGGAGGTCCGCGCGGGGCGCCCGCTGATCTGACGCTGCTCGAGCACCACGCGGAGACAGGCGCGTTGCGGGTACTGGCGACTGTGCTGCGCGGCCGGTTGGTCTATCGCTCGCCGGCGATGCAAGTGACGTGGAGTGACTGAGCGACTGAGTGACGGAGTGACGCCGCGTGGCACGCGGGAGAGGGGTGGCGCAGTGGAGTACGTCAGTTCGCTCGTGGTGGACGCCGACGCCTTCTGGTACAAGGGATTGTGCGTGCTTCACGAGGAGATTTTCGCGGTCAGGTCGATGGAGGCTGCCTTGGAGGAGTTGGTCCGGCGTCCGCGTTTCTTGATCCTGCTCGCCGTGGACGACGGGCGCGTGGTCGGCTACAAGATCGGCTATGAGGAAAGAAGGGATCGCTTTTACAGTTGGATTGGGGGGGTGCATCCCGAGCACCGCGAGAAGGGAGTCGCTTCCGAGCTGATGCGCAGACAGCACGACTGGTGCCTTGCGAGGGGATACCGCAGCGTCCGCACGCTCACGAAGAACAAGTGGCGCTCTATGCTGATTCTGAATCTGCGTCACGGATTCGATGTGATCGGCGCCTACACGGACGCGCGCGGCGAACCGAAGATCATCCTCGAGAAGCGACTCGATGCGGGGGCCGGAACGAAGTAGAGGACGGGTGACGGTGTGTCGCCCATCCCCTGCTCCATCCCCCCGAAGGGTGCGCTTCATCCGCCGCTCTCCGCTCGCTGCGCCGCCGTGTTTTGTTCAAGAGACCGCCATGCGCGGCGCATCCGCACACCAGCAAACCATGAAAATGCGATTGAATCAGGCGGCGCAGATGGCGAGGTACTGATCTGCTCGCATTTTCAAGATAGTGGTCCTCGGGTTACGAATAGACGCGGAATCGCTCTTCGATCGGTTGGAACGACTTTTCACCAGGCTCTGCCACCGGGGAGCCAAACGGCATTTGCGCCACCAGATTCCATGTCGTCGGCAGGTTCCACCGCGTCCTGACGAGGTCGTCGATCAAGGGGTTGTAGTGCTGCAGACTCGCGCCGAGGCCCTCGCTCTCCAGTCCCATCCAAACGACGAGTTGGTGCATGGCGCTCGTGTGCTGCGCCCATACCGGGAACCTGTCCTGGTACAGCGCGAACTGTTCCTGAAGGGACGCAACGACCTGCTGGTCCTCGAAGAACAGCACCGTGCCGTAGGCGCCTTTGAAGCCGTCCATGCGCTGCTGTGTCGCCGCAAACTGATCTTCCGGAACAATTCCTCGCAGGACGTCTGTTGTGATGTCCCAGAGCTTGTCGTGCTCGCCGCCGAGCAGGAGGACCACACGCGTGGATTGCGAGTTAAATGCGGACGGGGTGTGCTTCACGGCTTCCGCGATGATCTCCTGGATCCGGGCGTCGGGGACCGGAGATTGTTTGGCCAGCGCGTAGTAGCTCCGGCGTCCCCGCAGGGCGGCCCACAGGTCTTTCGTCGTTGTGAGCGGCGTCGTCGATGTCGTTGTTGTTGTCAAGACGGCATTCTCCTTTGCGTGGTTTCCTGTGGTGAGTCTTGTCATCTTGCGGGCGCAGTATGCCCTGACATGTGCTATTATGCGGGGTATGATGCGCATTGGGAAGTACGCACGGAAAAGTGCCGCAGTACCGTGAAGGATACTGTGGACGACTTGCCGAAGGAGCGGTCCGGATGTCTGTGGATGTATCGGAGTGCAAGGTTGAAGCCGCCCTCAGTATTGTGGTTGGGAAATGGAAGCCGATGATCCTGCGGCACCTGGAGTTGAACGGGACGATGCGGTTCAGTGAGTTGAAAGCGCGCATTCCGGGCATCACGCAAAAGATGCTGACCGCCCAATTGAGGGAATTGGAAAAGGAGGATCTCGTGGCCCGGGTGGTTTATCCCCAGGTTCCGCCGAAGGTCGAGTACTCCCTGACGGAGCACGCCGCGAGTCTGCAACCGATTCTCCATATGATGCATGAGTGGGGAGTGGCGCACGTGAAGCACATGCGCGGCATCGAGGCGCAGCGAAGGGATCAGCGCGACGAAGCTGCTGACGGACGGAACTGACAGCGCGCCAAGTGGCGGCATGACTGTCATCTGCAGGTTGCTCGCGGACGAACAGAGCCGGCGATCGCGAGTCGTATTCACCGTCGGACAGGCATAAGGATGGGAAGTGTGAGGCATACTTTCTCCTTGCAGGTTCCTCAGGACAGGCGCGGTGGATGCGCCGCAGGCGGTGAATCGGCGGTGCGCGACGGCAAGACGGCTTCCAGGGATATCCGCTTCACCCCACTGCTGATCACGGCCATGGTCGGCGTGGACCTCTGGGTCATTCCGCCCCCGACCGGGGTGGGCGTCCAGGCGTGGCACCTGTTTGCCATTTTTGTCGCAACGATCGTGGGGTTTGTCCTCAAGCCGCTGCCGATGGGGTCGGTCGCTGTCATGGGGATCGCCGTCACCGCGCTCACGAACACGCTCGGCATCAAGGAAGCGTTGAGCGGGTTTGGGAATACCGTTATCTGGCTGATTGTCATCGCCTTCTTCATTTCCCGCGGCTTTATCAAGACGGGCCTCGGAGAGCGCATCGCCTACCTGTTCGTCCGGAGATTCGGCAAACGGACGCTCTCGCTGTCCTACTCGCTGCTCTTCTGCGACCTGCTGCTGTCGCCCGCCATACCGAGCAACACGGCACGGGCGGGCGGAATCATCTTTCCGATCATTCGCTCGCTGTCCGAGACGTTTGGCTCGCGGGTGGAGGACGGTACGGAGCGGCGGATCGGTTCGTTCCTGACGATTGTCGGATTCCAGGGTGACCTGATCACGTCGGCCATGTTCATGACGGCCATGGCGGCCAATCCGCTCAGCGCCAAACTCGCACGAGACGTGGCGGGGGTCAATATCACCTGGACGGGATGGGCCTTGGCCGCGGCCGTGCCCGGCGTCGTCAGCCTGCTGTTCGTACCGTGGCTGCTGTACAGGCTGTACCCGCCCGAGATCAGGGAGACGGAGGGAGCGGCGACGTTGGCTGCGCAACGGCTCAAGGCGATGGGCCCTGTCAAGCGGACGGAGAAGTTCATGCTGCTGGTGTTCGCGATCGTGCTCGTCCTGTGGATCTTTGGCGGCCGCTGGAACATCGATCCGACCACGACTGCCTTTGTCGGACTCGCCGTCCTCCTGCTGACGCAGGTCCTGACGTGGGAGGACGTGAAGAAGGAGCAGGGAGCGTGGGACACGTTGGCGTGGTTTGCGGCCGTGGTCATGATGGCCGGGTATCTTGACAAGCTCGGGCTGGTTCCGTGGTTCGGACAATGGATCAAGCACTCCGTGCACGGGCTGCCGTGGATTCCCTCGTCTGTCATCCTGCTGCTCGTATACTTCTACAGTCACTATTTCTTCGCCAGCAATACCGCCCACATCAGCGCGATGTTTGTGGCCTTTCTGGTCGTGATGGTGTCCGCCGGCGCGCCGCCCATGCTGGCGGCCCTGCTGCTCGCGTTTTTCAGCAACCTGTTTGCGGCGACGACGCACTACGGTTCAGGCGCGTCGCCCGTGTTCTTCGGAGCGGGCTATGTGACGCAGGCGCGGTGGTGGACGCTCGGGCTTGTCGTCTCGGTCGTCGACATCGTCATCTGGCTCGGCATCGGCGGCGCGTGGTGGAAGGTGCTCGGCCTCTGGTAGGGACGGCGCCGGATGGGTGAGTTCGTGCGGGCAGGGAATCAGGGAAGGGATGCCCGTCGCTTGCCCTGGGTGTCTATCCCATGTTAATGTCGAAGATGGGTGATGCGGAAATGTTCAGACGTATATTCAGGCCTTTGACCGTGATAACCGTCGTTGGATTCATTATTTCTTTGATTCTTGCTCCAAAGCCGGGTGTGCACACGATAAAGGCAACGCCGCACATAACCGATGTCGTTGTCAATAGCGGGAAGGTGACGTTCATGTCAATTGTTTTCGGGACGCTGTCCTATGCGTTTCTGGGTGTTATTATAGAATTTGTATACTGGCTGATCAAGCGCGGCCGCATGAATGCTGACCGAAGCGGACGAAGCTGAGTCCGGGATCCACGCCTGTCCTTCTTGCTTGTCCTGCGTTGCGCTGGCATCCGTCGGAATATTATGTTCTTATGATGGTCGCGGTTCCTAAGCATGATAGGCATGTTGAGCATAGTATCCATAGGGAGTGACAATTGACATGATCGAACACCGCGTGGAACTGTCGGGCGGCGCGATGCTTCACGTCGAGGAGGACGGGCAGGGTCCGGCTCTCCTGCTGCTGCACGCCGGTGTGGCCGACCGGCACATGTGGGATGGCCAGTGGGCGTGGCTGTCGCGGAGTTTTCGGGTGGTCCGCTTTGACTGGCGGGGATTTGGAGAGACGCCGCATGTGCCGGGACCTTTCAGCTACACCGACGATGTGGTGCGCGTAATGGATGCCCTCAATATTCCCAAGGCAATCCTGATGGGCTGTTCGTTCGGCGGAGGCGTGGCGATCCACGTCACGGTGGAGCACCCGGAACGGACAGTCGGACTGGTCCTCGTGGGAGCTGGACTGCCTGGCTACGCGGGTGAGAACCCCCTGAAGTAGAACGCCTCTTCGCGGAGGAGCAAGCAGCAGATGAGCGCGGCGACGTTCCGGCGGTGATGGCGCTCATGGAGCAGCTGTGGCTGGTGGGGCCGGGACGCACGGCCCACCAGGTGGATCCGGTGTACCTGGAGCAGGCGCGACGGCTGCTCGCGCGGACGGATCGTCCGGCAAACGGTGCGGAGTCACGGGATGCCGGATGGTCCGCGTTGGACCGTCTGAGCGGGATCGCCGCGCCTGTGTTGCTGGTCGTGGGGAACCAGGATGTGCCGGACGTCCTCCAAGCGGCCGAGTTTATGGTCAACCGCCTGCCGACGGCGCGCCTTGCCATGATGGAGGACGTCGCCCACCTGCCGAACATGGAGCGCTCCGCGGCGTTTGACGCGATCCTGCGGGACTGGCTTGCGGCCACGGGAGCCGGTGGAGGCGCCGAAAATCCCGGCCATGGAATGGATCGTCCCGGAGCGCGGAAACGATGATCGGGCCATGGGATCACCCGTGGGCGGCGTGCCCGCCGACTGGATAAACCGTGTGCCCTGCCGACAACCCGAGCAGGTAGACGACGAGGATCAGGAGAGCGATGCCGATGCCTGTGCTGGAGAGCGTCAGGCCGGCAGTCGCCTTCCAGTGATCGTCCCCCTGTCTACGTGCGCGGATGCCGAAAACGAGGCCAATGATCCCGGTTGGCAACCCTACGATGACCGGGATGGGGAACACACACAGGGCGACAGAAACAATACCCAGTACAAATGAAGCCACAGCGCCTGTTCCGCGGTTGGATGGCATTCCGCACACCTCACTCTCTCCGTTCCACTCTATCACGATATGGTTTTCTTTAGAACATGCGAAGCTCCTGCTCCCTAATTACTGCCAGGTGCCCGTGTTGTACTGAGGAGCATACCGCAACCCGAGGGGTGCCAATCGTGAAAATAGCCCGGTGTTGGCGTCCAGTTTCATTCCGCTGCAGGTGCCGCACTGGAGCGGGCTCTAGGGGAACTGTGAAAAAGTCCGGAGCGAAATCCAAAACGGACATCTATAGCGTTTGAGGCTTTAGTCAAACGCTATAGATGGACAGACCTCCGACGGACCCTTCGAATTTCACAGTTCTCCTTGTGAAAGAATGGATGTTTCACATAATTAACCACGTTCGCGCCAAGTTCAAAGTCCCATTCAAATATCCTGTGAGATCACAGGGTCGACGCTAAGGAGGGTCGTCAGATGTACAGAGCCGTACACATCTTCCCGCGGCTCGCAGAGCAGTTTCGCATCGATAGGTTACGAGCGCGCTACGATCCCCTGCATCAGGTGATCGAACCGCACATCACGCTGGTGTTTCCGTTTGAAAGCGACATCTCCGCAAGCGACCTGGATGGCCATGTCCGACAGCGTGTATCGGGTGTCAAGCCGTTTCGTCTGGTACTGCGTGAGGTGACCGGGTCAGATGGCGGCTACTTGTTCCTGAACGTCAAACGGGGAAATGACGAGATCGTCGCACTGCACGACGCTCTGTACGCCGGACCCTTGCAACGCTTCCTCAACCGCAGTTTGACCTATGTTCCACACATGACGGTCGGGCGTATCGATGATGTGTCGGACTTTGAAGAGGCGGTGCATGAGGCTCAGAACCAGCGCGATGAGTTTGATACCATCGTTGCGGCCGTTTCCATCGAATCGATCCTGGAGGGCGGAGTCTCGCGCATCGAAGCGGTGGTCGAACTGTAGTCGAACGGTAGTCGACGCCCGTCAATGCTCAATTCCGGGCACACTGATTTCCGGAGGTGCCGCCCGCAGCGTGGTGTCTTCCTGCGGGTCGCAGTCGCACCGAGTGCAGGCGTCCAGCGCATGTCAGGCCAGAGATCATTGGACCCTAAATCCCCTTTCGTGTCGAATCTGCGGAGAATCCGGACTATAATGATAAAACATGTCGAATGATGACGGTCGGAATAATGGGGGAGTCGCCATGGCTGAGGCGCGGAACGCAATCGCGGAGCAGTTGGCAAGTGCGAGGAAGGATCTGCTCGACTTGACCCTGCGCAATCCGCTGCTGAATTACCGGCCGCTGAAGGCCAAGGGACTCGAGTTGCCAAACGGCAGTCCGGGAGAGACCTTCCGGCTCCTGGTGCGGGAGAAGAGACCGTTCACGTTCGCGGCGGACCAGGCCCTGCAGCGGGTGCAACGGGCAGGCGGCGCGGTCCGGACGGATCGGGCAAACCCCGAGACTTTGGCGACCGAAACGACCGAAGCGACCGAAGCGACCGAACACGCGCCAACGCACCTGATAGCCTCGCCGCTGGCCCCGGCGCCGCAGGCATCGGACGTGACGATCGGTGCGCGGGGTGCGTCGCAAGGTTGGGGCGAACCGGCTGAACCAGACGAACAGGGCGAACCAGCTACACCGGGCGAAGCAAACGGGCTGGCAGACGCCAATCGACAGGGCGGACCGGGCCCCGCCGGCGCGCAGCCGCAGCCGCAGCCGCCGGAGCGCGCGGAGTTGTCCGCAAGGCCGTGCCTGCAGACGCTGTACGGCGAAGCGGAACTCGACAAGCGATTGCTCGGAACGTACTACGCTGCGCGAACCTACATAGAGGAGCACGGCACGAACGTGTTGTACCTGGCGCTCGGCATGCTGTCCTGGACGGAGACCGATGCGCAGTCCGCGAAGGTGCTCCGGGCGCCGCTCATCCTCATTCCGGTGAACCTTTCGCGGCAGAGTGCGCAAAGCGGGTTTCGGCTCCAATACAGTGAAGACGAGATCACTGAAAATCCGTCGTTGTACAAGCGGCTCGAGACGGAGTTTGGCATCAGGCTTCCGGAATTTCCCGAACAGATGGAAGACTGGGACCCCGAGGAGTACCTCGCGCAGGCAGCGCAGGCGATCTCGGTCAAGCCGCGCTGGAAGCTTGCAGCGGGCGAGCGTTGCCTTGGGTTCTTTTCATTTGGCAAGTTCATGATGTACAAGGACCTCGACGTCGAAACATGGCCGGAGGACAAGAACCCGGTAGACCATCCCCTGCTGCAGAGTCTCCTCGGGGACGGCTTTGACGAGCCGCCGGCGTCGATCGGCGATGGCGAAATGGTCGACGAACACCTGCTGCCCACGGACGTCCATGCGGTGAAAGACGCCGACAGTTCCCAGGTGATTGCGATTGTCGATGTCAAGCGGGGGCGAAATCTGGTGGTGCAGGGGCCGCCGGGCACGGGCAAGTCGCAGACCATCACCAATATGATCGCCGAACTCCTGCACGACGGCAGACGCGTGCTGTTCGTCGCCGAGAAGGGCGCCGCCCTGCAGGTGGTCAAATCGAGATTGGACGAGGTCGGGCTCGGTCCCGCGTGTCTTGAACTGCACAGTCACAAGGCGAACAAGAAAATGGTGCTCGACGATCTGCGCAGGACATGGGAGATGGCGCCGCCGGAACCGCCCGCGTCCGTGACGGACCTCGCGCTCCTGAAGGATTACCGCGATCGGCTGAACGCGCACGCGACACGCATGCACGAGCCGGTGGGGGAGACGGGCGTCACGGCCTTTCAAGCGCTCGGGCAGCTTGTCTCCCTGCGCGATCGGCTCCCGGCGGATGCGCCGGCCATACCGTTCAGTGCTGTTTGGACAGCGGCAGAATACGCGCAGAAAAAGGCGCTTGTGGGCGAGGTGCAGAGTCTGTTGCGGGAGGTTGGGCCGCCGGTTCGGCACCCCTTTTGGGGCGCCGGGCTGACCGTGTTCATGCCGTCAGATCAGGATAATGTGCGCCGGATTCTGCAAAAGGGACGGGCGACGCTCACGCAATGGATGGACTACGCCGTGACGATGGAGCGGGCGTACGGGTTGCCGGACGGTCTGGCGCAGGAGGGTGTCCGGCGCCTGATCGAGGCGGCCGGGGAGCTTGCGGCCAGTCCGGTGCCGGACGGATCGGGGTTGCCCTTGTCGGTCTGGACTGAGCACAGGGCGGATTTCCAGGCCATGCGGGAGGCATTCGAGTCGCTCGCAGCGCTCCATGCGCAGTTTGACGGGGTGCTGGGCGCCGCGGCGTGGCGCGAGGCCGTGAGTGCTGATGTGACCGCGATGCGCCGCTGCGGGCGGCGGTGGTGGCGCGTGTTTAACGTGGAATACCACAAGGCGCGCCGGCATGTCGGAACGATTGTGCAAAAACCAGCCAAATTCACCAACGACGCGGCAATCAAGCTGCTGGAGGCGATCGAACAAGTCCAGGGGCATGAAGCGGCCGTACGGACGCGGGACGAACTGGCGAGGCGGGTGTTTGGCGCACACTGGCGCGGGGCGGAGTCCGACTGGCGCGTATTGGCGGCTTGGACCGAGTATGCGCTGGCGCTGTGCGCCGACATGGCAGCCGGAACAAAGCCGGAGTGGATCGGGCGCATGGCCAGTGCGCCGGGCGGCAAGGAGACGTGGCGCGAGCACGCCGACACATTGACGCGCCTGCTGGGCGAGTGGGATCAGACGCTCGCGGAATTGAAAATGAAACTGTCCTGGAGCAATCCCGCGAGGTTTCCGCAAGGCGGGACGCTTGGCGCACAGCCGTTGGCAGAACTTGCAGGCTGGATGGCAGAGTGGGAGCGACAGCTTCCGGCCCTCCCGCTGCTCGTGCGTGTGAATCGAATGGGTGAGCGCATGCAAGCCCAGGGGTTGTCCGAATTGCGTCCGGTGGCCGAAGGGTGGGAGCAGGCGGGCGATCATCTGGCGGACGTGTTTGACCACGCCTGGTTTCAGGCGGTTATTGAGCGCGCGTATCGGGAGTCGCCCGAACTCCGCGATTTTGCCGGACCGGAACACAACCACGCGGTCGCATCCTTCCAGCAGCTTGACCACTGGCATACG
>JAKACX010000005.1 GCA_021821055.1 Bacillota bacterium
GACGCCGGTCAGAGGCGGGGCGAGTGGTACTGATGTCTGCGGGTGGCGTCTCGACCAGACTGGGAGGTCGGCGTTAGGCGTACATGAGTCGAATCAGCGGCTCACAATGGGCAGAGATTCGATCGTTGGAGGCCCGAGAGCAGAAGGCGCGAGCAGGAAAGCCCCAGGAGTTGCAGGCCCCGTGGCTGCTGCCGCACAGCAATGGTAGACGTGATTATCCGAATTGGAATCGGCGCGAGGCAGTAGATATGCACCGACGGCGCCCACATCGGAAGGACGGCGCCCGCATCGAGGACTTGATCCTGTGTCTGCTGGCGGACGTGTCGAGGTCGCCCGCCGACGTAGACTGTGTGCCGCGGTGCGAGCGCATGACTGGGTGTCAGCGCGGCAGTGGCAACTTGAGGTTCGAGACCTCGCCGTTCGTCTTGATGCGCGCGGTCACTGTGCCGGGGCCCGGGGTCCAGTCCAGGACGGTGACGCCCTGACGACGCAAACGTTCGCGAAACATGCTGGACGTCTTGCGGTATCCTGGGTCACCTGTGCGATCCAGCTCGTCCATCGCCCGGATATAGCTGAACACGAGTTGTTCGACCGGGTTCATGCCGACACCCCTTTGCGTATTTGCCCTGTTCCTGTCTACCCGGACATTATACCCCGGCGGAGCCGAGGAAGCGCCCTCCCGGCAGGGGTATCCCGTCATGCCTATCAAGGCAGGCGCACGGCGGTGCATACAGTGTCCGAGCGGGGCACCGGGGACGGCGGTGTTCGGCTGCTGGAGCCGGGGAACTGGGGCGGCGGGGTCGGGGGAACCGTGAACGGAACGGCGGTAGAGTCCGCATTGCGGACGGAATCATGCTATGCCTAGCCGTCCAAGACCTTGGGCGGACGCTAGACACGCGTCTTGGAGCGAGCCGCGATTTGGATTGTCACAGCCCCCCGGATGCTGACATGCGAGAGCGCTGCGTCTGCATTGCGGACGATATCCGGGTCTTCGGCGCGTGGACGGGATCATACGCCCAGGCAGGAATCCTTGCCCACGCCCCAGGCAGGAATACTTGCCCGCTTCCGGACGTAATGTGTGGGAGAGGTGTGTCGTCCGCCGACGCCGAGCATGCCGTGGCCGACGGACGGGAAGGCACGCGGTGACGGCGGCTGAAGGGGGTTGTGATGGTGGATCTTGACTGGCGCAAGCCGATTGAACTGTTCGTTGACCAACAGGTCTACATGGACTCGGTGCGCGGGTACGAAGAGGTGAGTGAGTTTTCGGCTGTCACGGAGGTGACGACCTTTGAGCAGCGCGGGGATGAACTGCGCTTAGAAGGGAACATCCTCTTCACGGCTTTTCTGGAGTACGCTTGGCAGCCGGAGGCGGACGGTGCGCCGCCGCCCGCCAGTCCGGTCGACCAGGTCTTGCACAGGATGCCGTTTGACCTCTCCGTGCCGGTCGACTTTCAGGTCGCGGGCCCGCTGAACGTGAGCATGGAGGTGTCCGAAGCGACGATCGATGTGCTCGGCCCTGGATGGCTGCACATCCGCGCCTTGATCAAGGTCGATGGCCTGTCTGGAGCAGGCGGTTACGTCGCGCACTGCGGCGCCCAGGAGGCGACCGTGGGTCCGGAGGCGCACATGGAACGGCCGGCAGGCACGGAACGGCCGGCAGGCACGGAACTGCCAGCGGGCGCCAAACCGATGGCAGCCCTGGAACCGACAGTGGTCATGGAACCACAGGTGAACATGGAGACGGCAGACTTGGAACCGATGGCGCCGCATACAGAAGTGGGCCCGGTTGAGGATCGCGAACCGGTGGTCATGGGGGAGGCCCGCCGAGAGGGTTCTGAAGAGGACCTCGATTCGCTGTCCAATGCGGGATGGAAGGCGAAACTCGTTGACGCGGACCGCGCGCTCGACGGGGGATTCAGCCCATTTCGCACCGGGAGACCGGGCGTACAGGACGAATGGCCGTCTCTTCCAGCGGATGGGGCGCAGGGCCGGGAGAACTTGGCTGAGTTCCACTTTGAAGCGGCGCGTTCGGAAGAGGGCGGGGTCATCGGGTACACGGAGCAGGCTGGCCGCGAGCGATCAGCGCGAGAACAGACGGCGCAGTTCGGGTCCTATACGGCGGCGCAGGGAATTGGGCAGGGAATAGACACGCAGACGCCGCAGACGCAGGGCGACGGCACCGCACCGTCCGCGGCTGTCGACGGCGGCGGACTTGTGACGTCCTACGGAGCGGTTCCGGAGTCGTCTGTCAATATGACGGCGGCGCAGTGGTTCTGGAAGACGCTGAACGTGCCCCGGAGCGATGTGCGTTTTACGATGAAGTTTCGCATTGTTCAGACGGAGGAGTCGCTGGAGGACATCGCGCAGGAGTACAGGATGAGCACGACCGAACTGCTGCGGGCGAATCCGCTGACGCAGCAGACCCTCGATCCTGGAACTCTGTTGTACATCCCGGCTTCCTGAGATTCTGCGCCGGATTCGTCCGACGCATGTGCCGGAGATGCTGAGACGGTCCGCAAGGTGAGGCGCCGCCGTCCCGCGAGGGGAAATGCGACAATTCACATCACGGCAGGCGTCAACGGGCGTAGATAGCGCTCGAATGATGCTCCGGACGCCATATTATGGAATGATTCCGTCCGCCTTGCGGACTTTGGCACAGTTCCCCAACGGACATGTGACTGTTCTGTGCTGTGATTGCCCGCTCTCGTTGTGCTTGTCACATGTCCGGGGGACTGCTCATGAGCCGAGAAACAGGGTGATCAGCACGGTGATCAGGCCCGACAGGATCAGCAAATTGATAAACGATGGAAAGAAGAACAGTTGCAACATGACCAGCGCGATGCAACCGAGCAGGATGATCTTGGCAAAGCGCGCGAGTGCGGCAAAAAAATTGGGCATCCCGACCCATCACCTCCCGGCAGGCTTGTGCGGCGTCGCGAGAGTGCGCGGCGCGGCTGGCGGACACAGCAAACTTGCCCTTCGTCACCAGCATGTTATGATGTAGGCGGGGAAGGGTGAGCGGAGATTGGATAAACAGGCAGACGGTTCGCAATCGACAGTTGACTCGTCGAAATGGAGCAAGTGGGGCTGGGACCCGGTGAAAGTTTCCGTCTGGCGATGGAAGATGATCGGGTGGACAGGTCTCGGCTTTGGTGTGGTTGGCGCAGCGGTGGCTTATGTCACGGCGGGGCCGGCGGCTGCGGTGACGAATTCCGGATTATTCATCGCTATGCTGCTGCCGCCGTATCTTACGGTGCCGCGCACCACGGTGAACCGCGGACTGCAAGGCATTGCGGCCGGCCTAGTCGGCGGGCTTGTGGCAGTACTCCTGCTGCTTGGGCTGGCGACGGGACGCTTTCTCGCCTACGGGGCGGACATGGCCGTCCAGTTTGGCGGGTACGCGCTAGGCGTCGCGCTGATCGCTTCGCTCATGACGCGAGTGACCGTCTGGTCCGAGAAAAAACGGGTGGAACTCGAACGGAAGCGGGCGGAAAAGGCGAACGCCAAAACGGGGTCAAAGGGCTCGGCGAGCAGTCCCCGTGGGCTGGACAAGCTGCCGAAGACCGGCAGCGCCACGCGGGCGAGCGCGTTTAAGGCGGCGTCCAAGGCAGAAGCGGTGGCGGCGGAGAAGAAAGGCACGCTACGGCAACTGCTGAGAAAACCGACCAAGGAGAAGCGCGCGCGCGTCCACCGGTTCAGCCGATCACGGCAGAAGAAACACTGACCGGACGCAGGCGCGTATGACCGTGCGACCGTGCGACTCCGGTTTGACAATATTCGTTGAATCGGCGTATACTGATGCATCAGGAAATGGCATTGATGCGGCCAGGGTGATTTTTCTTAGATCGCTCGGGGTTGCAGGTATACTGGTAAAAGTGGTAACCAGCGAATCGTATACGAGACTGACGCGGGAAAGAGTAAGCGCGCCGGAAGGTCTCAGAGAGGGCGGCGAAGTGGTGTGAGCCGCCTGCCTCGGGAGCGCTGAATGTCGTCCCTTTGGTTGCGTCGGGGATAGCTCCTTATCGCTGTCGAGTGTCGTTCCGGACATTGTTGCGGGGCGGAACACAAGGTGGTACCGCGGAAGATAACCTTTCGTCCTTGTCGGGGCGACGGGTTTTTTTGTGTGGCGGAAACGAGTCAGGCGGGAGTGACACGTGTATGGCACAGTCAACAGGCACGACAGGCACGACAGGCACGACAGGCACGACAGGCGCGACGGGCGCGACGGGCGCGACGGGCGCGACGGGCGCGACGGCGGGGTCCTACGACGCGGCGGCCCTGGAGGCGCGCATTTACCAGTGGTGGCTTGGGCAGGAACTGTTTTCGCCGTCGGGCGACAAGGGGAAGAAGCCCTTCACGGTCGTGATGCCGCCGCCGAATGTTACGGGCGTGCTCCATCTCGGACACGCGCTCGACAATACGATCCAGGACCTGGTCATCCGCTTCCGGCGCATGCAGGGGTATGATGCGCTGTGGCTGCCTGGCATGGACCATGCGGGCATCGCGACGCAAACGAGGGTAGAGGCCGAATTGCGCAAGCGGGAGGGTGCGACGCGCCACGACGTCGGGCGCGAGGCGTTTGTCGAGCGCGTCTGGCAATGGAAGGACGAGTTCGCTTCGGCCATCCGGGGACAGTTGCAGCGTCTCGGGGCGTCCTGCGACTTTTCCCGCGAGCGCTTTACGATGGACGACGGTCTGTCGTCGGCCGTGCGCGAGGTGTTCGTGACGCTGTACGAGCGCGGATTGATCTATCGCGGCGCATACATCATCCATTGGTGCCCGCGCTGCGAGACGGCGCTGTCCGACATCGAGGTTGAACACGTCGAAAAACAGGGTGCCCTGTACCACGTGGCGTATCCGCTGGCGGACGGGAGCGGGTCGCTGACCGTCGCGACCACGAGGCCGGAAACGATGTTTGGCGACGTGGCCGTCGCGGTGCACCCTGACGATCAGCGCTACCGAACGCTTGTCGGCAAGACCGTGCGGCTGCCGCTCACTGACCGGGAGATACCGGTCGTGGCGGACGGTTACGTCGACCCGGCGTTCGGCACGGGCGCCGTCAAGATCACCCCGGCGCATGATGTGAATGACTTTGAAGTGGGGCGCCGCCATGCGCTGCCAACGATCAATATCCTGACGCGCAACGCGACGCTAAATGAGCACGCCGGGCGGTTCGCGGGGATGGGCCGCTTTGAGGCGCGCGAACAGGTTGTCGCAGCTTTGGCCGAACTGGGCATCCTTCAGGTGACGGAGCATTCGCACGCCGTAGGCGAGTGCAGCCGCTGCGGCACAGTCGTGGAACCGTGGTTGAGCACCCAGTGGTTCGTCAGGATGGAGCCGCTCGCGGGGCCTGCCCTGGAAGCCGTGAAGAACGGCGACGTGCGCTTTGTGCCGGATAGGTTCGCGCGCCTGTACGAACACTGGATGGAAAATATCCGGGACTGGTGCATCTCGCGCCAGTTGTGGTGGGGGCACCGGATCCCCGCGTGGCACTGCTCCGACTGCAGCGCCCTGACTGTGGCAAGGACGGCGCCAGAGACCTGCCCGGAGTGCGGAGGCGGCAGCCTGCTCCAGGACGAGGACGTGCTTGACACATGGTTTTCCTCTGCCCTGTGGCCCTTTTCGACCATGGGCTGGCCGGGCGAAACCGCGGACATGGAGCGCCACTTTCCGACGGACGTGTTGGTGACAGGCTTTGACATCATCCCTTTCTGGGTGGCGCGCATGATCTTCATGTCGCTGTCGTTCACGGGGAGACCGCCGTTTCGCGACGTCCTGATCCACGGCATGGTGCGCGACGCGCAGAACCGGAAGTTCTCCAAGAGCCTCGGCAACGGCATCGATCCGATGCAGGTGATTGACGAGTTCAGCGCGGACGCCCTGCGTTTCATGCTCGTCACGTCCGTCGCGCTCGGCCAGGACATGAAATTCTTCCACGAACGGGTCGAGGCGGCGCAGGCGCTGGTGACGAAGATATGGAACGCGGCGCGCTTCGTATTGATGAACGCCGGAACCGTGAGCGAATCAAGGGCTCCCGCGAGGGCGGAGCGGGGGATGGCCGAGCGCTACATTCTGCACCGGTTGCTGGAAACGGTGCAGGGCGTGACGGACGACATGGAGCAATACAATCTGGTCGACGCGGGAAAGACGGTCTACGAGTTTCTCTGGAACGACTTTTGCGACTGGTACATTGAGCTCGCCAAGGTGGCACAGGGTGGAGACGAGGCGGCGCGCGGGGTTGCGGCGCGGACGCTTGTCCATGTGCTCGACCAGGCCCTGCGCCTGCTGCATCCATTCATGCCGTTTGTCACGGAAGAACTGTGGCAAAAGCTTCCGCATGAAGCGCCGGCCATCATGGTGTCCGAGTGGCCGACGCCGTCGGAGGACCTGCGCGACGCCGAGGCTGTGGCAGACATGCAGGCCGTCATGGATGTGGTGCGCGCGGTGCGCAATACGCGGCGCGAGATGAACATCGCGCCCAGCCGGAAGATCGGCGTGTGGGTCAAAGCCTCACCGCCGACACTCGCCGTGCTGGAGGCCGGCAGACCCTACCTCGAGCGGCTGTGCCAGACGGCGGAGTTGCGCATCTCCAGTGAGATCGAGCCGCCGCCGGAGCGGGTCGCTGTCGTCCTGGCCTGCGCAGAGGTGTACATTCCGCTTGCCGGGCTGGTTGACCAGGACGCGGAACGCGCCAGGCTCGCCAGGGAATTGGCCGATCTTGACTTTGAGGTGCAACGCCTGGAAGACAAGTTGCGCAATCCCGAGTTTGTCGCCAAGGCGCCGGAGCGGGTCGTGAATGGCGAGCGAGCAAAGCTTGCAACCTACGAGGAACGGCGCCAGAAGGTGCGTGCTGAACGGGAGCGACTGACGTCGACAACGTGAGTTTTTCGCCTGCTGTGTCAGGTGGACAAGGCGCTGAATAGGATGGTAGAACATGATACGTTGGGCTGCGGCGGACGCCGCAAGGTATATTCAGTCGCGCGCGCGCTTCGGCATCAAGCCGGGGCTGGATCGGACCAGGGCGCTGTTGCGCGAACTGGGCGATCCGCAGGACAGCTTGCGTTTTGTGCACATTGCGGGAACAAACGGCAAGGGCTCCACCTCGGCCATGTTGGCGGCTGTGCTTGCGCAGTCAGGCTATCGCACGGGCCTGTACACCTCCCCGTCGCTGCACTCGTTGTATGAGCGCATCGCGGTGAACGGCGTCCCCGTTTGCGCGGATGACTTCGCGGACGCCGTGTGGCGGGTCAGGGAGGCCGCGCAGAGGATGCGCGGCGCCGACGAGCCGACGGAATTCGAGATCATGACGGCGGCGGCGCTGGCGCACTACGCGCGCGCGGACGTGGACATCGTCGTGCTGGAGGCGGGTCTTGGCGGGCGGTATGACGCCACCAATGTCGTGCGGCCCGAAGTGACCGTGATCTCGAATGTCGACTACGATCACATGGAGATTCTGGGATCGCGGCTGGAGACCATCGCGTTTGACAAGGCGGGCATCCTGAAGGCGGGCGTGCCGGCGCTGTCCGGTGCGACAGGCGCCGCGCAGCGCGTGATTTTGCGCGTCGCGGGCGGCGTGGGTGCGCCGCTGGCGTTGCGGGACCGCGATCTGCGGGCGGTGCAGGAAGGCGCGCAGGGATTCTCAGGGCAGCGACTGTCGTACTTCGGCCTCGATGCGGACCTCTGCGGGGCCGCCCTGCGACTGATTGGCAGCCATCAGGTGCAAAACGCGGCGTTGGCGCTTGGGGCGGTCGAGTTGTTGCGCCGCAGGGGACTTATCCTGCCGGAGCCGGCAGTGCGTCGCGCGTTGCGCGGCGTGACGTGGCCGGGTCGGCTCGAAGTTGTCGCGGGAGACCGGCCGGTGATCCTTGACGGCGCGCACAACCGCCCGGGTGCGGCCGTGCTGGCCGGGGCGCTGCGTGAACTCGGAATCAAGAGGGCGGTGTTCGTGGTCGGAGTCTTTGCCGATAAGGACATAAGCGGGATGATGCGCGCGTTTGCGCCGCTGATGGCCGAGGTGGTGCCGGTCGCCGCACAGGGCGGCCGCGCCGCGCCGGCCGAAGTGGTGGCGCAGGCGGCGCGCGCCGTCGCGGGGGGCGAAGTCTTCGTCCATCCGGGGCAGACGCTCGCCCGGGGCATGGCGACCGGACTGCGCGCGGCACGAGCGGCGGACGCGCTGGTCGTCACGGGTTCCTTGTCGACCGTCGCCATGGCGAGAGAGTGGCTGGGGCTGCAGGATCCGGTTGATCATGAGTCTGTGCAATGACATGCGAGGAGTGGATGGCGAGTGATGCAGCAGGAACCGACTGGCGATCCGGGGCCGCACGTACATTTTATCGCGATTGGCGGCGCCGGGATGGGCGCGCTTGCAAGCATTCTGCTCCAGCGGGGTTATCGCATATCCGGATCGGACGTGGCCGAGAACGCAACCACGAAGCGCCTTCGCGAACAGGGGGCGACCGTGTTTTTCGGCCATGACGCGAGCCACGTTGCGGGAGCCGACTGGGTCGTGTACTCGTCCGCGCTGTCGGTTGACAATGTGGAACTGCAGGCGGCGCGTGAATCCGGAGTGCCGGTGCTGCATCGATCGGAGATGCTCGCGCGGGTCATGGACCAGGGACGCGGAATTGCGATTGCCGGGGCGCACGGCAAGACGACGACGACGTCCATGGTGGCGCTCGTGTTCGAACGGGCGGGCCTGGATCCGACGTTTGTCGTCGGCGGCGTGCTCGCCAACCTGAACACCGGGGCGCATGCCGGCAGCGGCGAGTACGTGATCGCCGAGGCGGACGAGAGTGACCGTTCGTTTCTCAACTACCGTCCCTGGGCGGCGGCGATCACGAACATCGAGGCGGACCACCTCGAATACTACGACGGGAAATTTGCAAATTTGAAGCGGGCCTACCGCGAATTCGCGCTGGGCGTCGACCCTGCGGGGGTTCTCATCGGATGCGGGGACGACGAGCATGTTAGAGACGTGATGCAGGAGGCGCCGTGCCGCACGATCACGTACTCGACTGCCGGGACCGCGGCGGACTATGCCGCCGTGGATGTGCAGTTCGCGGCCACCGGCTCACGGTTTCGCGTGCTCTATCGCGGCGAGGAACTGGGCGAGGCGGCGTTGCGGATTCCCGGAGCGCACAATATCGCGAACGCTTTGGCTGCGATCGCGCTGGCGCGCGAGGCGGGCATCGCCTTTCCGGCGATCGTGCGGGCGCTGGCGGAATTCAGCGGCGCGCTGCGGCGGTTCCAGACCGTCTACGAAGGCCGGGGCGTGCTCATCATGGACGACTACGCCCACCACCCGACAGAGATCCGGGCGACGATCCACGCGCTCAAAGTCACCGGCCGGCGCATCGTGGCCGTGTTTCAACCGCAGCGCTACACGCGGACGATGCACCTGTTCGAGGAGTTCGCGGCGGCGTTTGGCGAGGCGGACCAGGTGATTATTGCCGACATCTACTCGCCGGCCGGCGAACAGCCGATCGCGGGCGTCACGGCGGAGCGCCTGACGGCGGCGGTGCGCAAGCGAAGCAACGCGACGGCGGTTTTTTGTCAGCGGCGGGAAGACGTGCTTGCGCGGTTGCGCGAGAGCGTGCGGGAGGGCGATCTCGTGCTCACGATGGGCGCGGGCGACGTGTGGCGCGTCGGGGCGGAACTGGCCGAGTGGCTGGAGGGAAGCGGCGGCGGTCCGGAGTTTGGCAGGCACACGA
Source organism: Bacillota bacterium (assembly GCA_021821055.1). GTDB lineage: Bacteria > Bacillota > Bacilli > Alicyclobacillales > SLC66 > JAKACX01. The sequence goes on from JAKACX010000005.1 coordinate 9,711, forward strand.
AGGTGGATGTCGCGTCGGAGTAACGCCGCGGCTGCCGGGAACCCGTGCGGGGCTGCCGATGCGAGCGCCATTTCGGGGCTTCCAGTGGGAACCATTGTCTGAAAGCGTCTTACCGCTTATACTCATAAACAACTGGTTTCCCGCCGTGTTTTCGCGGGGGGTTCCAGCCTGCTTCAAGAAGTGGGCGCTGTCTGGTGCAATACCCCTTTTCCGATGTGTTCATACACGGGGGAGAGGTGGTCGGGTGCATAAGGTCCGCCGAATGAAGTATGGGGTCGTCATGACGTTGGCCGTCGTTTTCGCGATGGGATTGACGACCGGGATGACTCCGTACAAGTCCGTGCGTGTGGTGGTCAATGGTAGAGTTGCGCGCGAAGGGACGTACGCTGGCGTCAGTGTCGGCCAGTTCCTCCGCCGCAAGGGCCTTCACCTCGCGGGCTACGATTTGGTTGAACCGGCAAGGAAGACACTCCTACAGACTGGCATGAACATTGTCGTCACATTGGCCAAGGGAGTGAAAGTGAAAAACGGCGGTTCGCGCCCCGTTGAAGTTCACACTTTGGCGCGTACGGTTAAGACGTTGCTGCGCAGGATGCACCTTTCTCTGGGTCGGCGGGACAGCCTGAACGTACCGCTTGACGCGCCGCTGAAAAGCGGCATGGAGGTTGCCATCACGCGCAGGCGCACGGTTCAGGCTGTAAGCACCGTTGGGGTGCCGTTTTCTGTTGACCGGCAGCCGAGCACCGCCTATCAGACGGGCACGGATGTTGTGGTGCAGCAGGGTCAGGACGGCACCGAGCAGATCACCGTGCGCAAGACGATGGTCAATGGCAGACTGGCGGTGGTGCACCGTACGGTGCAGATGCTGCAGCAGCCTGTCAGCGAAGTCGTCGATGTCGGAACAGCAGCACCGCCTCCCGTCGTGGCGTCGCGCAGCGATGCATCGCTTGTCGCGAACGAAGTTCTGACGGTTGTCGCCACTGCCTACGCGAATCCAGGAGGGCGTACTGCCACGGGGGCTCCAGCCGGATACGGCGATATTGCGGTTGATCCGGGCGTCATTCCGCTCGGCACGCGACTGTACATTCCCGGATATGGCTATGGAATCGCAGACGACACCGGAGGAGCAATACAGGGGTATCGCATCGACTTGTGTTTCAACTCCGTTTCGCAAGCCTTGAATTTCGGACGGCAGGTTGTGAAGGTCTACATACTCGGGCCCGCACACTGACTCCGTCAGGCGGATGGTATCCGCCGCTCCCAGCTGTTTCGCCGGATGTCGGGTGAGACGCCAGAGGGCGCACGGAGGACTGGATGGTTCGGGAGCATGTGGCCGGACGACGCACGCGTTTGTGCACTGCGGGTTACCGCGCCGAAGTTTTTGGGGAACGGATTGGGCATAGGGGCAGACAGCGCCGCAGGAGGAGGGAGCCAAAGGCTCCCCTTTATATTTTTCGGCGCGGTTTTTGGCTGGAGGGTCAGTCTGTCGCAGGGTCCTGGCGCAGCACCATGTTGAACAGCAGCGGTCCCAGGAAGACGGTTGCCAGGGCCATGGCGATCAACGTTCCCTGCTCGGTCGCGCCGATGACGCCGTTTTGCTCCGCAATGACGGCGGCCGCCATGACGAGTGTGAAACGGGTCGACATGAGCAGGCTCGCCGCGATGGACGTGCGCCATGAAAAGCAGGAGCGCAAAGCCAGCCCCGCGCCGAGCTTCACGATGACGCCCAGAAGCAGGTAGACAGGGAGTTGTACAAGGACGGTGCGCAGGTCGACGCGTGTCAGGTCCAGGCGCATCCCCACCGTGACGAAGAACAGCGGGAGAAAGAAGGAATAGCCGAGCGTCTCCAGCTTGCCCCGCAGTGCTCCGTGACTCTGTCCCGCGAGCAGCGAACAGACAAAACCGCTCACAAAGCCTCCCGCTATGATTTCCGCATGCAACAGAACGGTAGCGGCCCCGCATATTCCCATCATGGCAAGCGCCCCGCGCACGCCGAGTTGGGAAGAACGGACGATGGGATCGGACGCGGCCAGCCTGCGGAGCAGCCAGCGCCCTCCCGCATACAGCAGGGTGCCAAGGAGCAGGAGGCCGGAGAACTGGACGGCGAGCGCGCGCCATCCCGCCTGGTCGGGGTGGAGGACCGTCGAAACCAGCACGGCTGTCGCGAAGTCCGCGGTCATGGCGGCGAGCAGGAGCGTCTGGCCGAGTGGGCGGGCGATCAGCCCCCGTTCGCGCAGAATGGGGACGACGATGCCAAGCGATGTGGTGGTGAGGATGAGGGCCGTGAAATAGGCGTTGGCAGTGAAGCGCAGCTGCGCCAGAAGGTGACCCGCCATGAGGGCGAGGGCGCCGGTGGCGAGCAGGGACGAGAGTGCGATGAGCAATTCCGGCGAGGACGCCCGACTCCGCCCCTCCCTGCGGACGGGGATGCGTATTTCCAGCCCGGCGAGAAACATCAGATAGAGCAGCCCGATGCGCGTGATGACGCGCAGCCAGTCCGGAGTGACGATCAGGTTCAGACCGCCTTTGCCGACGATGATCCCGAGGAGGATCTCCAGCACCGCGGTGGGCGTCCGCAGCCACGGCGCGAAGTGGACGATGAGCGGCGTGAGAAATGCGATGACAAATGCCAGCGAAAATGTGAGCAGTGCGGATGTCACGGGATTTGCCGCCTCCCACGCGCAGGATGGACTTGTATCATCGTATGCGAAGCACGCGGCGAAGAGACGGGCCTGGGGGACCGTTCATAGACGATAGATTTGGCGCATAGATTCTATCATCCCATTGAAACGGGTGATTGCTGTGAGCCATAGAATGACTTTTCGTCTTGCTTCGTCCGGCGGTTCGCGGGAGCGATTGACCCAGAGTTCCGCGCTTGAGCCGATGCGGGACGAGGTGCGGGACGAGCATTCCGCCGCGCTCCAGGAGGATCTGTCGTGGCCGCCTTCCGATGCTGCAAAGCGCCACAGAGTGTCCATCGCGGGGGGGCCGCGACGGCGAGGATACCGGGAAACCGCGTTCCGGGCTGTGGCGCACAGCCTCGTCATGGGAGCGGTGCTGCTCGCCGTCGTCCACGCAGCGGGGACTTCGACGGACGCGGCGGTCGGCGCTTCCGCCGCAACGCCCGCTCCGTCGCCGACGCGCGGCGACGCGACAGGAGTGTCCACGGGCGCCGCGGGAACCGGCGCGTTGCTTGTCGATCTCGCGATCACTGAGAAGAGGCTCGTCGTACCTCCCGTGCGCCTGCCCATGTTTGAAGCGGGGGCGTACTTCACCTACCGGGGCGCAACGCAGGCGGCGGCGTCCTTTTCGGCCAGCGGCGTCCAAACCGCCATTGCCGGAGCGCAGCCGCCCTATACGCTGCTCGTCGCGCCTTACTTCGGCGCCAAGGCGCGCGTGCAGGCGACCGAGCGGCTGCTTGCGCGAGCTGAAGTGCCCTACTTCGTCCGACCGTGGACGGCGGGCGCGGTGGCCCTCGCGTTGCCTCCGGCGCTTCGTTCACGCGCGGGGGCGCTGGAGCGCTGCTTGATCGCGGACGAGCAGGTGCTGTGGTGGCTGGTCGGCGGCGCGGGGAAAACGGCAAACGGTCCGGCGCTGTGGACGGCGTCGCGGGCGGCGGCGCAGGCTGCCGCGACGGATGTCGCGTCTTCCGCGTCCGGAGTCCTCGGGGTGGAACTGCGGCAGTTTGACGCCGCGGTGGGGCGCGCGTGGACGCAACGGGGCGCCGGAGCGGCCGGACAGGCTGCGCAAACGCAGGCATTGGCTGTTTTGGCGAGGTTGCGGTGACTGACGCGAAAATATTTTTCGATTTTCTCCTGTGAGTGAAACTTTTGCGCGAATCGAAGTGGGCGAGCGGCGGGGACATGGTATACTCTGAAATGGACAAGTCGTGGCACGCTGTCTCGGGGACGGGGACGATTCATGCCTTGCAAGGCGTGACATAGAGGATAGAGATACGGGGCAGGTTATATATGGATTGCGGTTCGAACGGAGGGCGTGGGTTGTCTCAACAGGACATCGTTCTCGCTTCATCATCTCCGCGTCGTACGCAGTTGTTGCAGCAAATCGGAATTTGCCATCGCGTGATGCCCATTGACGTGGACGAGACATACCCGGCAGAGCTCTCACCGCAAGACGCGGTGCAGTTGTTGGCGGGACGCAAGGCGGAAGCGGCCGTCGCGCACGGCGCCGAGGGTTGGGTTATCGGCGCGGACACGATCGTCGCGGGTGACGGGGCGTCGTTCGGAAAACCGCGCGACGCGGCTGACGCGCATGCTATGCTGAGACGTTTGCAGGGTCGCAGGCATGACGTCTATTCTGGCGTCATGGTGCAGGACACGTCAACGGGCGCCCGTCGCTGCGGCTATTCGCACGTGACCGTGTGGATGCGCAGCGTTGCGGATGAGGAAATCGCGTGGTATGTGGCGTCGGGGGAACCGCTCGACAAGGCGGGCGCGTACAGCATTCAGGGGGTCGGCGCGCTTTTCGTGGAGCGGCTGTACGGCGACTACTACGCGGTGGTCGGTCTGCCGTTGCAGCAGACGGCGGGTTTTCTCCGGGATCTCGGGTGGTCGAGGGATCAGGTAACGTGTGATGGTCCAAATCAGGCCAGGATGCGCGGCGTCTGAACATCTTCCGGACAGGTGATGGCATGAACAGACAAATGCTTGGCGGTAATGGTACACTGATGGCCGAACTGCCTGAAGCGGAGAGACCCCGCGAACGCCTGATGCGCCAAGGGGCCGCCATGCTGTCCGTGACCGAGTTGCTCGCCCTGATCATTGCGACGGGGCGGCGGGGAGAGTCGTCGCTGCGGGTCGCGGAGCGCGTGCTCGCACGGGTCGGAGGGCTGCGCGAACTGTTCGATGTTGACGCGGCCGAACTGCAGGACGTGCCGGGAGTTGGCCCGGTGAAGGCCGTGACCGTGCTGGCCGCAGTGGAACTCGGCCGCCGGCTGTACGCCACGGGCGGCCACGTGTTGGATAAGATTGCGTCGCCGCAGGACGCCGCCACTTACCTGATGGACCGCTTGCGCTTCTTGCGCAAGGAGCATTTCGTCACGTTGCATCTTGACACGAAACATCAAATTGTGGGTGAAGAGGTTGTGTCAGTGGGATCGCTGAATGCCTCCATCGTGCATCCGCGGGAGATTTTCAAGACGGCGCTCAAGCGCAGCGCCGCGGCGGTGATCTGCGCCCACAATCATCCGAGCGGCGATCCGACGCCGAGCGAGGAAGACATTCAGGTCACGCAACGCCTTGTTGCCGCAGGGAAGATCCTTGGAGTCGAGGTGCTTGATCACATCGTGATCGGTGACAAGCGGTATATAAGCTTGCGAGAACGCGGGTTAATGGCCTTGGCGACAAGCGACGTGTGAATCAGAGGGGAGTCGAGTGTTGGATGTTCGGTAATTTGAGGGATATGGGGATAGATTTGGGTACTGCGAACACGCTCGTGTACATGAAGGGGCGCGGCATCGTCGTGCGTGAGCCCTCGGTGGTCGCGATGAGGACGGACACGGGCACGATTCGCGCGGTGGGCGACGAGGCCAAGCGGATGATCGGCAGGACGCCGGGCAATATTGTCGCCGTGCGGCCGATGAAAGACGGGGTCATCGCGGACTATGAAACGACAACGGCGATGATCCGGCATTTCATCCGGCAGGCGCTGAAGAAAAAGTCTATCTTTGCAGGCAAGCCGCGTGTCATCGTGGCGGTCCCGTCAGGGATCACGGCGGTCGAAAATCGCGCGGTGCTCGATGCGACCATCCAGGCGGGAGCGCGCGAGGCCCAAACGATCGAAGAACCTATGGCGGCGGCGATCGGCGCGGGGCTGCCGGTCGGAGAGCCGACGGGCAGCATGGTTGTCGACATCGGCGGGGGCACGACTGAAGTGGCCATCATTTCGCTCGGGGGCATCGTCGCCAGTCGGTCGATTCGCGTTGCGGGCGACGAGATGGATGAAGCGATCATGAACCACATCAAGCGCAAGTACAATTTGATGATTGGGGAGCGCACCGCCGAGGAGTTGAAGATCTCCATCGGGTCGGCGCTTGTCGAGGAGGAGAATGAAGAGACGGACATCCGCGGGCGCGACCTGGTGACAGGGTTGCCGAAGACTGTCGCGATCACGGCCCGCGAGATGGCCGAGGCGCTCTCGGACACGGTGTCGGTGATTCTTGAGGCGGTGAAGGTGACGCTTGAAAAGTCTCCGCCGGAACTCGCCGCGGACATCATGGACAGGGGGATCGTGCTCACGGGCGGAGGCGCGCTCCTGCGCCACCTGGACCGGCACCTGTCGCGCGAAACGGGCATGCCGGTGATGGTGGCGGAGAATCCTTTGGACTGCGTCGTCATTGGCACGGGACGCGCCCTGGACAATATTGCCGTTTTGCGCGATCGCCGGAACGAAGCGGGCAGGCGCTACCGCGGCCGCTAGGGAACTGTGACCATTCAAATCAGGGCAGGCGCGCACGGCGGCCGACGTTGAATCATGGCGCCTGTATCCAGGACCTGAGCACATGTTCCTTGGTTCGTGCGTGACTGTCTGGATTCCAAGGATTGGGAGAGGCTGTTGTGGGAAAGTTCTTTTCGGGTGCAAGACTGTTTGCCTTTTTGGGTGCGATCATCCTGCTTGTGATCCTGGCTGGCGTGTCTCTCCGGTCGCGGGGCGCTCGTCTTTCCCTGCCGGAGAAATTCGTCGTCGATGTATTCTCTTCTGCGAGCGGCGCGCTGTATCGCCCCACGTATGATGTTCTGACGTTTTTCCAGCGGTTGCGCGACCTGAACACGCTCTATGCGGAGACCGCGTCGCTCAAGCTGTTGGCGAACGAGAACGCCACACTGCGGATGCAGTTGACCGAGCAGAAACAGCAGATCGGGAACCTGAAGCGGATGCTTCACTTTCAGTCCCACAGCCCCCAGTTCAGCCTGATTGCCGCGCAGGTGACGGGGCGCAGCCCGCTGACCTGGAATGCGGAGATCACCGTGTCGGCCGGGAGCGCGCAAGGTGTGCGCCCCAACATGCCTCTTCTGAGCCAGGACGGAGCGTTGGTCGGCAGGATCGTGGCCGTTGCGCGATACAACTCGACGGCTGTGCTGATGACCTCCACGCAGACGGCGGACGGCGTGTCGGCCACGATCGTGACGCCAGGCCAACCGCCGTTTGGCATCGTGACGGGATCCACGTCGAATCCTGGAATGTTGATGATGCAGTTCATCTCGCAACTGTCGGCCAACGCGAAAGTCGGCGATCTCGTCGTCACGTCCGGACTCAGCAACATTTACCCCAAAGGGATCCTGATCGGCCGCATCCGCGCCTTCACGGCCAATGGCTCCGGCATCACGCGTTCGGCGATTCTTTCGCCCGCCGCCAGCATGAACGACATCACGTACGTGTTTGTGCTGGCGCCGCGCGCAGGGCAGGTGCTGCCGTGAAATCCGCGTTGATGTTCGTTGTGCTGTTTGCCAGTCTGGCGGTTCAGGCGACCGTGCTCAGTCTGCCGCAGGTCCGCCTGTACGCGCCGAACATCGTTTTGATCGGCGTGGTGATGACGGGATTGCTGCGCGGTTCGACCATCGCGCTGTCATTCGGTTTTATCATCGGATTCATCGAGGATGCGAGCTACTCCAGCTTCCTAGGCGAGACGGCCTTCGCGTATGCGCTGACAGGATACCTTGTCGCCTACGTGCGCGGCCTCGTGATGCGGGAGAGTCTGCTGCTCGCGATGCTCCTTGCGGGGCTCGGCGAGGAGTTGTTCAACTGGATCACGTTTGGCGCGAGCAGACTGTTCGGATCCGTGGGCTGGTCGGTGCACACGATGCTCCTCTACTCATCGCGGACCTCGCTTGTCACGATGCTGTGCATGATCCTGCTGTACTCGCCGTATCGCCGCGCCTTCAAAATCCGGCAGCGCGCGACGTTCAACGGTGACGAACACTCTTAGGGGAAACGGCGTAATTCGATCGGTCCGTCGCAGGCCTGTCCAGCCGCATGGATCGCGGGGCATTTGGCAAGGTTAGGAGCGTCAGCGGTGCGACTGGCCATCCTCGTCGTGAAGTTGGGGCTCCTATGGAACCAGAGAAGCAGCGCGGCGCCATCCGGCGGCGCCGGAGTCGATTGTCACTGCTGGAACGGATTGTCGCGGCGTCGGCGCTGCTGCTGATTGGCAGACTCGCTGTCCTCCAGGTGGCGCAGGGCGGTGACTTCAGCCGGTCGGCCGCGCGTAACCGCGCCGACGTCTTTGCGACGCCCGCGGCGCGGGGTTCAATTCTTGACGCCCGCCTTCGGCCGCTCGCATACGACGTGCCCAGTTACAGTCTGGGTTACATCCGAAACGGTCAGGCCATGCCGTCCGTTCCCGATGTCCGCCTTCTCGCCCGCTGCCTGCGTGTGCCGGGAGCCGCGCTGCAGCGCAAGTTTTCCGCGGCCGCGGGATCGATCCAGATCGTGCTGGCGAGTCATGTTTCCCCCGAGGCAGTCTCGATGGTGCGTGAGCGCCAGGAAGACCTGCCGGGCGTAGAGGTCATTCCCGATCCGTTGCGCGTTTACCCCCTGGGCGACGTGGCGTCGCACGTGATCGGTTATGTTAATTCTATTCCGGTTGCACAGCAGGGCGAGTATGTCCGTCGCCTGGGGTTTCCGCCCGACGCGAAGATCGGCTGGGGCGGGGTGGAACGTTCGTATGAGGCGGTCCTGCGTGGCGTTCCCGGGCGTATCGCCGTCCAGGTGGACAGTGCGGGCATGCCCGTTCGCCAGTCGGCGGACGTTATCCCGCCCAGGCGGGGAGACTCCCTCGTGTTGACGCTGGACGCGGCCTACCAGCGGGACGTACAGCGCATGCTGGAGCGGCAGGTGCGCGTACTGCGCCAGCGCGGGCGAAAGGTGGCGCACGCGATGGCGGTGGCGCTGGATCCGCGGACAGGAGCGGTTCTCGCGATGGCCAGCTTCCCGTCCTATCGGCCTGAGTGGTTTGTGAAGGGGCTGTCGTATGACGTATACCACAACCAATTTGCTCCGGCCGAGCGCAATTGGGTCACGCAAGCGCCCGTCGCTCCCGGTTCCGCGGTCAAACCGTTGACGGCGCTGTTCGCGCTCGCGCAGGGAGCGATCCGCGAATCGACGCGCGCGGACTGCCGCGGAGGGCTGAAACTGCCGGAGTCCGGCGGGACGGTGATCCACTGCTGGGCGCGCCACGATCGGGTGGACGTCCGGTCCGCGCTCGCGGAGTCGTGCGACGTGTTCTTCTACAAGGCGAGCATGGCGTATGGGCACTGGCCGCCGCGCCCGGGCCTGTCCGTATCGGCGTGGCTGATGAGCGACAGACGGCTGGCGCTGCGCTCTCTTGAAGCGATGCAGCGCGCGTTCGGTCTCGGCGTGGACAGCGGAATCGACCTGCCTGACGCAGAGGTCGGCTTTGTCAATGACGGCTCGCGACTATTGACGGATCTGCCCTACACCGCCATCGGCCAAAACGAGGTGTTCACGCCGCTGGAACTTGCGGTGTACACGGCGGCGCTTGCAAATGGCGGCCGTTTGGTCCGGCCGCATGTTGTGGACAGGGTGGTCGGCGCAGCGAAGCGGGGCCATGCGGCGTCGCTGCGATCGCCCACGGCGCCCACGGCGCCCACTCCAGCGCAACTCGGCGTGACCGCAAGGGCCATGCAGATTGTTCGGGAGGGCATGTACCTGGCCTGCAATCGACCCGATGGCACCGCGTATCGCACGTTCCATTCCGGCGCACCCATCCCGTACACCGTCGCTGGCAAGACCGGCACGGCGGAGACCGGCGTGGCTGGATTCGACAACTCCGTGTTCGTCGGTTTTGCCCCGTATGACCGGCCGCGCATCGCCATTGCCGTGGTGATCCCGGGCGGCGGCCACGGCGCGGAGTCTACCGGCCCAATCGCCCGGGCGATGTTCGATCGATTCTTTGCCGCAACGAAGCAGGAAAATTCCAGAGCGGCGTGGAATACTCAAGTAGGAACCAATGTCGCGGACCGAGGCGCGGCGGGAGGCAAGCGATGGGTAAGGTAGCGAGGTTGGCGCGGGAGCGTTCCGCGCCGGGCCAGTTGGTGACGATCCGCGGGATTCGCAACGGGTTGTTGTTCGTGCTTGCGGAGGACGCCACGATTGCGGAATTGATCGATGAATTGGAGCGCCTGCTCCAGGGCAGTGAACGGGAGGGCGTCGGGGAAACGGCCGGGGTCACGGCGTACGTCGACCCTGGCGCGCGGCGTCTCACGGACGACGAATGCGATCTGCTGCGCGGGATTCTCACCGGGAAGGGCAACCTGGTGGTCAAGGGTTTCGCCGGGCCTCCCGCGGCGCTGGAGGAGTCGGTCAAACAACCATATATTTACAAAGGAACGGTACGTTCGGGCCAGGTGATCGAACACGACGGGGATGTCGTGGTGGTGGGAGACGTGAACGCCGGTGGGCGCGTGATTGCCGCGGGTGACGTTGTGGTCATGGGGCATCTGCGCGGATTTGCGCAGGCCGGGGCGGCGGGCGATGCGGCGGCGGTTGTCGCGGCCGTCTACTTCGAACCGCTCCAAGTGAGCATCGGCGATGTGACCAGGCGCGCGCCGGAGCGGCCCTCGCGCGGCGCGGAGATGGAATTCGCTTACCTCGAAGGCGCCGACATGGCGGTCGAGCGCATGGCCATGCTCGGACAACACCGGGCGCGTTCCGCCGCGAGACGCGCGCGCCACTCCCCTGGGGAACGGTGATGGATCGATATTTTGGGGGTTGGCGGGAGGAACGCTGATGGGAGAGGCCATCGTGGTAACGTCAGGCAAGGGCGGGGTCGGCAAGACGACCTCCTCGGCCAATATCGGCACGGCCCTGGCGTTGATGGGGAAAAAGGTGTGCATGGTCGATACGGATATCGGCCTGCGCAATCTCGATGTAGTGATGGGGCTGGAAAACCGGATTCTGTTTGACATTGTCGATGTGGCGACCGGTCAGGCGCGCCTGGAGCAGGCCATGATCAAGGACAAGCGGTTTGACCACCTGTTCTTGCTTCCTGCAGCTCAGACGAAGGATAAATTGGCGCTCAGCGTGGATGCGATGCACAAGATCGTGCGTCTGCTCAAGCCGCAGTTTGACTTCGTGCTGATCGACTGTCCCGCCGGCATCGAGCATGGATTTCGGGTGGCGGTGTCGGCGGCCGACCAGGCCATTGTCGTCACGACGCCGGAGCAGGCTGCGGTGCGCGACGCGGACAGGGTGATCGGTCTGTTGGAAAAGGAGCAGATTCCCTCCCCCAAGCTGGTGATCAACCGCATTCGGCCAAGCATGGTGAGAAGCGGGGATATGCTTGACATTGATGATATTGTGGGCATTCTGTCGCTCGATCTGCTCGGAATCGTCCCGGACGACGAGCACGTGATCAAGGCCGCCAACCAAGGCGAGCCTACCGTGCTTCGCCCGGATTCACGCGCTTCGATCGCGTACCGCAACATTGCCCGCCGCATACTTGGAGAACCGGTGCCCCTCATGAACCTGGACGAGGAAGCGGGCTTCTTCCGGAAAATGTGGAAACGGATTGGGTTGGGCTAGCGTCCGCCGGGAAGGGCGGCGTCGCGGCATATAAGCCGGTTCGCTCACATAGAGTGGAATGGGAAGTTGTCCAATCTGCGATACTGTGAGCGAAGAGGGTGCTGGCCGATGAAGCGCGCGCGCAAGGGCCGACAGGGCGACGTGACGACAGTTCGTCCCGAGTATTCGATTTCGCCGGATGACGATCTGTACGGGTCGCCGCGCTCGTGGATGGGCCTTTCGATGACGTCCGGCGAAGAACAGGACGGAGCGTCCGACCGCCCGGCCCCGGCTGGGACGGCTGCTGAACCCGCGGAGCGTCTGCCCGCCGAGGCGTCGGAGTTGGCGCGGTACTACAGGGATCGGAAAGTGAACGAGTGGTGGCTCGGCGATCCTTCCTCCGATGAAGTGAAGGATGCCGCGGCGCCCCGCCATGGGCGCGCAACCAGGCGCCGCGCCGGCGGGGAGCGTGGGTTTCCGGGGGCGGCGGGAGGCCCGCAGACGCGGTCGCCGACGCTTACTTTGCAACTCATGGGTGCGGTCACGCTGCTCGCGGCCGCGTTGCTGGTGTTTCACAGCACCCGTCCGCTGGCCCTGCAGGCGCAGCGCGACGTGCGCGCCATGTTCAAGGTCGACTACACGAGCATTGACCTTCCCGCGGCGGTTGCGCGGGTGTTCGGGAGCCTGCCGTCATCCGGGTCGCCGGCCGTACCGGCAACCGTGGCGCCGCTCGATTTTGTCACGCCGCTAAAAGGGGCGATCGTCCGCTCCTTTTCCGTGGTCTCGCCGGAAGTGGTGATCGCCGGCCGTCCGGGATCGCCGGTCGTGGCGGCCGCAGACGGTCTGGTGGACAATGTGGGGGAGAGTCAGGCGAACGGCTACTATGTCACGATTGACCACGGCAGTTTTGGCCAGACGCTCTACGCTCATCTTTCGCGTCTCACGGTTCACCAGCACGAGTACGTCGTGGCTGGGCAGACGATCGGCTATCTGCCGCACTCTGACGGTCGCCTGACGTTCGGGTACATCAAGGCCGGGTCGTACCGCAATCCCCGCCAATTGCTTGATGCGGCCAAGTGACGTGCGCCCGCCGCGGCTGCGGATCCACCCATTGTTTCTAGCCGTTGTCGGACTGGCGATTTACGGTCGCTTTCTCGGAACGGTCGCCGTGTTGTTTTTCGTCGTGGTTCTCCACGAACTCGGCCATGTGCTTGCTGCGCGCTCTCTGGGTTACAGTACGGAGTACATCGAGCTGCTGCCGTTTGGCGGAGTGGCGAAACTGGCTTCGGGCAACATGGGATGGAACCCGCGCCACGAGACGCTGATCGCACTGTGCGGGCCGCTCGTCAACCTGTTGCTCGCGCTCACGTCGGTTGCCTGGCGTTTGCTCTTCCCGGAATGGTCGGCATGGACGCACGGGTTCGTCTCGATCAACCTGACGGTGCTGTTTTTCAATCTGCTGCCCGGACTGCCGCTTGACGGCGGCAGGATTGCGCGCGCCGGACTGTCCCTGACCAGAGGCTACGAGCGTGCGACAAGGCTGGTGCTGACCATGTCATTTTACCTCGCGGGAATGCTCGTCTTCATGGGCGCGAGCGCCCTTTGGCTGGGCTACCCGGACGCGGGGCTGCTGGCGCTCGGGGTGTTCCTGCTGGTGGCGGCGTACAGTCTGCGCCGGCACTCGCGGTACGACACCCTGCGCTTTCTGGACGCCAAGCGACGCGAGCGGGTGGCGCAACCGCTGCCCGTGCGTCTCCTCACGGCACCCGGCGCCACCAGTGTCGGCGCCGTCGCCGCAGAGTTCGCGCCAGGAGCGTACCACCTCGTCTACGTGTCGCGCGGCGAGGGCGGCGGTGGCGGGGATATGGAGTTGGTGGAGGAGTCCACGCTGCTCAAGGCCATCTTTGACGACGGAATGTGGACGGCGCCGATCTCCGAGTTGCTTTGAAATGGGGTATGTGTTACGATGTTACGAGTGCCGTCTTATGGGCGCCAACCGCTTGGTGCGGGCTCTTCAAACAGGGAAATCCTGTGCCTGGCAGCAGCGAGTCTACATGTGGGGGTTCACATCGGTGTACGCGATTATTGAAACAGGCGGCAAGCAGTTCAAGGTGGCGGAGGGCGCCACGCTGTACGTTGAGAAACTGGATGCGGCGCCGGGTGAGAGTGTGACGTTTGACAAGGTGTTTCTCGTCGAGCGCGACGGAGATGTGGTGCTCGGCACTCCGCACGTTTCGGGAGCGACGGTGACCGGGTCGATCGTGGAGCACGGGCGCGGCAAGAAGATCATCGTCTACAAGTACAAGTCCAAAAAGAACTATCGGCGGAAACAGGGTCATCGGCAGGCGTATACAAAAGTTAAAGTCACGGCGATCAACGGCTGAGCAGGCATGATAACGGTGGGAGTCGCCTATGGGCGAGTCCGCGAAGGCGCGCGGGAGATTGCCCGGATCCACGTGACGGGGCATGCCGGAGCGGGTGAATATGGTCGGGATTTGGTGTGTGCAGCCGTATCCGCTCTCGTGATCAACTTCATCAACAGCGCCGAGGCGGTGTGCGGCGTATCGCTTGAGGCCCGCGTCGCTCCGGGGGACGTTGCGGTCGAGGTGGACGGCGACGGTGGCGTGCAACTCCTGGCGCGAAGCCTTGTCGACGGACTCACGCGCCTGGCGGCGGAGCACGACGACTTTGTCAGGGTGACGGACGGCGGCGGCCGTGCGCGACTGTGAATGATGGATTGCATGCGTAAAATAATAGGAATTGGCGGAGGGATCGGCATGCTGCGTTTTGACTTGCAGTTGTTTGCCCATAAAAAAGGTGTGTCGTCGACGCGTAACGGCCGCGACAGCCATGCGCAGCGCCTTGGCGTGAAGCGCAGCGACGGACAGGTCGTGACCGGGGGCAGCATTCTGGTTCGCCAGCGCGGCACGCGGATCCATCCCGGCGTGAACGTTGGCCGGGGACGGGACGACACGCTCTTTGCAACGATCGACGGCAGGGTGAAGTTCGAACGCCTTGGCAAGGACCGCAAGCGGGTCAGCGTGTACCCTGTGGCGTTGCCGGAGGAAGTTGTCCAACAGGCTTGAGCGGGAGCCCGTTTTCGGCCTGGGCGGAGTGTTCGGCAGGGCGGTGGGCCGGTTGGTCGGAAGTTCCAGACGCAAAACCCAGTTGCCTTGCGCGACTGGGTTTTACTTGTGAAAGAGGGTTGAGAGGTGTTTGTCGATACGGCGGTTGTGGAGATCAGGGCCGGTGACGGCGGGAACGGGATGGTCGCGTACCGCCGTGAGAAGTACGTCCCGCTTGGAGGGCCGGCCGGCGGCGACGGCGGTCATGGGGGCAACGTGTACTTCAGGGTAGATCAGGGACTCCGGACGTTGCTCGATTTTCGCTACAAGCGTCTCATTCGCGCGGAAGCGGGAGCGAACGGCCGTCACAAGAACCAGCATGGCGCAAACGCCGCCGACCTCATCGTACGGGTGCCTCCGGGAACCGTGGTGCGCGACGCGGGGTCGGGCGACCTGCTGGCGGATCTTACCGGGACGGACCAAGGCGTCCTGATTGCTCGCGGCGGTCGCGGCGGAAGAGGCAACGCCCACTTTGCGACCGCGCGCAACAAGGCCCCTGACATGGCGGAGCGGGGGGAGCCCGGCGAGCAAAGGACGGTCCGCCTGGAATTGCAACTGATTGCCGACGTCGGTCTGGTGGGTCTGCCCAGTGTCGGCAAATCGACGCTGCTTTCGGTGGTGAGCGGGGCAAAGCCGAAGATCGCGGCTTACCATTTCACGACGCTCACGCCGAATCTCGGCGTCGTGGGCGTGGGTGAGGAGTCGTCGTTCGTACTGGCCGATCTGCCGGGGCTTGTGGAGGGCGCGCACGAGGGTCTCGGGCTGGGTCACGAGTTCCTGCGGCATGTTTCGCGGACGCGGGTGCTGATTCACGTGGTCGACATGGCGTCGACGGAAGACAGGGATCCGGCGGCGGACTACGCGCTGATTCAGGCGGAACTCGAGTCCTATCAGGAAGGGCTGGCGCGGCGCGCGCAGGTCGTGGCCGCCAACAAGATGGACATACCTGGGGCGGCGGAACGCCTGGAGGCGTTTCGCCGCCGCTGGCCGGGCGTCGAAGTCATACCGATATCGGCGGTGTCGGGCGACGGTGTGAACGGCTTGATGGGCCGGGTTGCGCAACTGTTGCGGGAGCAGGATGCGCGCGGGGACGTTGCGGGAACGGACGCCGGCCATCCGGATGCGGTCGTCTACCGGGCGCGACCGCGGACGGTGGAATTCTCCGTGGAGCGCGACGGACCGGTGTTCGTGGTGCAGAGCGCCGAACTGGACAAGCTCGTTCGTATGACGAACTTCGATCAGGACGATGCGGTCAAACGTTTTCAGACCATCCTTCGCCGCGGCGGAATCGACGACGCCCTGCGCCGGGAAGGCGCGCGGGACGGAGACCAGATCCGCGTGGGCGACATGGAATTCGACTTCGTGGACTGACGAACGGGGAGAGGCTGGATGTACAAGGGCAATGAAGGTGTGACGCGCGATTTTGTGGCGACGGCGATCGTCGTTCACGAAGGGCGGATTGCTCTCCTGCTGCACGCCAAGCTCGGGCGCTGGCTGCCGCCCGGCGGGCACATTGAGCACCCGGAACTCCCGGAAGCCGCCGCGGTGCGCGAGACGAAGGAAGAACTGGGTATTGACATCGAAGTTGTGGCTCAACGCGAACCGCAGGGCTTTGCGCACGCTCTTGCGCGGCCCGCGGGCGTGCAATTGGAGGACATCGGCCCGGGGCATCAGCATATCGATCTGTTGTATTTTGCACGGCCGCTCGGATCGGTGGAACTCGTGCACAACGCCGAGGCGAGGGATTGCGGCTGGTTCACGTGCGCGCAGATGCGCGAGATGGGCGTCGACGACGAGGTTGTCGCCTGGAGTGAGAAGGCGTTGGCAGCGCTGTCCGGACCGTGAGCGGTTGCCTGCTGGTGCCGCGCGGCGTTCTCGCGGAGATTGGCAGGCATGTCACCGGCCAATTGCCGATGGAGAGCGGGGGTATCCTGCTCGGACGCACGGTTGGGAGAGACCGGGCGGCGCTTGAATTCGCGGCGCTGCCCAGCGTGGCGCACGCGTGCGACCGCTATCAGGCGGCGGCCGGGGAATGCGTCGCGGCCGTGTATCGCGCGGCGCGCACGGCGCAAGACATTGTTGCGACGGTGCACAGCCATCCGAGCGGAGAGGGCGCGCCGTCGGCAACGGATCTGCTGGAGGCTTTCGGCTACAGGTCGTGCTGGCACGTGATCGTCTCGTTTGCGCAGGGCGAGGCGGTCTTTGGCGTGTTTGAATACCACAATGACCGGACAACCAGGTCCTATTCCCGGGTCTCCCTCGAAGTTGTGTAGGGGCGCCCAGACGAACTGCGAGAGTGTCCGGAGCGGAATCCCTCACGGACGCACACAGCGTTTGCGGTTTGAGTCAAACGCTGTACACGCGCACACCCGCGACGGGCGATCGCATTTCACACTTCCCCGGCGTGCGCGCGGTGCGCGTCGCCTGTCGCAACACCAGGACCACGCGCGTCGCGCGTGGTCCTGGTGTTGCGCATGGTCCGTTTCTTCTTGAGAACGACTCCTGACTCCCGCTCCGAATGTGCGGACGCCGTTTTCACAAGATCGATCGAAATCCATCGCATCGCAAACAGGGATCGGACCCCCGACCCGGAACAGTGTCTTGTGAAGACCGCGACCATGGCGCAAAGGGGCGCCGAAGGGAACGCGGCGGAAAGGAGTGGAGTCATGGGCGTCAACTTCGCACCGTCCTTCGCGCCTGGCGCGGCGGAACTGGCGGACGCCATCCTGTTTGGCGCATTGCAGGTCGGCGCGTCGGACATTCACCTGAATCCGGCGGAAGATGAGTTGCGCGTCTTCTATCGGATTCACGGGCGCGTCGTCGACGTGTCGACCGTGACGGGTTGGGCGGGTCGCGTGCCCAAAGCGGTAGCCCAGAGGATCAAGGTGCAGGCAAAGATGCAACTCGGGGACCAACGGCGTCCGCAGGACGGGCAACTGCGCCTGTCATCCTCCGCGTACGGCGGGGCGGCGGACCTGCGCGTCGCGACCATTCCCACTGTACAGGGTGAACGCCTGGCCATCCGGGTTATTCCAGCAGAGGGACGTTGGGACCGTTTGGAGGACAGCGGTCTGTCGTACACCCAACTCGCGAATCTCCGCGAAGCGTTGCGGCGCGGCGGCATGGGGGTGGTTCTTGGGCGCGTCGGCGCCGGCAAGAGCACGACGCTGCACGCGATCCTGCGGGAGCGCAGCGTGGCTGGAGCGACCGTGGTGACGATCGAGGATCCCGTGGAGAGAAAGGTGGCGGCGTACCAGCAGATCGAGGTGGACGACCGCGCCGGGCTCACCTTCGCCGTGGCGTTGCGAGCGGCGCTGCGGCAGGATCCGGATGTCCTGATGGTCGGGGAGATCCGCGACCGCGAGACGGCGGAGATCGCTGTCCGGGCGGGGCTTACGGGGCATCTTGTGCTGACCACCATGCATGCGAACCGCGTCGAGCAGGCCGCCGCAAGGTTCCTCGAACTGGGCGTCGACGCCCGCTTTGTTCACGAGGCGATGCGGTTTGCGATCTGGCAAGAGCTTGCGGAGATCGGATGTCCGGACTGCCGCGGCACGGGTTGCCTGCAGTGCGGGGGCGTCGGGCTGCTCGGCCGGAGGGCCGTGTTCGACGTCGCCGTGTTCACGGGCGACGCGCCCGATTCCACGGTGGACACGACTGTCGTACGCCAGTCGCGGGCCGCGTTGCGGGAGGTGTCATGCATTCGTGCGGCAGCGGGCAAGCGCCAGGGCGCTCGAGTCACTCTTGGGCGATCTCGCGGAACTGGTCGAATCCGGCGTCGATCTTGACGGCGCACTGCAGATTCTCTCGGCGCGCGGAGGAAGGGCGGCCGGTCTGGCAAGGATTCTGCACGGGGCGTTGAGTCGCGGAGCGCCTGTCAGCGACTCCTTTGCACAGATTGACTGCCCCGACATCGTTCTCGGCGTCCTGCGGGTGGGTGAACTGACCGGCGATTTGCGGCGGGCGATGCAGGGCGCCCGCGACTATCTGACAAAGCGCCGGCTCCGGACGGAACGCCTTCACAGGACACTGGCCTATCCACTGCTGCTGGCGGTGCTGTCGACAGTTGTCGTCTACATCCTTGATCTTGTGGTGCTGCCTGATTTTCGCTCCATGTACCGGGCGCTTGGGGTTGCGGTGAGCGCGTCGGCCTGGTGGTGGACAAGAGCCGGCGTGCGGGTGTCGGAGGTCGCTCCCGTTGTCGCATTGGTAAGTGCGGCCGGAATCCGGCTCGGAATGAGGTACGCCGGCAGGTCGACGCGGCGCTTCGCCGTCCGATTCCTGCTTAACAGGCGGATCGTGCGGACGCGGATGCAGTACTACATCGCCCGGCCAGCGTGGGAGATGCTGGCGCTGACGCTCGGTGCGGGCATGGACCTGTTGTCGGCGCTGCGCGCCCTGGAACGGGCGGACGAACTGGGATTGGGAGATCTTTGGGCTGAAGTGATTGGACAGGTGGAACAGGGGCTCACGCTGTCGGCCGCGTTGCGCCAGCGACCAGAGATGCCCGAAGCGGTGCTCGACCTGCTCCACGTGGCGGAGCACACCGGAGACCTCGCGCTCGGCGCCGACCGCATATATCGGCACCTTGACGGAGTGGTGGAGAGGGCTGTCGACCGTGTGCTCGCAGGTGTCGAGCCAGCCGCGACCCTTCTCCTCGGGGGAATGGTCGGCGGCGCCACAATGCTGTTCTTTTACCCCATGCTGGAACTGATCAGGCAGATGGCGTGAAAATGCTTGTGCGACTTCAATCCCTCGGAGGGCGAGGTCTCCCTATGACCGCGTGGTGCAGGAAGAAGATCGGCTCCAGGCAAGGCTCCAGGCAAGATCACGGATTTACCCTGGTCGAGATGGTCGTGGCGCTGTTTATCGCCGCCGTGATCATGGCGGTCGCCATTCCCAATCTGCAGGCGGCCGGCGTCAAGGCAGCCGCCACCGGCTGCGAAGGGAATGAGCGGATGATCCGCGCCGCACTGGCGGAATATTACATGTCACACCACCAGTTTCCACAAGAGACGACGGCGGCGGGTGATCTGGCGGACCTCAAGGCGGCGGGGTTGTTGCAGTCGACGCCAGTGTGTCCGAGCGGCGGGCAGTACATCATCACGGTTTCTCCGGACGGACTTTCGGTCACCGTGTCCTGCACGGTGCACGGCGAACTGGGCGACACGTGACAAGCTCGGCGGATTTTATCACAGTTCTCCGGGGAGACCAGCCAGCAGATGCGAGAGGAACATGGGTTTTCACTTGTGGAGACGCTCGTCGCATTGTTCATCGCGGTAGTCATGGCCGCGGTCGCGATGCCTGATTTCCGCGCGATTTCTGATCGGACGCGACTGGATTTGACGGCCGCCTGCCTGGCGAGCGACCTGGCGACGGCCCAGGCAACCGCCGTGGATCTGGGAGAGTATGAAGAAGTTCGCTTCGCGCCGTTCGGGGACACGTATCAGACGTACCTTGACGGCGGCCGGTACGGCCCCATGAAGACGTTCGCCGCGCCGACGCGCTACTTCGACGGCTATCTGCACCTGCCTGAGCCGTCTTTGCGTTACTACAGCACGAGCACCGTGAGCGAAAGCGGGCAGATCGGCCTGGTGGATCCGGAGGGGGATGTCCGCGACATCATCGTGTCGCTCGGGTTTGGCGTCTTGCGGCAGTACCGTCACATGGTAGTGGGGTGAGGGCGTGAATCTGGCTGAGGCGTGTGTGGCTGTCTGGGTGATGAGCATTGCGATGATTGTGGCGGTCACGTTCCAAGTCGGCGCGTTGGCGGGCATTCACGTGACGGCCGAACGCCAGCAGGCCCTGCACCTTTGCCAGGGCGATCTCGATCAGGTGTGTAGGGCGCTGTCGCAGGGCGGGAGTCTGTCCCTGTCCGGCGAGATCACGATCTCCGGAGACCATTATGACGTGCAAGAGACGGTGCGTCCCGGTGGGAAGGGCGTGGATGCGGTGTCCGTGACAGTCTGCTATGGCAGTCCTGCCTTGCAACGGCGTGTGAGTATCTGGGCATGGCAGGCAGTGGGCGGGAGTGTGAGGGCATGAGGTGCCGGGCCGGACATGGGGTCTGGGCGACAGCGAGTCAGGGGTTTTCCTTGCTGGAGGTGTTGACCGCGATGACGGTCTCCGCGATCGCTCTGGTCGCGGGAACGTCGGCCCTCGTCAACATGGACCAGGCCGTGCGACGCACGGAGGACACCTCGTCTGCCGTGGGGGACCTTTGGGTAGTCGACCACGTGCTGGGGCACGATGTGCGCCTAGCGGACTCGTTGGCGTACACGGGGACCCTCCTTTCGATCAAGCGATCTGACGGCGTGGCGGTGGGGTATTCGCTCTCGCGGGCGACGGATACCGCCTATAGACAATCCGGAGGCGCCGGCGACGCCATTGTCGCGTCGCATGTCGCAGGGTGGTCGTTCGCCATTCTGCCGTTTGGAGGCGTTCGGGTGGATCTCCAGGAGGTCCGGGGGGGTGTGACGGATGACGCGCAGTTCATTTTTCCGTTTTCGCTCGGACGAGGCGGGTGACCAGGGCTTCGCCCTGCCGTTCGCCCTCATGCTGCTGGGGGTCGCCGCGGTGCTGGCCGCCGCGGCGACCTATACGGCGGACCGCGCGGCCACCCGTGTGACGCGTGAAGAGGACGGCGTGCGGGCGTATGAATTGGCGCACTCGGGCATCGAATGGGGAATCTCCAACGCGTTGGCGGGGAAGGTGGGCGTGTTTCGCTACGTATACCGCGATGTGGGCTCACTGGCCGTGACGGTGGCGGCCCTGTCCGGACCGACGGGCTCACCCTCAGGCACGGTCGCGTTGCAGGCTGTCGGATCAACCGTATACGGCGGGAAGGCGCAGATCGGTGCGACGCTCGACGTCACGCACGACGAACTGACAAGCTGGACGGAATCCCCGTGAGGGCGCGCGCGATCCAGCCGCTTGTGTTACGATAGGGGCAGCGCCGCAGGGCGCACAGGCCTGTCACGCCTGATGTTGTCTTCGTGCCGGAGGTCTCTTGCTCTTAATGATTGCGCTGATCGGGTTTACGGGCGCCGGGAAGTCGACGCTGGGGGCGCGCCTCCAGAGTGAGTTGGGAATTCCGTGTTATGATGTGGATGCGATGATTGAAGAAGAGCAGCAAATGAGGATTGGCGACATATTCGCTGTTCATGGCGAGGCCTATTTCCGCCGCCTCGAAGCGCAGACCATCCGCTTGTGCGCAGGACGGCCGGCGGGCGTTCTGGTTACGGGCGGCGGCGCGGTGGTGAATCCCGACACAAGAAGGTGGCTGAGCGAAAATTGCCTGGTGGTGCATGTTTATGCGCCGCTGGACGTGATCGTTGAGCGTATGTCAGGCATGCAGGATCGACCCCTGCTCGGGTCTGACGACCGCGAGAAGACTCTGCGGGACATGTACGAAGCAAGGCGCGGCGTCTACGATTTTGCGACTGTACAAGTCGACGGCGCGGACGGAGCGGGGAATGTTGCCTTGATCGCCGAAGCTTGGCGCAAGTGGCGGCAGGAGCATTAGGGGAACTGTGAGATTCGACCGGTCCGTCGCAGGGGCATTCTGACTGGCCTGATTCTGGCGGGCAAGGCTGGGGGGACTGTGAAATTCGATCGGTCCGTCGCAGGTCCGTCCATCTATAGCGTTTGACTAAAGCCTCAAACGCTATAGATGTCCGTTTTGGATTTCGCTCCGGACTTTATCACAGTTCCCCTAACGATCATTTCTGGACGGAAGGAATTGGGTAACTTGTGCGGAATAGTCGGGTTGCTTGCGCGTCGGGACCAACCGGTGGATGAGGCGGCACTCAAGGCAATGGCCGACACCCTCGTTCACCGGGGTCCGGATGACGAGGGGTTTTTTGTCGACGGTGGCGCGGGTCTAGGGTTTCGCCGCCTGTCGATCATCGACGTCGAAGGCGGACATCAGCCTCTGTCCAATGAGGATGAGACCGTCTGGGTCGTATTTAACGGCGAGATATATAACTACAAAGAACTTCGGGGTGACTTGGAAAGGCGGGGTCATCGATTCCGCACGATGACGGATACCGAAGTCATTGTCCACCTGTATGAGGAGCTTGGCGAAGGCTTCGTTGGCCGTCTGCGCGGCATGTTCGGCATAGCACTCTGGGATGCCGCGCGCCAAAAACTGATTCTCGCGCGCGACCCGTTTGGCATCAAGCCACTGTACTACGCGATGACGCGCGAATGGATCGCGTTTGGCTCAGAGATCAAGAGTGTCTTGGCGGCGCCCGGTGTGCAACGGGAAGTCGACAGGCAGGCTTTCTGGGATTACCTTACGTTTCAATACGTCCCGGATCCGCGCACGATGTTCGGCTCGGTGGCAAAGCTCCCCCCGGCGCACGTGCTGGTGGTGGAGAGCGGGCGCAGTGTGGTGCGCCGTTACACGCGACTTGAGTTTCATCCGGAGGAACGGCCGATCGAGGAGTACATCGAGGGTACGCTTTCCGTCTTGCGCGATTCTGTCCGTGCGCACATGAACAGCGATGTCCCCCGCGGGGCGTTTTTGTCCTCGGGGGTTGACTCAAGCGCGATCGTTGCGCTGCTGCGCGAACTTGAGGACGTGCAGACCTTCACGGTCGGATTCGAGGGTGCGGGAGGCATGAGCGAGATTGCCTACGCCCGCGAGACTGCCAGGCTTCTCGGGACGATACACCGTGACACGGTTGTCAGTGCGCGCGAATACATTGACGCGGTGCCGCGGCTTGTCTACCATCAGGACGAACCGGTCGCCGATCCGTCGGCGATCGCCCTGCATTTCGTGGCCGAACTTGCCAGTGAGTACGTCACGGTGGTCCTGTCGGGCGAGGGAGCGGATGAGATTTTTGGCGGTTACACCATCTACCGCGAGCCGCTCTCCCTGTCGTGGTTCGACCATGTTCCGCCAGCGATGCGCCGTTCGCTCGGCGAGATGGCGAAACTGCTTCCTGAAGGCGTTAAGGGACGGGGTTATCTGATACGGGGATCCAAGACGCTGCAGGAACGCTTCTACGGGAACGCCTTTCTATACAACGAGCAGGAGAAGGCGATGTTCGCCGCCGGTCGTGGACTCGCTGCATCGTCCCACGTGACGCGCCCGTACTACGAGCAACTGTGGGGATCGGACCCGGTGAGTCAGATGCAGCACGTCGATATCCACACGTGGCTCGCGGGCGATATCCTGGCCAAGGCGGACAAGATGACCATGGCGAACAGTCTCGAACTTCGCGTTCCGTTTCTCGACAAAGAGGTGTTTTCGTATGCTGCGCGCATACCTGCCCAGTACCGTCTGAGAAACGGGACGACCAAGTACGTGTTGCGCGAAGCGGTGAAAGGCATCCTGCCGCCCGAAGTCGCGCGGCGCAAGAAGCTGGGGTTCCCCGTGCCAACGCGCAGGTGGCTGCGCGACGAGCACTATGCGTTTGCGCGCGAACTGATCGGAGATTCGACGAACGGTGATCTGTTTGACCGTGACTACGTGCTGCGTCTTCTGGAAGACCACCGCGGCGGTGTGCGTGACAACGCGCGTAAGGTCTGGGCGATCGTTGTATTCCTTCTGTGGCGTCAGACGTTTGTCGAGCAGTCGCGACCGTTTGTGTCGCGGCCGTCCGAACGCGTCATGAGACGGCGGGCCGGCTCCATGGCGGAGGCGATGCCATGAGCCTGGAGAAGGTCTCGCGGGTGTTGTCGGGCGTTGGCGGGGTGGGCGCGAAGAGGCGCGAGGATGCGGGCGTCGCGGCTGACAGGTTGCGGGCGTTGCTTCCTTCTGTGGCGCAACTCGGTCTGTCCGATGAGGCACTGTTGCGCGCAGGCCCCACTTTGCTGGAATTGGTGCGGCAGGAAGAGATCTGCGGCGCTTGCCGCGGGTACGAATTGTGCGGCAAGACAGGCGATGCTCGTGGAATGGTGGACCGTCCGGTGGTGTACGCCGGCGAACTTGTCGTGGAATCGTCGCACTGCCGTCCGTTTTTCGATTATATGGCAATGAGAAGGGCGCAGAGATTTGGCGCGTACTCGTCGCTCGGCGGCGCTGAAAAGCGGATGACCTTCGCAAATTTTCCGGATGTGCAAAGAAGGCGGAGTCCAAGACTCTATGAGGCAGCCTGGAAACTGGCCCACGAGTATCAGGCAGGCCAGGAAGCAAAGGGTCTGTTTGTGTTCGGGCCGGCGGGAGTCGGCAAGACACACCTGCTCCTTGCCGTGGCGAATCAGTTGACGGAGCGGCGAGTGGCTACCATTTTCGTGCAGGTGGAGGCATTGTTTGATCGGCTGCGCAGCGCGATCGGTGAGGGGAGGGACGTTGACGCGATTCTGGAGGCCTTTTCGACCGTGCCCGTGCTGATCCTGGACGAACTGGGACAGGAGCGGGCCAACGAGTTCACGCTCGAAAAGCTCTTTCGCATAGTCAACCAGCGTTTTGCGACGGGGCTGCCAACCTTGTATTCCAGTAATTATGCGCCTCCCGACCTGTATCGTCGCCTGTCGGAGGACTTCATGAATATTGTTGATCCCTTGCGCAGCCGCGTCATCGGCATGAGCAGGGTCGCTTATCTTGACGGTGAAGATCACCGCATCGCCAACATGGAACTGCTCGACCTGTAGGGGTTGCGCGGCGATGCGGCCGGCGTGCGGGGAGACGGGAGACGCGGACAATGCTTGTACGTTTGCTACGGCGGCATATCATGTACGACCCGGGAAATGGGTCTGTGCCAGCCGGCAGGTCTGTGCCAGCCGCTGGGTCTGTGCCAGCCGCTGGGTCTGTGCCAGCCGCTGGGTCTGTGCCAGCCGCTGGGTCTGTGCCAGCCGCTGGGTCTGTGCCAGCCGCTGGGTCTGTGCCAGGCGCCCGCATCCCTTTGCTCCTGCTCAGACAGCGCGGCTGCGCCGCGAAACTCGCGACGAGCAAAGGGACACGGGCGACCCAGCAATCCTATGTCTTGCCGCTGGCCCACCGCGGTGTTGGCGTGCGGACGTGACACAGGGGATTTTCATCCTCCGCTCTCGGCGCGCCCGCGCCATGGCGGTCTACCCGGAAAATGAACATGGCGGGGGTCCGGCCATTGCTCACAGGACCATCGTTACACTACCTTCTCCGCCAGCCGTCCTTACGCCATACCGCAAATGCAATCGTTGTCGGGGGGTGTAACGTCATGGATGGCTACTCAGGCGGCCATGTTGATGTTGTGCTGAGGAGAGTAGCGCAAGCCCAGGATGTCGCGCGCGAAGGTCGCGCAGGTCACCTTGGTGCACGATAGGCACTGGATTTGGTGCAACCCCTCCCATACCCTTCCATTCTATCGAGTGTTAGCACTGGTTTTTGGTGCCGTGCGTGGAATCAGCCCAAGAAGTAGTTCTAAAATGGGAACGATTAGGTGGCTTACGCACAGTTCTTGCGCTTATGCTACCTGCCCCCGCCGTCCGTGCCGCCAGCAGGCCGTGCAGGGGTGAATCGCATCCCCCACACCTGTTGATCGAAGTGATGTTCGTTGCATTGTGTAGTGGAATATACATGTTTATCCTCCCGGATCTTCCTGACTCGCCTCCCCACCAGAGTCCGCGTCAGTTTCCCCTGCATTCTTTACAAGCTGTTCAGCCAACCAGTGTTCCTAAGGTCGACGGCGCCCCGTACAATGAGACATGACGTTTTTATTCGCCAAGGCACTGCGTCGGACACTCGGGGCGATGTGGACGGATCCGGTTTGCGACGCGTGTGCCACCCGTGCGCCACCCGTGCGCCCACCCGTGCGCCACCCGTGCGTTACGTGACTCCCTTCGGGTTCCGACAGTCTACCTTTTTTCGAACGCGCTCACGTACTTGTCTCCGACAGTATTTGCTGATCTGTCTGATGGCAGACAGATCGCACGTCCTGCCGCAACCTGTCCACTACCGACTGTTGACCTGCTGTCAATCTGCGGTGGGCGGTCGCGAGAGGTAGACCAACGCGAACTGGGTGGGCCTGATCGCAATCTTGGGCTCGGTGCGCCACAGGATCTCCGCGCGCCGCAGTTCCCGCTCGGCGGCCCGCGAAAATGCCTCCTCGCGGGCTGTCTCGGCTGTCTCGGCTGTCCCGGCTGTCTCGGCTGTCCCGCGGGGCCCCTCGTAGGCCACGTTAGATGGCCGGACTATGCCCGTGTCTACGACCTCCGCATGGACCGACGCGACATCCCCACTGACCGACGCGACGGCCGCCCCACCGGCCGCCCCACCGAGTGCGCGGTGGGCCGCCCCGAATCTGCCTCCTCCCCCACCGGCTACCCCATCGATTTCGGTTCGGTGATCCGAAGCAGAGTTTGCCGGGGATGGAGCAGGTTGCCTTCGGCCAGCAGGAACGTCCTGCTCTAAAGAACTGTAATAGGCGTCGAGGCGGGCCAGTTCGTTCGCGAGTCGGCGCTCGGCCTCACGCGCCCAAGTTTGATCCCGTCGGCCGATATCAGTCTTCACTCGATCCTCGACAAGCGTGAAGAGCGCGTCGAGGTCATACGGGACAGGAGCAATTTGTGTCGCCTTCGGACGCTCGTCCTGTATCCGGCGGAGTTCCAGGTGTTTCATGGCGTCCGGATAGACGCGCAGATCACGCAGATCGACGGCGTACGATTCCAGAAAGTCCTGGCGCACATCGCAGACGTAGGAGACCTTGACGGAGAACACGGCGAACGGCGTAACGCAAGGAGCATCCTCGTAACCGACGGCGAACGATCCTCTGCTCTTCGCGCTTGCCAGGATGCGCATGAAGCGGTAGCAGCCGGGTGTGATGAGTTCCGGCTTGGCGCCGTCGGGGACCGCGAGTTCCGGAGCGTCAGGCTGGAACTTCAGATACAGCACCGTGTTAGGCGGCGTCTCCTTCATGGCCTCCACCCACATCCAGTAAAATGGACGGTCCGTGAGTTCCTTGTCGATCTCGCGAGGCAATTGCGCGCACAAGACACCCGGAGGAGCGGAGAACATCGTCGCCCCGACGTGGGTGAAATAGCGCAGACAAAAATCATACAATCGAGCACTTTGGTCAGGAGCAACTGTCATGCTGACGCACCCCTTCTCCACCAGACTTGAGGCGTAATTCTCGTGATCGAACGAATTGCGTGACCGCGCGCCGGCGCCCCGCGTCGGACCGAGTGAGCGCGCCCCAGGGACCCCTTACGGACAGGCGCTCCTTACAGACAGACCCCATCGCGCGAGTGCGGCACCCGCAGCAGGATCACAATGAGCCTGGGGGAGGGTCCATGTGCTGGACCGTCGCGAGTTGTGCGGCGCAGCCACGCTGTTTGGGCGGGGGCACAGCATGTGGGCCATCCCCAGCCACAGGCCTGGGCAAAGCCATTTTCAAGATAGGCGCCCCCGCGGCCCGGCGCCCGTCACGGATCGGAGCCCCTTACAAGGAGGCGTCCTTCACCTGGACGCGCCGGGAGAGCGCCGAGAGACGGGCCCGGACCTCGAGGTCGTCTGAGCTCTCCATGAAGGTGCTCATCAGGTCGTTCTCGAACGCCTTCGGGCCGAGAATCACGTCGAGTTCGCCGATGACGGTCTCAAACATGCGGATCTTGTCCTGCAGCAGACTGACAATGTGCTCCTCGATGGTGCCCGCCGTCGCGAAGTTGTGGATAAACACGGGCCTGGTCTGTCCCAGTCTGTGCACGCGCCCGATGCGCTGCTCGATGCGCATCGGATTCCATGGCAGGTCGTAGTTGATCACCTGATTGCAAAACTGCAGGTTGATCCCCTCTCCGCCAGCTTCAGTCGCGACCAGAACCTGCGCCCTGTGTTCAAACAGGTCCTTCATCCAGTCCTTCTTCCCGCGGTTGTAACCCCCGCGGTAGAGAACGGCCTTGACGCCCGACTGTTGCAGCATGTAGAGCAGGAAGTCCTGCGTCGCCCGATATTCAGTGAATATGATGAGCTTCTCGGGTGTACTGCGCACGATCTCCGTGACCTTGTTCACCTTGGAGTAGCCCGGCACGGATTCCGCCTGGTGATACAGTTCCTGCAGGCGGACGCGGTTGTCTTGCGCAAGGCGGCGGTCTTTGAGCATCGTCTCAATGGTGCACATCGCCGCGTACGAACTGCTGCAGATTTCGCGCTGCAATGTGATGAGCGAGAGCACGCTGCGACGACTCTCCCTGCGCCGCACGTACTCCTCTCGCACGAAGCTCGTGACAGCGTCGTACAGTTCCCGTTCCTCCCGCGTCAGTTCGAGCCGCACGGCCTCCACCGTCCGTTCGGTGAACTCGACGCCGGAGTCCTGGCGCCGGTTGCGCACCATCACCTCCTGAATCGCGCCGCGCAGAACCGTCGGGTTTTTCGCCGTGCGCTGACCTTCGACGTGCGCCGCGGCGAAATCCGTGGAATTGCCGAGTTGACCCGGACGCAGAAGATTGATGAGGTTGTACAGTTCGCGCATATCGTTCTGCATCGGCGTCGCCGTGACGAGCAGCAGGTATTTTTTGCGCAACTGATTGACAATCTGCCAGTTGCGCGTCCTGGTGTTCTTCAACTTGTGCGCCTCGTCCACGATGACGAGGTCGTACACCTGTCCCAGCACGGCGGTGCGGTGCGGGTCCCGCTTGGTCGTGTCAAGTGACGCGACAAGCACGTCGTACGTTTCCCACGACCAGGCGTTGCGCTGGGCAAAAGCCTGGATGCCGAATTTCTCGTTCAGTTCGCGCGTCCACTGCAGCACGAGCGAGGCGGGCACGAGGACGAGCGCTTTTTTCACCAGACCGCGCACCATGTACTCCTTTAAGATGATGCCCGCCTCGATGGTCTTGCCGAGGCCCACCTCGTCGGCAAGCAGGGCGCGGCCGCGCAGTTCATTGATCACCCGGACGGCCGTGGCCACCTGGTGGGCGAACGGCACGACGTTCGGCAGTTGGGAGAGGCAGGTGAGGCCGTCAAACGACAGTGACAGAGAATCTGTCTCCGCTTCATGGGCGAGACGAAAGATGGACCATTTCCCGGCCGGCATACCGCCGCGCGACGCGAGAGTCTCTTGCAGATCGTGGTTGTTCTCGTAGCGGTTCATGTCTGGCGAACCCTCCCATCTTCCAGTATGTCCGTTTGTTTGTGTGGCAATAAGACGACTTTCCCTGTATACTGTGACTGCCAGCGTGACGCGCGGAGCGTCGCGCGGCTGGACCATCATACACGCGAATGAAGATTGCGGGAGAGAGCGGTTGCGACCGCCGCCGAAGGAGCAATCCGGGAAGCCGATCCCGGAGAATCTCTCAGGCAAGCCGTACCGTAATGTGACGCAACTCTGGAGAGCGCCGCGCAGGCGGCCACCAAAGGGGAAAGCTGCGACCGCAAACGCGGTTGCAGGTCAACTCTCAGGTAACGGGACAGAGGGGATGCCAGGCGGGTTCGCCTGCGCGTCCCCTTTTTTGCGTTGCCATTTGAGAGGGCATGCTTTTACCCGTGAGGAGGAGTGAGATGACCTCAATACTTCGGCGCACCCCCCTCTTTCCTTTGTACGCGGGTCTCGGGGGTCGCACGGTGGATTTCAACGGCTGGCTGATGCCTCTCCAGTTTTCCGGGATCCTTGGTGAACATGCGGCGGTGCGGGAACGGGCGGGCCTGTTTGACGTGTCGCACATGGGCGAGATCGAAGTCAGTGGAGACCGCGCTCTTGCGGCGCTGCAGTGGATCTTGACCAATGACGCGTCGAAACTGGCCGTCGGCCGCGCGCTGTACAGTCCGGTGTGCCATGAAAACGGCGGAACGGTAGACGATGTGGTGGTCTACAGACTGGCCGCAGACGATTACCTGGTCGTCGTCAACGCGGGAAATATTGAAAGAGACGTCGCGTGGTTCTCGCAACACGCGCGCGGGGCAAGAGTTGTCGACCGATCGGCGGAGTACGCCCAGTTGGCGCTCCAGGGGCCGCTCGCCGCCGCCATCTTGACAGATGCGGCGGTCGGAGGCACGGCGGACCTTGCCCACTACAGCTTTGCGCAAGGCGTATCGGTGTGCGGCCGTCCGTGTCTGGTCTCCCGGACCGGGTACACCGGGGAGGACGGCTTTGAACTCTACATGGCGCCGGACGACGCCCAGACGGTGTACACGGGCTTGCTTGAACACGGCGCCGCGCGGGGACTGTTGCCGGCGGGTCTCGGCGCGCGCGATACACTGCGTCTGGAAGCCCGGTTACCGTTGTACGGGCACGAGTTGGCAGACGACATCACGCCGCTTGAGGCGGGGCTGCAGTCCTTCGTGAAGTGGGACAAAGGGGATTTTTGCGGCCGCGCGGCCCTCAGAGAGCAGCTGGACCATGGACTGGCGCGCAGGCTCCGGGGCCTCGCCGTGCTGGAGCGAGGCATCCCGCGCGCGGGTTACGCGATCCTTGCCGCACAGCAGGATTCCGCCGGCCCGCCGATCGGTTTCGTGACAAGCGGGACGATGAGTCCGACGCTCGGCGTGGGTATCGGACTCGCGCTGTTGGAAGACGGACACGGAACCCCGGACGAGCGCGTCGCGGTGGACGTACGGGGCCGCGCTGTTGCGGCCAAGATTGTGAAGACGCCGTTTTACCGGCGCACCACCTGACTGTCCGACATTGCCGCCGAGAGGAGTTGTCCCATGAAATCATTCAGTTATCTGCCGCACACCGAATCCGACAGGAGAGCCATGCTCGACCGGATTGGCGTACAAGGCGTGGAGGACCTGTTTGCCGACATCCCGCCCGACATCCGGCTTGACCGGCCGCTCGCGCTCCCGCCGGCGCTCGGCGAGTGGGAACTGCTCCAGGACATGCGCAGTCTGGCGAATCGAAACCGGACCGTGGACGAGGCAATCTCGCTGCTCGGCGCCGGAGCGTACAATCACTTCATTCCGAGCGCGGTTGACGCGATCGTGGGCCGGTCGGAGTTCTACACGTCCTACACGCCGTACCAGCCGGAACTCAGCCAGGGCATGCTGCAGGCGACGTTCGAGTACCAGAGCCTTGTCGCGGAACTGCTCGGACTTGACGCGGCCAACGCGTCGCTGTACGACGGCGCCACGGCCGTTGGGGAAGCGGCCGTCATGGCGTGCGCCCACACGCGGCGCAACCGGGTGCTCGTGTCCTCGACCGTGAACCCCGATTACCGCGCGGTCCTGCGGACGTATGCGCACGGGCAGCGCATCGACGTGACGGAACTGCGGGCCGGATACGAATTCGCGCCTGACGCGCTCGAACAGGAAATTGGCGGCGACTGCGCGGCCGTCATCGTCCAGTACCCCAATTTCTTCGGGTCGATCGAAGACGTGCGCACGCTCGCCGACATCGCGCACGGGGCGGGCGCCCTGTTCATTGTGAGCGCCAATCCGATCGCGCTCGGCGTCCTTGAGGCGCCGGGAAATCTGGGGGCGGACATCGCCGTGGCGGAAGGCCAGCCACTCGGCAACGCGCTCGCGTTTGGCGGGCCGTACCTCGGCGTGATTGCGGCGGAGCAGTCGCTCGTCCGGCGCCTTCCCGGCAGGATTGTCGGGCAGACCAGAGACGGCGAAGGCCGGCGCGGCTTTGTACTCACACTGCAGGCCCGCGAGCAGCACATCCGGCGGGAGAAGGCGTCGTCGAACATCTGCTCCAATCAGGCGCTAAACGCGCTGGCGGCCACGGTCTACCTGTCGTGCATGGGTCCGCAGGGCCTGCGCGAGGTCGCGCGGATGTGTGTGGACCATGCGCACTACGCCGCAGACCGGTTCGCGCGGGCGGGATTCCCGAAGGACGGCGAAGCGCCGTTTTTTCATGAGTTCGTCTTGCCGCTCGGCCCGCGGGCCAAAGAGATCCGCGCCGACATGGCGGCCCACGGAATCTTCCCCGGCGTGGACCTCGGGGCGTACGGCCCGGATTTCGCCGACCGCTCGCTGGTGGCGTTCACGGAACTGGTCGGCAAAGAGCAGATTGACGCGGTTGCGGAACGATTGGAGGCGTGGGCGTGACAACTGCACAACGCGATGCAACGGACTACCCGCTCATCTTCGAGCGCAGCCAGCCGGGTCGCACCGGCTGGAGCCTGCCTGCGGACAGCACGCCGCGGGTATCGCTCGCGGAGCACATTCCCGCCGCGTACCTTCGACAGACGGCGCCCGTCCTGCCCGAGGTCAGCGAGGTGGACGTGATCCGTCACTACACGGGACTCTCGACGCGCAATCACGGCGTGGACTCGGGTTTTTACCCGCTCGGGTCGTGCACCATGAAATACAATCCAAAGCGCAACGAGGTTGCCGCGCGCCTGGCCGGCTTCGTCAGGATCCATCCCCTGCAGCCGGTCGAAACGGTGCAGGGCGCGCTGGCGCTGTACAAGCGCCTGGAGGAGTACCTGGGCGAGATCACGGGAATGGACGCTGTCAGCCTGCAGCCCGCGGCCGGCGCGGCGGGGGAGTGGACGGGGCTCATGATGGTGCGCGCCTATCACGAGGCGCACGGAGAGACTGGGCGCACCAAGGTGATCGTGCCGGACTCCGCCCATGGGACAAATCCGGCAAGCACGGCCGTTGCCGGATTTCGCACGGTGACCATTGCGTCTGGACCTGACGGCGAGGTGGACCTCGACGCGCTGCGCGCGGCAGTCGGTCCGGACACGGCGGCGCTCATGCTGACCAACCCGAATACCCTGGGGCTGTTCGAGGGCAGGATCCGGGACATTGCGCGCATCGTACACGAGGCCGGGGGGCTGCTGTACTACGACGGCGCGAACGCAAACGCCATTCTCGGCCACACGCGCCCCGGCGACATGGGCTTTGACGTGGTGCACCTCAATCTGCACAAGACGTTCAGCACGCCGCACGGCGGCGGCGGACCCGGCGCCGGCCCGGTGGGAGTGAAGCGCGCGCTTGAGCCGTACCTTCCCACGCCGCGGGTTGTGGCGGATGAGGCCGGGCGGTTGCGCTTTTCGGACGACTTTCCGGCGAGTATCGGCAAGGTCAAAGGCTTTCACGGCAACTTTGGCGTTCTAGTGCGCGCGTATGCGTACATCCGCACGCTGGGGGCAGACGGGCTCACGCGCGTGGCGGAAGACGCGGTTTTGAATGCAAATTACTTGCGCAAGCGCCTTGAGAAGGACTACCATATCCCCTATGATCGGTTGTGCAAACACGAGTTTGTCGCCTCGGGCAAGCCGCTGCGCGCGTTTGGCGTGCGCACGCTTGATGTAGCCAAACGGCTGATCGACTTTGGCTACCATCCGCCCACGGTGTACTTTCCGTTGAATGTCGACGAGGCCCTGATGGTCGAGCCCACCGAGACCGAGAGTCGCGAGACGCTCGACGCGTTTGCGGCCACTCTGATCGCCATCAGGCAGGAGGCGCAGGACAGCCCGCAACTGCTGAAAGACGCTCCACACGCGACGCCGGTCGGGCGGCTGGACGAAACCCTGGCCGCACGCAGTCCCGTTCTGCGCTATCGGGCGCCGGACGGAAGCCGCGCGCAGTAAGGCTGTGGGCGGCCCTGGACGGCGGGCGCCGGGCCGCGAGCGGTGAACGCAAACGGTGAAAGGGGTTCATCCCTGTGGTCAAGGTGTTGGTTCTGCACGGTCCGAATCTGAATCTTCTCGGTCGCCGCGAGCCTGCCGTCTACGGTTCCACAACGCTTGCGGAGATCGACCGTTCCCTGGTGGCTCTGGGCGCAGAGCTCAACATTGACGTGGAGTGTGCGCAGTCCAACCATGAAGGTGTGCTGGTCGACCGTATTCACGAGGCAATGGACCGGTTTGCGGGGCTCATTATCAATCCGGGCGCGTTCACGCACTACAGTATCGCTCTGCGCGACGCCGTCGCGGCGGTCGGGATTCCGACAATCGAGGTGCACCTGTCCAATGTGCACGCGCGCGAGGAGTTTCGCCGCCATTCGGTGGTCGCCCCGGTAGCGGTCGGGCAGATCGCGGGGCTCGGAGCGCTCGGCTACGCCTTGGCCCTGCGCGCGCTGGCTGAACGGCTGAACGGCTGAACGGCTGGGCGGGGAGCGGTGTCGCGGTAGGCGGTGTGATTCGGGACAACGGGGAGCGTGTGGTCGTGGTTTCGTCGCGTGTGGAGAAGGTCTTGCAGCGCGGGCTCGACGCCGGAGTGGACGCGCTGTTTGTGTGGTCGCAGCCGAATGTGGCGTATCTGACGGGATTCACGGGTTCCTCGGGGTATGTTTTTGTGTCGCGCAGGGGAACGATTCTCTTGACGGACTCGCGCTACAGCGTGCAGGCGCCGCTGGAGGCGGCGGAGAGCGACGTGCGCGTGATGAGCGGGCGGGGCTATCGGCCCGGTGGCGAGGCGTTCAACCGCGCATTGGCCGGGATGGTGAAAGAGACCGGCGCCAGGGTTGTCGGCCTGGAGAGCGACCGCGTGGTGATCGGCGAATTGCTCGCATTGCAGGCCGCGGGTCTCGGCGTCGAGTTCAAACCGTTGGCGGGCCTGGTGGAAGCTGTGCGCATGGTCAAAGAGCCGCAGGAACTGACTCGTCTCCGTGCGGCGGCCGCGCTCGCGGACGAGGCCTTCGCGCACATTGTGGACTTCATTCGTCCCGGTGTCGCGGAGACGGCGGTGGCGCTTGAACTCGAGGTATTCATGCGCCAGCGCGGCGCGTCGGGGACGGCGTTCGACACGATTGTCGCGAGCGGAGAGCGGTCCGCCATGCCGCACGGGACGGCGTCCTCGCGCCCCATTGGCAAAGGGGAATTCGTGGTGCTCGATTTCGGCGCCGTGCTCGACGGATACAGATCGGACATGACGCGGACGGTGTGCGTCGGTGTGCCCACCGCGCGCATGCGCGATCTGTACGCGGTGGTGTATGACGCACATGGGCAGGGCGCGGCGACGGTGCAGGACGGTGTGGCGGCGGCGGCCGTGGACGACGCCGCGCGCAGCGTGATCGCAGCGGCGGGACACGGGGGCGCGTTCGGACACGCGCTCGGGCACGGGCTGGGGCTTGAGACGCACGAAGGGCCGAGGCTTGCGCCGGATTCACGCGACGTGTTACAAGAAGGCATGGTGGTCACGATTGAACCGGGCGTGTATCTGGAGGGGTTCGCGGGCGTGCGGATCGAGGACGCCGTGATCGTGAGCGCGGACGGGTGCGAATCGATTGCGCGGTCGGGCAAGGAATTGATCACCCTATAATGATCGGAAGGATGGACTGCGGATGATATCAAGCAACGACTTTCGGCCGGGGACGACCATCGAGTATGACGGCGCGATCTGGCGGGTCATCGAATTCATGCACGTCAAACCCGGCAAGGGGGCGGCGTTTGTAAGGACGAAACTCAAGAATATCCGGACAGGAGGCGTGAAGGAGACAACCTTCCGGGCGGGCGAGAAGGTCGCGCGCGCGCGGATCGACAACCGCCAGATGCAGTACCTGTACAATGACGGATCGAACTACACATTCATGGACTCAGAGACGTTCGAGCAAATGAACATACCTGCGGACCAACTGGAGTACGAATTGAATTTTCTCAAGGAGAACATGAACTGCATCGTCGTGCTCTACGAAGGAGAGGCGATCGGTGTGGATCTGCCGAACACGGTGGAACTTGAGGTCGTCGAGACGGAACCCGGGATTCGCGGAGATACGGCGACAGGCGGCAGCAAGCCGGCGAAACTCGAGACGGGCTACAGCGTGCAGGTGCCGTTTTTCATCAATCAGGGAGACCGGCTGATCATCGATACGCGCAGCGGGCTGTACGTGTCGCGCGCCTGAGCGGTGTGCCTGCGGGCCGGATCAGTTGTCTGCGCGGGGCGCACACGCCTGCCTTGGCGCGCGCGACGGCGGCTCGTGACGGGCTGCCGTCCTGCGTGGGGCGCACGGCGGGAAGAGGAGACGACGCGGCAAGGGCGTCGAGAGGGGACGACGCGGCAAAGGCGTCGCCTCCTTTTTTTGGTTTTTGACCGCGCGTTTGCGGTCTGCCCTCTCCCCTGCGCCTCAAGGTGATCTGTGTCTGCGCACCCAACTGAAGATCCACATCATGAGCAACAGAAATACGATGAGAAATACGACGATCCATCGTGTCACAAGCGTCAACGTTTCTCCCACTCGGCTGTGTCACTTCCTCTGGCTAGTGCATGATCCGCCGCACCGGCGGGCAGGCTCTCTCCCTGCAGTGTATCCATGGTCCGCCTGTCCGGTGCAGGGCGGATTCCCCACACGGCCCGCGAAAAAACTGCGGATGCGCCGGCGCCATGGCGGTCTACCCGGAAAATGCCGGGTCTGTGCCAGTCGCCCGCATCCCTTTGCTCCTACTCAGACAGCGCGGCTGCGCCGCGAAACTCGCGACGAGCAAAGGGACACGGGCGACCCAACGAGTCTTCGTTCGCGCACCGGCCCACCGCTGGCCACCGCCGGCCCACGGCCGAGTTGACCCGCGGTCGTGCGGCCCTGACGCGCAGAATTTTTATCCTGCGCTCCCGGCGCGCCCGCGCCATGGGGGTCTACCCGGACAATACGAACTCACCTGTACCGCGCCGTCTGCGGCGTCCGATTGAGACGCATTTTCATGATTCCCCCTCGTGCGAATGGGCCGCACATGGCGGTCTATCTAGTAAAGGCGAATGGTATAAAGACAATTCTCGTCCCATATACATGGACTAACTGTGAACCCACTCCCGCAGTCATGGGCGTGCGCGACGAGGTGAGCCGGCTTGCTGCAGACCACAGGAGTTCCCGCAGTTGTCATGCGCCTGTTGCCGCAGGAACTGGCCGAGGCGGTCGCGGATCTTGATGCTGCACAGGGGGAACGTCTGGAGGAAGTCCGCCTGCGCGTCGGGCGGCCCCTGGCGTTCGTCGGTGCGACGGCGAGGGTGCGCAGGATTGTGAAAGTGGAGCACCTGAACCACGTGCTGTCCGTGGCGACCGGATCGTCGCTGTATGCGGCGGAGCCGGAACTCCGGCAAGGTTTCGTCACGCTGCCCGGCGGTCACCGCATTGGCGTCGCGGGACGCGTCGTGCTCGACGGCGCCGACCGCGTCCGCACCATCCGTGACTTCAGCTCGGTCGCAATTCGCATCGCGCGGGAGGTGTCCGGCTGCGCGGCGGAAGTCGCCGGTTTCATCACGCGGTCCGGCGGCGAGCTCTTGTCGAGTCTGCTCGTGGGTCCGCCGCTGTCGGGAAAGACGACGCTGCTGCGGGACTTGGCCCGCCAGCTCGGCGACGGAACCCTGCGGACCAACGTCGCGGCGCGCCGCGTGGGCATTGTGGACGAGCGCTCGGAGATCGCAGGCAGCTTCCGCGGCGTTCCGCAGTTTGACGTCGGCGCGCAGACGGATGTCCTCGACGGATGTCCGAAAGTCGAGGGGATGTACATGATGCTGCGGGCGCTCGCGCCCGAGGTCATCATCACGGACGAAATCGGGACGGCGGCCGATGTGCGCGCCATCACGGACGCTGCGCGGGCGGGCGTCGTCCTCATCAGTTCCGTGCACGCGAACGCGATAGACGATTTGCGGCGACGTCCGGTGCTCGCGTCTCTTATCGCGGCGCGGGCGATTGACCGGTACGTGTTCTTGCGTCGGTCGGGCGGGCGCGCGCTGGTGTCGGGTGTCTTTGACGCGGATCTTCACGAGGTGAGGCAGGCATGGCGATAGACATGTTGCAGGTCGTCGGAGCCGGCGCCGTCATGGCCGGCGCCACGGCGCTGGGTCGCCAGCAGGCCGCGCGCTACAGGCGCAGGCCGGAAGAACTCAGGGAACTGGCGACGGTGCTGCGGGGTTTGCGCAACGACATCTCGTACGCCCGCGTGCCCCTCGGCGAATCCCTGCGGCGATTGGTACCCCGCGGCCAGCCCCGAGCGTCGCCCGTGCGCCAGTTGTTCGTCGATGTGGCGGACCGGCTCGCGCAACCGGGCGCGACCGCACAACAGGCATTCACACTGGCGCTCGCCAGCTGTGGACCGGCGCTGTCGATCACCCTTGAAGATTGCGCAGTGCTGGAAGCGTTCAGCCTAACGGCAGGGCTCGTCGGTCCAGACGAGCAACTCGGTCAATTGGATGCGGCATTGGCGGCGCTGACTGAGCGTGAGCGGGAGGCTGTCTTCAATCGGTCGCGCTACGAGCGTGTGATCCAGACGACAGGCGTGCTCATCGGGGTGTTGGTCGTCATCTTGCTCATCTGACGCGAGGGGGATCCTGTTGTGAGTCTAGATCTGCACGTGCTCTTCCAGATCGCGGTCGTCGGTATCGCGGCAGCGATTCTGTCCAGCCTGCTCAAACAATCCGGACGGGATGAGATCGCGACGCTGGTGACCATCACGGCTCTTATTCTCGTGACCGCGACGGTCGTCACGAACATCAACGACCTCTTTACGCAGATCAGAGCGGTCTTTTCCAACCAATGATGTTCTCGGCGGGTGTGCAATGAGCATTCTACAAGTTGTTTCGTTCGCGCTCGTGGGTGCATTTCTCGTCGCCATAATCAGGCAGGCCGCGCCGCAAACGGCGTTTCTGCTGTCTCTGCTTGTGGCGGCCGTGCTGTTCGCCCTGGGGCTGCAAAAGGTCACCGGAATTCTGGCGCCGATCGCCCGCATGGCGAGCGAAGCAGACGTGAACACGCTGTTCTTTGCGACGGTGATCAAGATCATCGGGATCGCGTACATCGCCGAATTTGGCGCCCAGATCGCCCGTGACGCCGGTGTGGAGTCGATCGCGGGAAAGGTCGAGCTGGTCGGGAAACTGTTCATCGTCGTGCTGGCTATCCCCATTCTGACCGCGGTGGTCGACACAGTGTCCCACCTGTTGCCGTGAGCGGTTCTTGGTTGTCCGGCGCTTGCCGCGGATGCGGGCCGATTCTTTGTGCAGGAGGATGATCGCGATGGCCGGGAGAGTACGCCCGCATGGGCGGTTGCAGGCCTTCAGGCTGATCGTGGCCGTCATCCTCTCGACGGCGGCCGTGTGCGCCGCCGCGCCGCGGACCGCGGACGCGGCGCAGACCGTCAGCGGCAACACGTCACCCGCGGCGGCCACGTCACCCGCGGCGGCCACGTCACCCGCGGCGGCCACGTCACCCGCGGCGGCCACGTCACCCGCGGCGGCCGCGCTGCAGGAGTACAACGGGATGTCGCAAAACGCGATTGAACAGGCGTGGCAGAATCTCAACGTCAAATACGGGGGATTCATTCCACCGACCGCGTCCGGGCAGTGGGTCCCGGGGTTTTTCACGGGCGCCCGCGGCGCGCCGCTTCATCAATGGCTCAGCGGGTTTCTCAGCTTCTTTTTCGGAACGCTGTGGCAAAATGCGCGGCTTCTGGGGACGATCCTTATCCTCGCCGTCTTCGCGGCTGTCCTGCAGACCATCCAGACGGCGTTCGAGTCGCAGTTCGTGAGCAAGATCGCGTTTCTGGTCGTGCACCTGACTTTGATCGTGCTCGCCGTCTCGTCGTTTCACCAGGCCACCTCGGACGCAGGCGGCGCGATTGACACCATGACCGCCACCATGTACGGTTCATTGCCCGTGGTGCTCGCCCTGATCGTCGCGTCCGGTGGACTCACGTCAGCCGCAGTGTTTCACCCGCTGTTCGTCTTCATCGTCAATGCGGTTGGTCTGCTGGTCCATAACTGGGTGTTTCCCATGATCTTCTTCTCGACCGTGCTGACCATTGTCAGCGCCGTGTCCGAACGGTTCAAGGTGACAGAACTGGCCAATTTCATCCGGACAGTCACACTGATCGTGCTTGGTCTCTCCATGACTGCGTTTCTCGGCATCCTGAGCGTGCAGGGGTCGATCGCGGGCGTATCCGACGGTGTGGCGATGCGCTCGGCGAAGTTCCTGGCCGGTCTCGTGCCGTTTGTCGGCAAGGCGTTGTCCGATGCGAGCGGGACGGTGGCGGGTGCGTCCCTGCTCGTGAAAAACGCCACGGGGTTTGCCAGCGCCGTTCTCCTGCTGCTCATCTGCGCCTTCCCGGCGCTCAAGATCTTCGCCCTGGCGCTGGTGTACAACGGGTCTGCGGCCATCCTCCAACCGCTTGGCGAGAGTCCCGTCATCACGACCCTGTCCGCCGTCGGCAAGAGCCTGATGCTGGTGTTCGCGGCGCTGTGCGCAGTGGGACTGATGTTTTTCTTCGCGCTGGTGATCGTCATGGCCGCGACCAACACCGCTGCATTCGCGAGGTGAGTCCATGATCTCCGCATTTTCGGCCTGGCTGCGTCACCTCGTCGTCCTGATTCTGCTGGCGGTGTTGCTTGACGCGCTGCTTCCGCGCAGCGCCATCCAGCGCTATGCGCGAACGGTGATTGGCCTGGTGATCGTTCTCGCGCTGCTCAATCCGCTGCGTTCACTGGCGACCGCGGGGCTCAATGCGGGATCGTTCGAACGGTTGCTGGCCGGTCCCATGCTCAGCCCGTCGACGACGGTCGCCGGCGTTTCCGACGCCGCCTTCCGGACCGCCCTCGAGAGTGCGCTGCGGGCGGGCGTGCAGGCGACGCTCGGCGTCACGCTCGCCGCTGTACAGGTCACGACGGTGGCCAAGGCCGACGGAACACCCGTCGTGACACGTGTGCAGGCGGACGCGTCGGAGGGCCCGGCCGGCGTGGCCACAGCGACCGAGGCCGCCGCCGTGAAGGTGGAAATCGCGGATCAGTTGGGGCTTTCGCCGCAGCAGGTCAGTGTGGCGTACCCGGGAGATTCCTCCGCAAGACTGTGAGGAAGGGAGGCGATGGCTTGGGATAAATGACGGGCTGCAACAGTTGTTTCGCAACAAGTGGCTGGCGGCCGTGACCGCCGTCGGCATCCTGTTGCTCGTCTTTGGCGCCGCGGGCGTCGGGCAACGGCATCCGCCGCAGGGTTCCGGGTCGGGGTCGACCGGTTCGGCGGGAGGGCCGCCGCAGGGCAGTTCCGGGAGCGCGGGCAGTCTGCAGACGCCCCCGGCCCTGCAGACCGCCGAGCAGTACGACGCGTACTACGATCAGCAACTGCAGCGGATGATTGACCAGATTTCCGGCATCAGCGACGCGCTTGTCATGGTCACGGTCAATACGACGCCCACGCTGCGGCTCGGGCAAAACGTCACCACTTCCCGTCAGACGTCCGTGCAGTCGGGGAGCAGCGGCAAGACCACAACGGCGACCACGTCGACGAACAGTCAGGTGGTCACGCTCCAGGGCGCGTCCGGCGGCCAGACGCCCGTGGTGGTCCAGCAGCAACTGCCGACGATCGCCGGCGTGCTGGTCGTCGCCAGAGCCGCGGACGCCATCCGCATGGAGGCGGCGATCACCACGGCGGTGGAGGACGCGCTTGGCATTCCGGGCTATGAGATCACCGTCATGCCGCGCAAGTGAGCGGCCAAATCGGAACAGGGGAGCGATCGAATCATGGTCAAACGGCAAACGGTGTGGCTTTCAACAATGATGGTGCTGTCGCTGATGCTGATCGGCTACTATACGCTGGGCACGCCGGGCACGCCGGCGGGTTCCCGGAGCAACGCGCCCACCGTGCAGACAACGGTCACCGGACAGGGCGAGACCGGGTCCAAGTCGGTCAATTCCGCCAATCCTTCGCATCCCGCGGTGACGGCGACCGCGGGTGCGCAGACTCAGCCGAGCGACTGGTTCGTGCAGATGCAGCTGCAGGATTCCAATCAGCAGTCCAAACTGATTCAGACGCTCCAGGGGACGCTGAGCGACCCGCGCGCCAGCAACGCGGTGGTCTCGGCGGCATACCAGGAACTCACGCAGTTGCAGACGCAACAGGCCGACGCCGGCCGCATCCACGACCTGCTGGTGGGCATGAATTACCCGGATTCGCTCGTGTTCTTCAATCCCGGCGGCCGCGTCCAAGTCTACGTGGAAGCGTCGAAACTGTCGGCGGCGCAGGCGGTTGGCGTCATCAATCTCGTCTCGCAGACGCTCGGCGTCCAGTCAAACCTGATCACCGTCGCGAAC
The DNA here is from genome assembly GCA_021821055.1 of Bacillota bacterium. Lineage (GTDB taxonomy): Bacteria > Bacillota > Bacilli > Alicyclobacillales > SLC66 > JAKACX01. Next base: position 52,200 of record JAKACX010000005.1, read on the forward strand.
CACGCGTAATGCGGGGCGGCAGCCGTCCAGGCGTCCAGAGCGGACGCGGGGGAGGCTGCCGCCTTGCACCGCTCCACTCGTCCAATTTATGCTATACTGGATCTGGCATTTCGACAGTTCTGTACGGCTCTCGGCTTCTCGAGACGGCGAACGGAGCGTTCTTGCTTCCCTTGGACGCCGTATCCGTCGCGAATGTTCGGGATATACACTGGGGAGTGGTTGTCGTTGCTCAAGGTTGGCGATATTCGAGAGTTCATGCGCCTGATGGACGAAACCAGCATTCATGAGTTGCAAGTGGAGGCGGGGGACGTCAAGCTGGTGCTGAAAAAGGCGCCGCTGGCGGAGCGCACCGCCGTCGTACAGACGGGTCGCGCCGACACGGCGCAAAGTGCGACCGTCGCGGCGCCCGTGCGCGCGGAGCCGGTTGACGCGCGGGAGAACGCACCTGTCGCGGCTGACGGAGTGAACAGCAACGGGGCGATTATCTCGTCGCCCATGGTCGGGACTTTTTACCGGTCTTCAACGCCTGCGGCGCCGCCTTACGTCGATGTGGGCAGCCGGATTACGGAAAAAACAGTGGTCTGCATCGTGGAAGCCATGAAGCTCATGAACGAAATTGAAGCGGACGTCCGCGGCGAGATCGTCGAAGTGTTGGCGGAGAACGGCCAGCTTGTGGAGTTCGGCCAACCGCTCTTTCGCGTGAACCTCGCGTGACGGCGCGCGACAAAACGGAGGCCAGGATGTTCACAAAGATTCTTGTCGCGAACCGTGGTGAGATCGCGGTTCGGGTCATGCGCGCATGCCGCGAACTTGGCGTGCAGACTGTCGCCGTGTACTCGGAGGCGGACCGCGACGCGCTGCACGTCGACATGGCGGACGAAGCGTACTGTGTCGGACCCGCGCCCGCCAAGCAGAGTTACCTGAACATCGCCAACATCATGTCCGTCGCGACCTCCGTCGGCGTGGACGCCATCCATCCTGGCTACGGATTCCTCGCGGAAAACAGCGATTTTGCAGAGGTGTGCGCAGCCGTCGGCATCAAGTTCATCGGTCCTAGCGTCGACGCGATCGAACGCATGGGAGACAAGGCGACGGCGCGGGCGACGATGAAGGCTGCCGGGGTGCCGACGGTGCCCGGGACGGACGGGCTCGTCCACACGGCGGAGGAAGCCCTCGCGGCGGCGGCGCAGATTGGCTTTCCGGCCATCATCAAGGCGACCGCGGGCGGCGGCGGACGAGGCATCCGGGTTGTCCGCAACGAGGATGAGTTAAAGTCGTCGCTGACGCTTGCGCAGTCCGAGGCGGGGTCGTCATTCGGCAACGCCGGCGTGTACCTGGAGCGCTATTTGGAGCACCCGCGCCACATTGAGATCCAGGTGCTCGGCGACCAGCAGGGCAGCATCATTCATTTGGGAGAGCGCGACTGCTCCGTGCAGCGCCGATTGCAAAAGCTGGTCGAGGAATCGCCGTCGCCAGCCCTCGGGGACGACCTGCGCCGACGGATGGGCGAGGCGGCGGTGCGCGCGGCGGGCGCGGTGCAGTACGAGGGCGCGGGCACGGTCGAATTCCTGCTCGATCGGGACGGGTCGTTCTACTTTATGGAGATGAACACCAGGATTCAGGTTGAGCACCCTGTAACCGAATACGTGACGGGCGTGGACCTCGTGCGCGAACAGATTCTCATCGCGTCCGGCCAACCGCTCTCGATCCGCCAGGAGGACGTTGTCTTGCGCGGCCATGCGATCGAGTGCCGGATCAACGCGGAGGACCCGGAACGCAACTTCATTCCCTGTCCCGGACGCATCGGGCAGTATCTGCCGCCCGGGGGTCTCGGGGTGCGCGTCGACAGTGCGGCGTACACGGGTTGGCAGGTTCCGCCGTTTTACGATTCGCTGATTGCAAAGTTGATCGTCTGGGCTCCCACGCGGCGCGAAGCCGTCGAACGGATGAGGCGGGCGCTCGGCGAGTTTCGCGTCGACGGGGTGAAGACGACGATCGGTTTTCATCAACGGCTGTTCGAGCATCCGCTGTTCGTCGAAGGGGAGGTAAACACACGTTTTCTTGAACAGAATGCCATTTGATCCGCCGGCGCCGAATCGTTTGCGGCGGGTCCAAGTCTGTTATACTGTGACTGCTATCGCGCAAGGGAGGGGAATGCGCCGTGTCAATAAATGGAGCGTTGCGTTCGGAGGCCGGGTCGGGAGACCAGGGCACGACCCAGATTGCCAATGAGGTGATCGCCGTGATCTCGGGTCTGGCGGCCACGGAAGTCAGGGGCGTCGCGGACATGAGCGGCGGGGTGGTGGGGGGCATTGCCGAACGGCTCGGCAAGAAGAACCTCAGCAAGGGCGTGAAGGTGGATGTGTCGCCCGACGATCAACAGTGCTCCGTGGATGTGGCCATCATTGCAGAGTACGGCTATCGCATCCCTGAAGTGGCGGGCGAGATCCAGGACAGCGTCAAGCGGGCCATCGAAGGGATGACGGGACTGGAAGTGACGGCGGTCAATGTCAACGTACTTGGCATCGCATTTCGCACGGATGAACGCGAGGATGACGTAAAAGAGCGCGTCCGCTGAATCCGGGCGTTGCGCATTGCATGATTTGGCATCGGGCAGGGGTGAGGGCAGATGGCGGTCGTGGATCGGGTTGTCTTGCGAATTTACAGTGCGCTGGTCCTGTTGGGTTTGCTGTGGGCAGTTCTGTTTGTCTCCGGGACATCCGAAGTCGTCTACGCGGCGTCGACAACCGCAGCGGTCGAGGCGACCTGGACCTATGTGGCGGTGGTCGCCATCCTGTCCTTCCGGTACTTGTTTCTGCGCCTCGTCCCGCGTTCGATACACTCGTTCGTGAAGGACACCGAAGTGGGCGAGATTCGCATCAGCCACGAGACGGTGAGAGAACTCGCGCACAGGGCGGCGCGGCAGGTCAAGGGTGTGGAACGCCTGAGCGCGCGCGTCGACGAGGCGCCGGAAGGCCTCATGGTTTCGCTGCGCGTACGGGTCTTGCCGCACGTGGACGTGACAGCGATGAGCGACCAGTTGCAGCGGGCTGTGATCGGGAGCATCCGCGATGCGACTTCGCTCGCGGTGCTGGCCGTGCATGTGCAGGTCGCGGGGCTGGCGCCCGAGACGTCCCAGAGGTGATAACGTCACGCGGCGTATGACTGCGCGGCATGAGGGCGGGTGACGGATGTGAACCGCTTGTTCTCCTTTTTACGCGAAATAGAGTCATACCCAAAACGTTATATGGGGATAGCGGCAGGCTTTCTCTGCTGGATATTCATCGAGGTCTTCGGCTTTCTCCCGACACTGCTGCTCGCCTTCCTGATTGTGGCGGGTTACGCCCTTGGCCGCGTGGCTGATACGAGGGAACGCTGGCAGGATGTGATCGAACGGTTGTGGGATCCGGATCGCTTTGATCCGTGAGGGGTTGTGAGCTTGGGAGGGGAGTGGGCGTGTGAGCCGGCATGCGGCCCGTGAGCGGGCGCTGCAGACGCTGTTTCAGCTCGATCTGAATCGACTGGGCGAAGACGAGGCCGTCACGCATACGATGGACATCGTGGGTCATGGATCACACGACGAGGTGTACTTTCGCACGCTGCTGCGCGGCGTTCTGGATGTGCGGCCGTCTATCGACAAGGTGATCGAGACGTACAGCGAGGATTGGACGGTGGGACGGATGCCGGGTGTGGACCGCAACATCCTGCGCATCGGAGTCTATGAATTGCTGTACGTTGCGGATCTTCCAGCGCCCGTGATCCTGAATGAAGCGGTGGAACTGGGAAAAGCGTACGGAACGGAACGTTCGGCCAAGTTTATCAACGGCGTTCTCGCGGGTGTGCTGCGCGATCTTGCCGCGCTGCGGGAAACGGCGCATTCATGAGGGAACGGCGCGCTGTGGCGGTCGGCGTCGACACAAGCAATTACACGACATCGCTGTGCGTTGTGGACGCCGCTCACGGTGAGTTGCTGCACGACGAACGGCGGGTGCTCCATGTGGGACCCGGGGAACGTGGACTGATGCAATCCGCAGCCCTGTTTCAACACGTCCAGAACCTGCCTGCGATGCTTGAACGCCTGCAGGCCGCCATCGGGGGCGCGGGGTGGGACATCCGGGCCGTCGGTGTCAGCGAACGGCCGCGCGACCTGCCGGATTCATACATGCCTGTCTTTCAGGCGGGGGTGCTGGCGGCGCGCGCGCTTGCCGCCGGGGCGGATGCGGCCGTGCTTGCGACAACGCATCAGGCCGGCCACGTGGCGGCGGGAATCGCCACTTCCGGCATGGCGCTGGCGCCTGGCGAGGCGTTCATCGTGCTCCACCTGTCCGGCGGTACGACGGACGTGCTGCAGGGTGCGGCGGGGGTGCGCGGGTTTGGCCTGCGCCCCTTGGCCGAGGGACTCGATCTGCATGTCGGCCAATTTGTCGATCGGGTGGGGGTGAGGCTCGGATTGCCCTTTCCATCCGGCCCGCACCTCGAACGGCTCGCCCGTGATTGGGACGGTCCCGCGCCGTCGATTCCGTCCGCGGTGCGTGGGGGACGCCCGAGTTTCAGCGGACCGCTCTCGGCGGCTTTTCGCATGATCGATCGCGGAGTCCCCGCAGCGGCGGTCGCGACGGCGGTTCAGCGCAACATTGCAGCGACCGTGGAAAAGGTGATCCGGTCCGCCCAGGAGAAGACCGGCGTCGCGCCCGTCCTGCTCGTGGGCGGGGTCGCGTCCAACCAGGCGATACGCGGGCGGCTGGCGGAACGCTTTTGGCAGCGCGCCGACGAAATGGGGCCGCTCTATTTCTGCGCGCCGCGATTTGCGTCGGACAGTGCGTTCGGGGTCGCGCTGATTGCCCGCGAGTCTATGTCCGCGAATCGATGACTCGTCTTGGAATTGGCCGATCTGATATAGTATACTGCCTAGGGGCACTGTGACAGTCCAGATGAGGACGGACGGAATTTGTCACAGTCCGTGGGGAAACCGTGATAATCCCAGTGTACACAGGCGGTTATCGGCTATATGGCGCTTGACTGACGCCGAAGCGCTATTTTGGATTGTTTTCTCCTGCCGGGGACGTGGATCCGCGTCCCCCTGTTCATTCGTGCGTCCGCATCATTATTTGTATTACGATTTCTTGGGGAGGATTGTGATTTGGAACACAACGGAACACTGCCGCGGGACGAGAAGATTTACGACATTACGATTATCGGCGGCGGCCCCGCCGGCCTGTTTGCGGCCTTTTATGCGGGCATTCGCGACGCGTCGGTGAAGATTGTCGACAGTCTGCCACAGCTTGGAGGGCAACTCTCGGAACTGTATCCCGAAAAGTATATCTACGACGTGGCGGGCTTTCCCAAGATCCGCGCCATGGATCTCGTGAACCAGCTGCTCGAACAGACGAGCCAGTATTCGCAGGCCGTGTGCCTGAACGAGCGCGTTGAATCGCTTGTCAAGCGCCCCGACGAAGTCTTTGAATTGACCACGAATCAGCAGGTGCACCTGAGCCGGTCCATCATCATCACTGCCGGGATCGGCGCCTTTACGCCAAAACCGCTTCCCGTTCCGAATGTGAACAAGTATGAGGGCAAGGGCATTCATTACTACATCGACAATGTTCAGCGCTTTGCAGGGCACAAGGTGCTCGTGGTCGGCGGCGGGGATTCGGCCGTCGACTTTGCTTTGATGCTTGAGCCCGTGGCCGAGCAGGTGACGCTCATCCATCGGCGCGACCAGTTCCGCGCCCATGAGGAGAACGTGAAATCCCTGATGGCGTCGCGCGTCCACGTCAAAACGTTCTTTGAACTCAAGGAGTTGCACGGGGAAGACAGGCTGACCGGCGCAACGATCGTGGAGAATCGCTCGAAGGAGACCGAGGAACTTGAGGTAGACACGATCATCGGCACGCTCGGTTTCTCGGCGTCGCTTGGACCGATCCTGACCTGGGGCCTGGGAATCCACGATAACGGCATCGTGGTGGACACGCGCATGCAAACGAATATTCCGGGAGTCTTCGCGGCGGGTGACATCGTCAGCTATCCGGGCAAACTGAAGTTGATCGCCACCGGTTTTGGCGAAGCACCGACGGCAGTCAACAACGCCAAGACGTATCTCGACCCGCAATCGAAGCTGTTTCCCGGCCACAGCAGCAGCCGCAAAGAGTAGCCGGCGGGCTTTTTTGGCATGAGGCTGGCGGAAGCGGGGTGACATGGGATGGGTCGAGTGATTGACGGAAAGGCCTGGGCCGCGCACAGTCGGCACGAGACGCGCCAGGAGGCGATGGCTCTCGTTGCGGTCGGGGTGACGCCCGGGTTGGCGGTGATTCTCGTCGGCGACAATCCCGCGTCGCAGAGCTATGTCCGGGGCAAGGAACGGGCGGCGCGGGACAGCGCCGTCTCGTCCGAGGTGTTTCGCCTTGCGGCGACGACCGGGCAGGAGGAAGTGCTGGCGCTCATCGAACGCCTGAACGCGGACGGCCGGGTGCACGGCATACTGGTGCAGTTGCCGTTGCCCGATCACATGGACACCGTGAAGGTCCTTGCGGCAGTGGCGCCGAACAAGGATGTGGACGGCTTTCACGCGCTCAACGTCGGATCTCTGTCCCTCGGCCTGAACGCGTTTGTGCCGTGCACGCCGCTTGGAGTCATGAAGCTGCTCGCCTATGAAGGCGTGGACCTGCGCGGCCGGCACGCCGTGGTCGTCGGGCGTTCCAATATCGTCGGCAAGCCGATGGCCCAGTTGCTTCTGCAGGCGGATGCGACCGTCACGGTGTGCCACTCGCGCACGAGGGACCTGGCGGGCATCACGCGCCAGGCGGACATCCTGGTGGCGGCGGTGGGCCGCCCGGAGATGATCACGGGCGACATGATCCAGCCAGGCGCCGTCGTGATGGACGTGGGGATCAACCGTTTGGGCGACCGGCTGGTCGGCGACGTCGAGTTTGCTTCCGCCGTGGGCGTGGCCGGTCTGATCACGCCCGTGCCGGGCGGCGTGGGACCGATGACGATCGCGATGCTGCTGCACAACACAGTCAAGGCCGCGCAAGCGACACTGCGCCAAGTGTAACGGGGTGATCCTGTGGGCGAGAAGGCAGCGCACGGTCAGGTGAGGGCGGACGCGGCGAAGTCTGTCTTCGAACTCACGCGGATGATCAAGGAATTGGTGGAGCAGTCCGCCGATTTGTCGGGAGTCGCCGTTCGCGGGGAAGTCTCCAATGTGAGCAGGCCCGCGAGCGGTCATATTTATTTCACCCTGAAAGACGACCTGGCGCGGCTGCGCGTCGTGATGTTCGCGGGCCGCGCGCGCTTCTTGCGTTTCGCGCTGCGCGACGGGATGAGCGTGATCGTCCAGGGGAACGTCAGCGTTTTTGAGCGCATGGGCGATTACCAATTGTACGCGGATTTTGTGGAGCCGGACGGGCTCGGCGCCCTGTATCTCGCGTTCCTTCAACTCAAGGAAAAGCTCGACGCACAGGGGCTGTTCGATGCGGGGCGCAAGCGCGCGCTCCCGCCTTTTCCCGCGCGCGTCGCACTGGTCACCTCCGCGACCGGCGCCGCCGTGCGCGACATGGTCACGACGCTGGCCCGCCGCTATCCGGCCGCTCTGGTGCGTATCGTTCCCGTGGCCGTGCAGGGCGAGGAGGCGCCGCGGCAGATTGCGCGAGCGATCCGCCTGGTGTGCGAACGGCGTCTGGCGGATGTGATGATCGTCGGGCGCGGCGGGGGATCGCTTGAGGAACTGTTCGCGTTCAATACGGAGACCGTCGCCATGGCCATTGCCGATGCGGACATCCCGGTGGTGTCCGCGGTCGGGCACGAGACGGACACGACGATCGCGGATTTCGTCGCGGACGTGCGGGCCGCCACGCCGACCGCGGCGGCGGAACTCGTCGCTCCGGACTGGCGGGAAATCGACGCCCGGCTCGCCGGACTTGCGGGGCGGGCGTCCCAGGCGGTCTCCGCGGGGCTTTCCAGGGCCCGGCTGCGGCTGGAACGCCTTGCCCAGAGTCGAGCGCTGGGGCAGCAGGACCGGCGTGTGGCCGTCTTGCACCAGCGCATCGACCAGGCGGAGCGTTCACTGCGCGAGTCGCTGGGCGCTCGGGTGCGGTCTGGAGGCCAGACCGTGTCGTCGCTTGAACTGCGCCTGGCGCGCAGGTCGCCGGCGGTTCGCGTGGAGGGGCTTGCGCTCGGACTCGGGACGCTGGAGGGACGCCTGCGGCGGGCGGCGACGCAACTGATCAGGGAACGGGACGCGGTGCTCGCGCACGCGGCCTCGCGGCTGGATCTGCTTAACCCGATGGCTGTGATGGGCAGGGGATTCGCGATTGCATACAGGGTTCCCGGGCAAGGCATCGTTCGATCCGTGGACGATGTGCAGCCGGGAGACGCGGTGCGCGTTCAGTTGACCGACGGCTGGCTGGACTGCCAAGTATGGGGGGTGCACGGCAGTGACGGAACGGATGGCGCAAAACGCTGACGACGGCGAGCGGGAGTTGAGTTTCGAGGCCGCACTGGCGGAACTTGAGGGCGTCGTACAGGAACTCGAGCGAGGCGACTTGCCGCTGGATGAGGCGATCTTGCGGTACCAGTCCGGCATGCAACTCGTGCGGGCCTGCCGCGAGCGGCTCAAGGTGGCGGAACAACGAATCGAGATGGTGCTCGCGCAGGAACAGGAACCCGGACAGGCAACTGTAACGAGACCATTCTCTGTGGAGGACGACGAGAGTGTCCCCGAGCGATGAACGCGCGGCGCAATTTCTGCAGACCAGCAGCGCATGGACAGAAGCCGCCATGGAACAGCTGTTGCCGCCCGGAGACGAACACCCGTCCGAACTCTACCGCGCCATGCGCTACAGTGTGTTTGGCGGGGGCAAGCGTCTGCGCCCCGCGCTTTGCTATGCCGCCGCCGCGGCGTGCGGCGGCGAGGCGCGGGATTTTTGGCCTGTCGCGTGCGCCCTCGAATTTGTGCACACATACTCATTGATCCATGACGACCTGCCCGCGCTGGACAATGACGAATACCGCCGGGGACGGCCCACCAACCATCGCGTCTTTGGCGAGGCCATGGCGTTGCTGGCTGGAGACGCCCTGCTCACGCTGGCGTTTGAGACCGTGCTGCGGGCGCCGGCCGAAAGCGCCGTGACGGTCCGGCTGGCGCGTGAGCTCGCGGTCGCCAGCGGCGGTCTCGGCATGGTGGCGGGTCAGGCGGCAGATATGCTGGGAGAGGATCGCGCGCTTGACTTCGGTCAGCTGCGATTCATCCACAGCCGAAAAACCGGGGCGCTGCTGCGCGCCGCGGTGCGGATGGGGGCGATCGCCGCGGGCGGGTCGGATGAGGCGCTCGATGCGCTCAGCGGCTATGCGGAGCGCATCGGACTGGCGTTTCAGATTGTCGACGACATCCTGGACGTCACGGGCAGCGCGAGTGCTCTTGGCAAAAGCCCGGGCGCGGACGCCGCGCACGGGAAGTCCACCTATCCCGCGCTCATGGGCCTCGACGAGTCGCGGCGCGAGGTGCGGCGGCTGACGGATGAGGCGGTGGAGTTGCTCGCGGGCGCGCGCTTGACGCAGACCGGCGTACTGGAGGACCTGGCGCACTTTCTCGTCCGACGCGACCGCTGAGGCCGCCGCCATGTGCGGCGCATCCTCACGGAAAGGCAAAATTGAAGGCCGCCGGGCGCTGTGCTATACTTTTAGTGCGTTTCAACCGACTGTTACAGGCGGGGTTGTCGGGTGCGTGAAAGGGTGGCCGCGATATGCTTCTTGAGCGCGTGAACGGACCAGAAGACGTGAAACTGCTGGCCCTTGATGAATTGGAGACTCTTGCGAGTGAAGTCCGGGAGTTTCTCGTGGATGAAATTATGAAAACCGGCGGCCATTTTGGCTCAAATCTCGGCGTTGTGGAACTGACGATCGCGCTGCACTACGTGTTTGATTCGCCGCGTGACAAACTTGTGTGGGACGTGGGCCATCAGGCGTACGTCCACAAGATGTTGACAGGCAGAAAAGACCGCTTCTCGACGCTGCGCCAGCATCACGGACTGGCGGGGTTCCTCAAGCGCAGCGAGAGCGAGCACGATGTATTTGGCGCCGGACATGCCAGTACGTCGATTTCCGCAGCGCTCGGCATGGCGGTCGCGCGCGACTTGCGCGGCGAGGACCACCAGGTGGTGGCGGTGATCGGCGACGGGGCGATGACCGGCGGCATGGCGTTTGAAGCGCTCAACCACGCGGGTCATCTGAAAAAGCGTCTGCTGGTAATACTGAATGACAATGCGATGTCGATCTCGCCGAACGTGGGCGCGGTGTCGCACTATCTTACGCGCCTGCGTTCCGACCCGCACTACGGGCGGGTAAAGGCGGAGGTCGAGAGCCTGCTGCGCCGCATTCCGGTGGTCGGCGACCCGGTTGCCACGGCCCTCGAACGGGCCAAGAACAGCCTGAAGTACTTCGTGGTGCGCGGGGCTTTGTTCGAGGAACTCGGTTTCTCCTATCTCGGGCCGATTCCGGGGCATGATGCGCGGATGCTCGTCAGGATCCTTCAGGATGCAAAAAAAATGGACGGCCCTGTGTTGCTGCACGTGGTTACGCAAAAGGGCAAAGGGTACCCTTCGGCGGAGGACGCGCCGGACAAACTGCACAGTGTCGGCGGCACCGTCAAACAGCCGAAGCCTGTGGCGCCGACGTACACCCAGGTGTTCGCGGACACGTTGATCGGCCTGGCCGAACAGGATCCGTCGATTGTGGCGGTGACCGCCGCGATGGACACCGGCACGGGTCTGAACAAGTTCGCCGCCGCGTTCCCGGATCGTTGCTTTGACGTCGGAATTGCCGAGCAGCACGCGACGACACTGTGCGCGGGACTCGCCGCAAGCGGACTGCATCCGGTATTTGCCGTGTACAGCACGTTCTTGCAGCGGGCGTACGATCAAGTGATCCATGACGTCTGCATCCAGAAGCTGCCGGTCGTCTTTGCCATTGACCGCGCCGGTCTGGTGGGTCCGGACGGGGAAACGCACCAGGGAGCGTTTGACGCCTCCTACCTGCGCCTGATTCCGAACATGACGGTCATGATGCCGAAGGACGAAGCGGAACTGCGGCATATGCTGTACACGGCGCTGCAGCTTGCGGCGCCCGTGGCGGTCCGTTATCCAAGGGAGAATGGAAGCGGCGCTAATCTGGCCGAACCGCTTCGCATGCTCGCGGTCGGCCGGTCGGAGTTGGTGCGCGAAGGGCGGGATGTCGCGCTGCTGGCGCTCGGTCCGATGGTGGCGGTGGCGGAGAATGCGGCGCTCATGTTGGCCGAAGCCGGCATCTCCGCGAGGGTTGTCAATATGCGGTTTGTGAAACCGATCGACGGCGAACTGATCGAGCGTCTGGCGGCGGAGCGCATTCCCGTGCTCACCGTGGAAGAGGCCAGCGCGGCCGGCGGGATGGGCGGCGCCGTGCTGGAGTACTGTTCCCTGCGCGGAATCGCGCTCACGGCGCGGATCATGGGCCTGCCTGACGCGTTTATCGACCACGGGTCGCGCCCGGAACTGCTGCACGCCGTCGGACTGACGGCGCAGGCGATCACGGACAACGCGCTGGAACTCCTGTCGATCGACCGCGCCGCGGTCGAACCTGCCGCCCTGCGCAAGAGCGCCGGGCGATGAAGGGCAGGGCGAGGGAACGGGCGGACGTCTTGCTGCACGAACAGGGATCCGCTGGCTCTCGCGAGGAGGCCAAGCGCCTGATCATGGCGGGGGTCGTTTTTGCCGGTTCGGAGCGGGTGAACAAGCCGGGCGCGCAGTATCCGGTTGAGGAAATGCTGCATGTGCGTTCCGCGTTGCATCCGTTCGTGGGGCGCGGCGGCGTCAAGCTGCAGCGGGCGCTCGACGTGTTCCGGGTGAGCCTGTCCGGGCGCGTGGTGCTCGATGTCGGCGCGTCCACCGGCGGATTTACGGACTGCGCGCTGCGCGCGGGCGCGAGCTCGGTTTATGCGGTGGACGTCGGTTACGGACAATTGGCGTGGAAACTGCGCACGGATCCGCGCGTCCGGGTATTTGAACGGACAAACTTTCGCCACATGGAAGTCGATGTGTTTTCTCCGCGTCCTGACGCCGCCGTCATGGACGTTTCGTTTATCTCCATCGTGAAACTGCTGCCGAGGCTCGCTGCGGCGCTTCTGCCCGATTCTCCCGTCCTGGCCCTGGTCAAGCCGCAGTTTGAGGCTGGACCGGACAAGGTCGGCAAAGGCGGGATCGTCCGCGACGCGCAGATTCACGAAGAGGTGCTGCGCAGGGTTCTGCGGCAGTCAGGGGAGCACGGCTTTGCGGCTTTGGGCGCCACCGCGTCCCCCATCCTCGGCGGCGACGGGAATCGTGAGTTTCTCTTGTGGCTGCAGTCTCCGCCGACAGCTCGCGCCGCCGTTGACATCGACGTGCCGAGAGTGGTCGCGCGGGCGGCAGACGCAGTTGCGACGGGGGAGAATGGATAGTCTGCGGAAGGATTTCCGCCGCGCCTCGCGAACAGTGTAGCGGGGGGATGCGCATGGCTGTTCTGGCAGTCCTTACATTCTTGACGGTTGCCTACCTGTACCTGCGCGCCAAGTACCGCGCCAGCCCGCTCGGCGAGTTCTACGCCGAATCGAGGCGCGAACGCGTGATTCGCGGCGGGGAAGTGCTGCAGCGTCACGGATACCGCGTCATCGACGAACGCGTCGGGCACGAGGTGCAATCGTACGTCGGCGCGCGCCGCTTCACTACATACCTGATCGTCGATTTTCTGGTTGAAAAAGACGGCGTCGTCCACCCTGCCAAGGTGCGCTCGGCCCGGGATCCCCAGCGGATATCGGGAGCGTGGGTGCGACGCCAGCTTTGGCCGCTCTACGCGCTCTACGGCGCCCCGGTGGCATACGTGGACGCGGATGCCGGCACGATTGACCTGGTCGACTTTGAACTCGATTACCCCGGCCGCCATTACATGCGGCGCTGGCGCGGCCGCTTTGTGTGGCTGGTGGTCGGCGTGGTGACGGGCTGGCTGCTCGCCCGCGCCGGGTGAGGGACGTGGGGACGCCCGCAGATCCCGGTGAAAGGTTGGATCACATGCAAAAGACGATCGGCATCATGGCAAACCGCACAAAGCCCAACGCGGACAGGGTGGGCGCGAAGCTGGTGGAACTCATTTTGCACAACGGTGCGCGCGCGCTGGTGCAACGGGACATGGCCGAGGTCGTCGGGCACCCCGAACTCGGCGTCGAACTCGACGACCTCGGGGTGAACGCGGACATTCTGTTCGTCCTCGGGGGAGACGGAACGCTGCTGGGCGCCGCCCGCCGCTTTGCCGGGCACGGGACGCCGCTTCTCGGGATCAATATTGGCCACCTGGGCTTCATGTCCGAGGCCGGGCCGGAGGACCTGACCATGGCGGTCACGCGGGTTCTGGAGGGCGATTTCTACCTGGAGCGGCGCATGATGATCCGTACCAGGGTGTACCGCCAGGGCGCCATGGTGCACGAGAGTTTCGGGCTGAACGACGCCGGGATCGGGAAGGGTTCTTTCGCGCGGATGATCGAGGTGACGGTGCACGTCGACGGCGACGAATTCGACCATTACACAGGCGACGGACTGATCATCTCGACGCCCACCGGCTCGACCGCCTACTCACTGTCCTGCGGCGGCCCGATCGTCTTGCCCCACATCAGTGTCATGCTGATCACGCCGATCTGCCCGCATCAACTCGTCGCCCGGCCCTGTGTGATCGGCGCGGACCAGACGGTGCGCGTCAAGGTGTTTGCGCGTCATCACGACTTGGGCCTGACGGTCGACGGCCAGGTCGGCTTCGCGATGCAGTCGGACGACGAAGTGGTTGTTGAGCGGTCTCCGCATGACACGGTGCTCGTCCGTTGGCAGGAGCGCGCGTTTTTCTCCACTCTGCGGGAAAAGCTGCGCGACAAGTGAAGCGCGACGGGGCTCGTCCGCACGGCGCGCGCGCCGCGTCGGGGGCGCACGGGACGTCAGAAGGGGGGAGTGTCGGTGAAAGCGCAGAGGCTGCTCAAGATCCGCGAGATCATCACCGGGGAAATCATCGAAACGCAGGACGAATTGGTCGAGGCGTTGCGCGACGCCGGTTTCTCTGTGACGCAAGCCACGATCTCGAGGAACATCAAGGAGATGCGCCTGATCAAACTTCCGCTGGCGGACGGACGCTACCGGTATGCCCTGCCGACGGAACCGACGACGTTCAACCCGGAGGTCAAGCTGCAGCGACTGCTCAACGACGTGTTTGTCGCCATCGACTTCGCGGAGAACCTGGTCGTGATGCGGACCATGCCGGGAAACGCCCATGCGGTGGCGTGGCTGTTTGATTCGCTGGATTGGCTGGAATTGCTCGGGACGGTCGCCGGAGACGACACGATCCTGCTCATCGCGCGGTCGCGGCAGGGAGCGGAGGCATTGGTTGAACGAATCCAGAGCCTGCTGTAGGAGGGGCGTTTGATGCTGCGAAGGCTGCATGTGGAAGACTTAGCACTGATCGAAAATCTGGATTGGAATCCCTCTTCCGGATTCACGTGTCTCACGGGGGAGACCGGCGCGGGCAAATCGCTCCTGCTTGACGCCGTGGGACTACTGCTCGGCAGGCGGGCGAATGTGGACATGATCCGCAGCGGCTCCGACAGGCTGTTTGTCGAGGGCCTGTTCAGTCTGGCCGGAAGCCGGGCGGCCGATGTGGTTGTCGCCTTGTTGGCCGAACAGGGCATTGCTTGCGAAGACGGGGAATTGGTCATATGGCGCGAGGTCAACAGTTCCGGAAAGACCGCGGCCCGCGTCAATGGCCGGCTCGTCACGGCCCAACTGTTGCGCGCTGTCGGCCAGTGGCTCGTGCACCAACACGGACAGCACGACAGCATGCTGCTCATGCGCAAGGAGGAACACCTCGCGCTGCTCGACGCATTCGGCGGGGACGAGGTGGACGCCGCGCGACGTGTGTACCAGGAACTGTATGACCTTCACGGCGCCGCAAAGAAGGAACTGTCTGTCGCGCTGCAGGACAAAAAGGATCGCATGCAGCGCCTCGACGTGCTGACGTTCCAGTTGCGCGAGATGGAAGAAGCGCGCCTGCGCGAGGGGGAAGAGGTTCACCTGGGCCGTTTGCGCGATCGCTGGCAGCACGCCGAACGGCTGTATTCCGTGACCCGGGACGCTTATGAACAGTTGTATGACGGCCAGCCGCGCTGCCCCTCGGTGCTCGCGGTCTTGGCCGAACTGAAATCCGCCGTCTCGTCCGCGGTCGCGCATGATGCCGAGCTAAACGAGCTGCTGGAGTACCTCGACGTCGCCGAGGTCCACCTGTCAGAAGCGGCGGACTTTGCGCGACGCTACAAGGAATTGCTCGAGTTCGATCCGGAGAAGTTAAAGCGACTGGAAGACCGTCTGGCCGTGCTCGACCGACTGTTTGGCAAGTATGGCGCGTCGAGTCATGAGGTGCTGGCGTACATGGCCGAAGCCGCCGCCGAGCGCGACCGTCTGGTGCACTACGATGAGACCGTCGTGAGCCTGCGCCAGCGCCTGGATGAAGCGGCGGAGCGGTTGCGCGCGGCGGCCGGGAGCCTGCGCCACAAGCGGCGCAGCGCGGCGCAGGTTATGGAACGGGAACTGCAGGCGGAACTGGAGCGCCTGCACATGCCATCGGTACAACTGTTTCTGCGTGTGAATCCGGTCGCGCCTGGCCCGTCCGGCGCGGATGAAGCCGAACTGCTGTTTTCGGCGAACCGCGGCGAGGAACCGAGGCCGCTCGCCCGGATCGCCTCGGGCGGTGAACTGTCGCGCATCATGCTGGCGGTGGTACAGGTGCTGGCCGGGCGCAATCCGGTGGATACGATGGTCTTCGACGAGATTGACGCGGGCATCTCCGGGCGAGCCGCGCAGGCGGTGGCCGATCGGGTGGCGCACATCGCGCGGCATCACCAGGTGCTGTGCGTGACGCATCTGCCGCAGATGGCGTGCCGGGCCGCAGAGCACATGCTGATCGAGAAGTCCGTGGACCAGGGACGGACGGCGACGCGCATCCGCACACTGTCCGCGGAGGACCGCGTGGAGGAACTGGCGAAGATGATGGGCGGCGAACGGGTGACGGACACCACCAGACAGCAGGCGCGCGAGATGCTGGGCGCCGCCCAGACTGGCTGACTGCCGATTTGCACGGGCCCGAACGTGAATATGGCTGCCGCCTACCCTCGGCCGCCTGCACGGAAGCGATCGCGCCAAAAGAGGCGCTTCAGGCAGGCGTGGCATGTTTTGTCCGACATTCACGGTGCGCGCAAGGGGCACGATAACAGCACCGGGAAACGGCGAAGCAACGAGGAGGGACGCAGCGTGAAACGATCTTTGTTGGCGTCTGTAGCATTCGGACTTATTGTATACGCTTTTTCTTTCTTCGATGCGGCGCCACAGGCCATGGCGCAGACGGCCCCGTCCGCGCACCGCGCGGCGGGCGACGCGGTCCGGGCTGGCGCTGACGCCCGCACATGGACATGGTGGCTGCCCTTCACGGGCCCGGCGCAGACCGACCGCCTCCCTGCGGTCATCCCCGGCGGCCAGAGCATCGGCATCAAGTTGCGGGCAAGCGGCATACTGGTCGTCGGCTACCACCTGATTCACAGCGGAAGGGATGCCGTGAGTCCGGGAATCCAGGCCAGGCTCCATGCCGGCGATGTCATCGTGCTGGTCGACGGGGTGCGCGCGGGCAGCGTGGCCCAGGTGGCGCGCCAGATCGATGCGGTGGGCAAACGGGGGGCAAGACTGAAGGTGATGTTCAGTCGGCACGGAAAGTTGTATCAAACGGCCATACGTCCGATCTATGACGGTGACAGCGGGTCTTATCGCATTGGCCTGTACATCCGTGATTCGGCCTCTGGAGTTGGCACGCTCACCTTCTATGTACCCGGGAGTCACAGCTTCGGCGCCCTGGGCCATGTGATCGCCGACGCCGACACTGGAGAGGCGATCGAGGGGCGCGGTCAGATCGTTCACGCGGCAGTGACGTCGATTGACCGTGGCGAGAGCGGCCAGCCGGGCGAAAAGCGGGGACTGTTCGTCGACGAGCGCCACGTGGTCGGGAGCATCGAGCGCAACACCGAATTCGGCGTCTTCGGCCACATGCTGTCCGCGCCGGATCACGGATTGGTCGACCGCCCCGTTTCCGTGGCCGATCCGTCCGAGGTCCACACTGGCAGGGCGCAGATCCTCACGGTCGTAAGCGGTCAGAAGGTCGAGCGCTTTGACGTCATGATCGTCCGCGTAAATCCCCAGAATACCGCCCAGGTCAAGGGTCTCGTGGTCCGGGTGACCGACAGTTCGCTCATCCGCCGGACGGGAGGCATCGTGCAGGGCATGAGCGGCAGCCCGATCCTGCAGGACGGTCGGCTCGTCGGCGCCGTTACGCATGTCTTCGTGAGCGATCCGAGGCAGGGCTACGGAATCTTTGCCGCATGGATGTTGCGCAGTGCGGTGGGCATCCCGGCTGCTGTCGCGCCGCGGGCGGCGTGAGGGCGTCGCAGGGGCCGGGATGATATCCCGGTCTCTTTTTTTTCGACATTCTCGGCAGGCGGATGTCGGTTGGCGTCGCAAACTATTTACAGGATAACTTACAGGAAAGGGGGCGAAGTTGTCGAATTATCAGTGAAGCCGCCATGAGCACGATTGTGGAAAGATGCGGCTCTCGTACATCCGTACGGCAAGGCCGCGATGGCCGCCGGACCGTCCGGCGCCGTCGGGAAGCGTGTGAAAAGGGGGATTTGATCATCGTGGGGAAGACGCGCGTGCTGATCGCGGATGACAATCGCGAATTCGCGGACCTCCTCTACGAGTACCTGAATGAGCAGCCCGATCTGGATGTGGTGGGCATCGCTTATCATGGTCAGGAGGTCCTGACGCTCGTCGAGGATTTGGAGCCGGATGTACTGGTCTTGGACATCATTATGCCGGTGCTGGACGGCATTGGCGTACTGGAACGACTGCGAAAGCTCCATCTGGCGGTGGCGCCGCGCGTTATCATGCTGACCGCTTTTGGGCAAGATACAGTGACGAGGAAGGCGCTTGACCTCGGCGCCCTGTATTACGTCCTCAAGCCGTTCGACCTCGATGTCCTGGTCGACCGCGTGCGCGATGTGGCAGCCAACGCGTCGTACATAGAGCGGCCGCGCGCTGTTGCCGGCGCGACGGGTTCAGGCGCGGCATTCCCGTCTGGAATCTCGAGTCCGTCGGCTTCGCCGCGCGTTGTGTCCATTGCGGCGAAGCCGAGAAGCGTCAATCACCTGATTACCGGCGTCATTCATGAGATAGGTGTACCTGCGCACATCAAAGGGTACCAGTATCTGCGTGAGGCGATCCTCATGGTATACAATGATGTCGAAATCCTGGGGTCTGTCACGAAGGTTCTCTATCCGCAGATTGCCACACAGTTCTCAACCACGTCGTCGCGCGTCGAACGCGCCATTCGCCACGCCATCGAGGTGGCCTGGAACAGGGGGAACAGCGACGCGATCGCGCAACTGTTCGGGTATACGGTCAGCATGAGCAAGGCGAAACCGACGAATTCGGAGTTCATCGCGATGATCGCGGACAAGCTGCGGATGGAGACGCGGGCGGTTTAGCCCGGCGTTTGACCTCCACCGTGAACTGGTAGCGGTCGCTACGCATGAGCGATTGGACAAATTCCACAGGAGTCGACCCGCTGAATGTGAGGCGTTCGACGGCAAATGCAGACTGGCCTTTTGGCACGGCGAGCAGTCTGCACTCGTCATCGTCCAACAGGACTGAACTGTAGCGCTCGATCGCCCGCTCCGGGTGGACGTCAAACGCGGACGCCAGCAGTTCATACAGTGATGCGCCGTCCTGGATCATGTTCCCCAGCGAAGGGAACATGTGTTGTGGCAGATGGGCTCTCTGCAGGCCCATGTGTTCGCCGTTTGCCGTAAGCAGGCGTTCGATTCTCCAGACCAGCGCGCCTGGAGCCAACCGCAGCCGCTCCGCCAGTCGCGCGGGCGGGCTGCTGAGTTGGCTGGAAACGATGTGCGACCCCGGCGTCATCCCCCGCTCAGCCATCTCCTCCGTGAAACTGAGCAGTGTCCGCGGTTCCGGTATCCATTTGGGAGCGGACACGAATGTTCCCCTGCCCTGCGCTTTCGTGATCATCCCCTCGTCGGCGAGGCGGTTGAGGGCCCGGACGACGGTGATGCGGCTGACGCCGAACTGTTCGCACAACTGCTGTTCCGTCGGCAGCCGCTCGCCAACCCGCCACTGGTTGCTCTCGATGCCGGTTCGCAAGTGGTCGTGTATCTGCCTGTACAGCGGGATTCCTGTGGCCCGGTTGAGCATGCTCGACAGTCCCCTGTTCTCTCGTGCGGAATATTGATATATCAACATATTGTATGATATATTGTGACTTGTCAACCTGCGCGGACGGCGGCGTGTCGATCGCCGTCCACGCGGTGTCGTCGGGAAGGGGGCGGTGCGTGTGGCGGTGAGGCTTGGAATTGACACGCTGATGGACGGTCGCCAGGATCTGCTGCGCGGCAGACGGGTGGGCGTCGTCTCGAATTACGCCATGGCGGACTCGGCCCTTGAGCCTGTGATCGATGTGCTGACGCGGTGCCCCGCGTGGCGCGTGGAGAAACTCTTCGGACCGGAACACGGCGTCACGAACAGCGCGCGCGAGGGAGAGCACGTCGTCTCCGGAAGGGACGGGCACACGGGACTCCCGGTGTACAGTCTCTATGGGGAGAACAGGCGTCCGACCGTTGACATGGTTTCGGACCTGGATGCGCTCGTCATTGATCTGTTGGATATTGGATGCCGATACTACACGAATATGAACACGGTTGCGAATTGCATGGAGGTCTGCGCGGACGCCGGGATCTCCTGTGTTGTCCTGGATCGCCCGAATCCTCTCGGGGGAGCGGCGCGCGAGGGGAATATCCTGCGCGAGGAGTATCGGTCGTTCGTGGGCGGACACGCCATTTTGGTGCGCCACGGGCTGACCATGGGTGAATTGGCCCGGCTGTTTGCGCGCGGGATACCGGACAGCGACCTGACTGTCGTGCCGCTGCAGGGCTGGCGGCGCGACATGCTGCACCCGGACACAGGACTGCCGTTTGTTCCGCCGTCGCCCAATACCACGGGCTTTTCGATGGTCTTTCTCTATCCCGGCACATGCCTCTTTGAAGGCACGAACGTCAGCGTGGGCCGGGGAACGACGCACCCGTTCGAGGTCATCGGCGCGCCGTTTGTGGACGGGCACCGGCTCGCCGCGTGGTTCAATGAAAGGCGTCTGCCGGGCGTGCTTGCCAGACCGGTCTACTTTGTTCCACACTACTCACTGTACAGCGGCGAACCCTGTCAGGGAGTGCAGTTGCACGTGACCGATCCCGCGGGCGTCGAGGCGATGCGTCCCGGGCTGACGCTCTTGCAGGGCGTGGCCGAACTGTACCCGGCGCAGTTGGAATTTCCGGGCGAGAGTGAGGGCAAACGCCCGTTCTTTGACCTGCTGGCCGGGACGGACGAACTGCGTCGCCTGGTGCGGGAGGGGAGGGCGCTCGAATTCCTACTCGCGCGGGAGGACGTCGATCGGTTTGCCGCGCACGTGCAGGATATTCTGTTGTATCCCGATGAGGGTGGTGTTCAATAATGGATGGACTCGAGCGGCTGGCCGGCGCCGTGCTGGCAGCGGGGTTTCCCGGGCGCACGGTCGACGCCCATGCGCGACGCCTGATCGAAGGATTGCACGTGCAAAACATCGTCCTGTTCGCGCGCAATATTGACTCGTACGGCCAACTGGGCAGGCTGTGTTCGGACCTTCAGGCGTTGGCGCGAGAGTGCGGCCAGACGCTGCCGCTGCTGATAGCGGCCGACCAGGAAAACGGGGCGGTCGGACGCTTCGGGCCGGACGTGCCGGCCCTGCCCGGCGCCATGGCCCTCGGTGCGACGGGCGACCCGGAACACGCGCGGCGCGCGGGGGAAGTCACGGGCCGCCTGCTTCTCGGCGCCGGTGTGAACATGAATCTGGCCCCCGTGCTGGACGTGAACAACAACCCCAGGAACCCGGTCATCGGCATCCGGTCGTTTGGCGACGACGCGGAATCGGTCGGACGGTTTGGCGCCGCGTTCGCGCTGGGCTTGCAGTCGGCGGGCGTCGCGGCGTGCGGCAAGCACTTCCCCGGGCACGGGGACACTCGGACCGACTCGCACCTTGATCTGCCCGTCATCGGGCATGGCCTGGAGCGCCTGGAGCAGGTGGAGTGGGTCCCGTTCCAGCGCGCCGTGGCGGCGGGAATCGACTGCGTCATGACGGCGCACGTGGTGTTCCCTGCGCTGGAACCTGGCGGACTGCCCGCCACCCTGTCGCCTGCGGTGATCACTGGACTGCTGCGGGGGCGGTTTGGCTTCGAGGGCGTTGTCGTCACCGACTGCATGGAGATGAAGGCGGTCGCGGACACGGTGGGCGTGGCCGCGGGTGTGGTGCAGGCCCTGGCCGCGGGCGCGGACCTCGTCCTGGTGTCGCACACGCTCGAGGAACAAAGCGCGGCGCACGCTGCCGTCGTCGAGGCGGTGCGGTCGGGACGCTTGCCGCGGTCCCGGCTTGAGGAAGCGGCCGGCCGGGTGGCGGCGCTCAAGCGCAAGCGGCTGCGGCAGGATCAGGACGCGCCGCTGGCCGCCGCGAAGGGTCCGGGGCAGGGCGGCGCGCCTCGGGCGGCCGTGCACAGTCGCGCCGGCGACGCTGTCGACGAACTGTTCGCGGACGCGCGGGAGACGCAGGAGCGGATCGCACAAGCGGCCGTGACGGTCGTCGGTGACGAGCGCAGGCTCCTGCCGCTGCTCCGGCCCGGTGTCAAGCGCGCGCTGCTGATTGTCGCGCGTTCCGGCGCGGTCTTGCAGGTCTCCGGGACGTCCGAGGCGGGCGGGAGGATCGCGGAAGTGTGGCGCAAGCGGTCGCCGCACGTCTCGACGGTGGTGCGTGAATACGGGGGCGGCATGCTGTTTGGACCGTCCGCCGCGGAACTGGACGCGGCAGACGCAATTCTGCTGTGTGTGGCGGGCTGGCCGAGCGCCGAGTTTGCCGCCTGGGCGCGCGGGCTGGTGGGCAGCGGCCGAAACGTCGTGGCGGTGGCTCTGCGCAGTCCGTACGACCTCGCTGCCCTGCCGCAAGGCGCCACGCGCCTCGCACTTTATGAAGACAGCGAGCCGATGGTGCGCGCCGCGGTGGCGGTGCTCGCGGGGCAAGCCACGGCGATCGGACGGCTGCCGGTTTCCGTCGCGCCGCAGTCATCGCGCCAGACGTCGGGAGGGATCGGCCATTGACACTGTACGCAGGCATTGACGGAGGTGGATCGCGCACCAGGGTAATCCTGCTTGACCCGACGACCGGAGCGATCGCCAGGGCTGAGGCGGGCGCAAGCAATCCGAACAGTGTCGGGGCCGCGGCCGCCGTGGAACACGTGATGACCGCCATGTCGCACGCGCTGGCGAGTCTGGGGAAGCCGCGCAGCGAGGTGCGGGCGATCGTCGCGGCACTGGCGGGCGTCGGGCGCCCGGAGACGGCCGGCGCGGTCCGAGACCTGCTGTCGCGCCACCTGCCGACCGCGTCGGTGGAGGTCATTCCGGATGCGCTGGCGGCGCTGGCCGGCGGTTCGGGTGCTGAGCCTGGGAGTGTGCTGGTGGTCGGCACCGGTTCTGTGGCACTTGCCGAAGGGCGCGGGCGCCGCATCGTGCGTGCCGGGGGCTATGGCTACCTGATCGGCGACGAAGGCAGCGGTTTTGCGATCGGTCGTCACGGGTTTCGGGCGGTGATGCAGGCGTATGACGGACGCGGACCCGAGACGGCGTTGACGGAGGCGGCCTGCCGCAGGCTGGGCTGTGGGACGGCCATCGACATCGTGGAACGCATCTACGGCGCGGAGCACCCGGTCGGCGCCGTGGCGGCGTTCGCCGCGTCGGTCGTGAGGCTGCGCCACGAAGACGGAGTCGCGGCGGACATCGTGCGCGGCGCACAGGCTGCGCATGTGCGGCTTGTCGATTCCGTCCGCCGGCAGCTCGGGGGTGACGCGACGCCCACGGTGGTGGTGACAGGCGGCTTGTACGAGGGGGATCCAACTCTCTTGGCCGACCTTGCGGCATCTCTGCCGGAGTGCTCCTGTCGGCTGCCGGATCAAAGCGCGGTGGAGGGGGCGGCGTTACTCGCCATGCGGGCGGAGCGTCAGGCACTGTCGGCGGCGGACGTCGCACGGTGGCGGGAGATCGTGGGAGGCGAGGGGCAATGAAGTGGATTGAGGGGAATCGCAGCGCGCCGCACGGGATGGCGGCGGCGGTGCGCATAGGGATCGAAGGCGGCAGGATTGCCCAGGTCGTCCCTTACGCGACGGCGTCCGCCGACCTGCCCGTATTGAGCCCGGGATTTGTGGACGTCCACGTTCACGGCGGGGGCGGGGCAGATACAATGGATGCAAGTGAGGCCGCCTTCGCGCGCATCTGCGAGACGCACGCCCGCTTTGGCACCACGTCGCTGCTCCTGACGACGGTCACAGACACGCCGGCGCAGGTGGACGCCGTCTTGCGCGCTGCGGGCGACTTCATCGCACACGGTCCGGCGGGAGCGCGCGCGATCGGCGTTCACCTCGAAGGGCCGTTTTTGAATCCGGCGAAGGCGGGCGCGCAGCGGAGCGATCTCATGACGGACGCGGACCCGGCGCTGGCGGCGGGGTGGTTCGCGACGGGTGTGGTGCGGATGATCACCATGGCTCCGGAGCGCGGCGGCGCACACGAGGTGGCCCGCATGGCGCGGGCGCGGGGCATTCTTGTCTCGGCCGGGCACACGGATGCGTCCGCGGTCGATATGCAAGGCGCGGCGCGCGCCGGCTTCTCGCACGTCACCCACCTGTGCAACGCCATGCGCCCCTTGCTGCACCGCGACATCGGACCGATCGGGCACGTCGTGGCCGACAGCGCGTTTACTGGCGACCTGATCTGCGACGGCATTCATCTTGACCCGACGATGGTCAAGACACTGGTCCGCGCCATTGGCCACGAGCGGCTGATGTTGATCACGGACGCAATCCGCGCGGCCGCGGTCGGGGAGGGTGAATACGACCTCGGAGGGCTGCGCGTGACGGTCCGGGACGGTGCGTGCCGTTTGGCGAACGGCACCCTGGCGGGGAGCGTGCTCACGATGAATCGGGCGTGGCGCCTGTTGCAGGAGTTTGCGGACGTCCCGCGCTCTCTGGCGGACGCCATGGCGGCGACCAACCCGGCCAAACGGATCGGCCTTGCGAACAAGGGGCGGATCGAGGTGGGTTATGACGCGGACATCACGGCGCTTGACGCGGACGCGGATGTGCTCTGGACGATGGTCGGGGGGCATGTGGTATATGAGAAAGGCGGAGTGTCGTGAAGATCAGGATTTTCGCCAACCCGCACGACGCGGGAATTTACGCCGCCGCCCTGGCGGAGGTGGTCGTGGCGGCCAAGAGCCGGCCCGTCCTGGGACTGGCGACAGGCGCGACGCCGACTGTCTTCTACGACGCGCTTGTCAACCTGCACCGCTGCGGCCTGGACATGTCCCCGGTCGTGACCGTCAACCTCGACGAGTACATCGGCCTGCCGACCGACCACGGACAGAGCTATCACGCATTCATGCAGGCGCACCTGTTTTCGCGCACCAACCTCGCACCCGAGAATACGCACGTTCCCAACGGAATGGCGGCAGATCTGGCGGCGGAGTGCGCCCGCTACGACGACGTGATCCGGCGCAACCCGATCGACCTGCAGGTGCTGGGCATTGGCGTCAACGGTCACATTGGGTTCAATGAGCCTGACGACCTGCTGCTGTCCCGTACGCATGTCGTGCAGTTGCGCCAGGAGACGGTGGCGGCCAACGCGCGTTTCTTCCCGCGCATGGAGGATGTGCCGAGGCGCGCGATCACCATGGGCGTGCAGGCGATCCTTCAGGCCGAGCGCATCATTCTTATGGCGTTCGGCGAGGAGAAGGCGGAGATTGTCGCGCGCGCGGTGCTCGGGGACGTGCGGACGGATGTGCCGGCCAGCATCCTGCAGTTGCACCGCGACGTCACGGTCGTGCTCGACCTGCAGAGCGCGCGGTTGTTGCCGGAGGGCAAGGCCGGGTCTGCGCGTGAGGGATATTGAACAATTGACACGGCCTGACGGCCATCTGTTACAATGGAAGCACATACCGCAGCACAAAATATTGATCTGCCGGGAACTTCGGTTGGAAAGGGCACCCAATAGATGGATAATCGCCTTGCTGATGTGGATCTCAGCCTGCAGGTGCACCGGCCGTCGATCGCGCGGCAGGACGCGTTTACGCAGGCTGTTTCGATGCGGCCGGAACTGGTCGGCGCATACGCCGGGAAGCGTTATCTGTTGCGCACCTACGGCTGTCAGATGAACGAACACGACACGGAGATCATGTCCGGTCTGCTTGAACAAATGGGATATGCGACGACACAGGATGAGCGTGAGGCCGACATCATCCTGTTCAATACGTGCGCCGTCCGCGAGAACGCGGAGAACAAGGTCTTCGGCGAGATCGGCCGGATGAGGCCTCTCAAGCAGTTGAACCCGGAATTGCTGATCGGCCTGTGCGGCTGCATGCCCCAGGAGAAGGCCGTGCAGCAGAAGGTGCAAAAGACCTATCCGTGGATCGACCTCGTGTTTGGCACGCACAACCTGCACCGCCTTCCGGAACTCGTGGAACAGGCGCGCGCCGCGCAGGAGACGGTGCTTGAAGTGTGGGACCAGGCTCGCGTGATGGTCGACGAACTGCCCAAGGCGCGCAAGGACGGGTTGCGCGCATGGGTGAACATCCAGTACGGGTGCAACAAGTTCTGCACGTACTGCATTGTGCCGTACACGCGCGGCAGGGAGCGCAGCCGGACGCTGGCAAGCGTCGTCGAGGAGGTCCGATTGCTTGGACAGCAGGGCTTTCGCGAGATCACGCTGCTTGGGCAAAACGTCAACGACTACGGCCTCGACCGCGAGGATGCGGACTTTGCGGACCTGCTGCGCGCCGTCGGGGAGGTGGACGGAGTCGAGCGCGTCCGCTTCACGACGTCCAACCCGTGGAACTTCACGGACCGCCTGATCGCCGCGATTGCCGAGACCGAGACGGTCTGCGAGCACATCCACCTGCCCGTCCAGTCGGGCAGCAACACGATCCTGCGCAGCATGAACCGCGGCTACACGCGCGAGTATTATCTGAAGCTGGTCGAGCGCATCCGCGCCGCCGTTCCGGGTGTGGCATTGACGACCGACGTCATCGTGGGCTTCCCGGGAGAAACGGACGCCCACTTTGCCGACACCCTGGAACTGGTGCGCTACGTCCGGTACGACGGCGCGTACACATTCATCTATTCGGAACGGGAGGGGACGCCCGCCGCGCGGCTGGCGGACGCTGTCCCGCCGGACGTGAAGAAGTCGCGCCTCAGCCGGCTGATGGACGTGCAAAACGCGATTTCCCGGGAGTACAACGAGGGGCTGGTCGGAACGACGGTGGACGTGCTCGTGGAAGGCGAGAGCAGGACGAACCCGGATCGCCTGATGGGCCGCACGCGTACGAACAAGATCGTCCTGTTTGAAGCGGACCGTGCGCTTGTGGGCCAAACGGTGCCCGTCCATTTGAACAGCGCGCAGACGTGGACGCTCTACGGCGCCCTTGCGGCGCAAAGGGGCGAGTCATGAGCAAGCGGACGCCGATGTTGGAGCAGTACTTGGAGACGAAGCGTGAGAGCGGCGATGCGCTGCTTTTCTTTCGTCTCGGAGATTTCTATGAACTGTTCAATGAGGACGCGCTGGTCGCGAGCCAGGCGCTGGAGTTGACGCTCACCGGCCGCGGTCAGGGCGAGAACCGGATGCCGATGTGCGGCGTGCCGCATCACGCGGCGGACGCGTACATCGGGCGCCTGGTTGCCGCCGGCCACAAAGTGGCCATCTGCGACCAGGTGGAGGACCCAAAGGCCGCGAAGGGCCTGGTGCGGCGCGCGATCGTGCGCATCGTGACCCCGGGGACGGGGTACGATTTCCTGCGCGAGAGCGACGGGCGGATCTTGCTGGCGACGGCGCTGCCGGCTGCGGGCGTGGCGGGTGACGCAGATGCGGAGGGCTCTGCGGGCGGTGCGGGCGACGGCAGCGCCGCCGCTGAGACTGGCGAGTGGACCGCGGCGGCCCTCGATCCGATGACAGGCGAGGCGTGGCTGCGCACAGGCGCTTGGGAGGCCGTGGCGGACTGGCTTGCCGGGCAGCCGATTGCCGAGATCGTCGTGCACGGCGCCCTGCATGCAGACGGCGGCGCGCGCCTCGATGAATTGGCGGCGCGCCTGGGGTGCGCCCTGTCGGCGTTTCACGAAGCGCCGGATCTGGAGCGGGCGACCGCGCACGGATTGCTCATCGCATACGCCGAGCGGATGAGCCGGCGCGACCTGGCTCACGTGCGCGAGCCGCTGGAACTCGCCGCAACCGAATACATGCACCTCGGCGCGACCGCCAAGGCGAATCTCGAACTCGTGGCGCCTGCGGTCGCCTCGCGTCAAGGGTCGACGCTGCTTGAGGTGATCGACTTCACGAAGACGGCCATGGGACGGCGGCGGCTGCGCGCGATGATCGAATGCCCGTTCGCTGCGCTGGCGCCTATCCTGTCGCGTCAGGCGGCGGTCGGGCAGTTGCTGGAGGACGAGGGGCTGCGGGCGTCGCTGCGCGAATTGCTGCAGGGCATGCTGGACCTGTCGCGGATGGCGTCGCGCGTGTCGTACGGTACGGCCGCTCCGCGCGACCTGCGCAGCGTGGCCGCGATCCTGCAGCGGGCGACGCAACTGCGCGCGCGGCTGGCGGAGCAGGCGTGCGCGGGCGATCTGGCGCAGACATTGGACAAGCTGCGCGACCTGACGCCGCTCGCGGAGCGGATTGTGCGCACGCTGGTGGAGGACCCGCCGGGGAGCGGCAAGGACGGCGGCATCATCGCGGCGAGGGTGGACGGGGAACTCGACCGCCTGCGCGCGGTCGCCCGCGGCGGCCGTTCCGCCGTGGCGGCGCTGGAACAGGAGGAGCGGGCGCGCACGGGCATCAAGTCGCTCAAGATCACGTTCCATCGCGTATTTGGCTACTGCATCGAAGTGACGTCGTCCAACGCGCACCTGGTGCCGGGTGATTTTGAACGGCGTCAGACC
>JAKACX010000036.1:0-21165 GCA_021821055.1 Bacillota bacterium
ATGAAGGAGCGGGAGATCATCGTCGAGGCCGATCTCGGCGCGGGCGATGCAGCGTGCCGCTTCTTCACGTGCGACCTGACATACGATTATGTGCGCATCAACGGAGAGTATACGACTTGAACGGATTGCCGCGGCAAGAGGGGATAACTGAGTTTCCGGAGACGCACGGAGGATGGAGGAAGGGCAAAATGATTCGCAAGGCGCGCATTGGCGATGTGGACGCGATTGTGGGACTGTTGAAGGACTATGCGGAACAAGGGTTGTTGTTGCCCCGTTCGAAGCAGTCGGTGTGCGAGACGCTGCTGGGTTTTTCCGTGGCGGTCGAGGACGGCGTTGTCGTGGGCGCTGCGGCGCTGCACATCCTGGGAGACGATATTGCCGAGATCCGCTCGCTCGCGGTTGTGCCGGACGCACAGGGGCGCGGGCATGGACGCCTGCTCGTCGAGGCGTTGATGGAGGAAGCCGGGAGTGTTGGGGTTCCACGGGTGCTGGCCCTGACCTATCAAGAGGCGTTCTTCGAACGTCTGCGCTTTTTCGTTGTCGAGAAAGGGACGCTGCATCAGAAGATCTGGAAGGATTGCATTCATTGCAAGAAGTTCCCATTTTGCGATGAGGTGTCCATGATTCGCCTGACCGAGGCTGTTCAGGAAGCTGTCCCGGCGGCCAAGGTCGCTGTCGAGCATGGCCTCGCGCATGTGAAAACTATGTGAAAGTCATGTGAAAATGGGACAGCATGACACTCGTTTGGACAGGTGGGGGCATATGCGGAGACGGTGGGTCGACAGGTGTCGTGACGACAGCGACAACCACGGCGACCGAATCAATCATAGGGTCCGTCGCGGATGAAAACGCGCATTCGACCCCTCGCGACAGCCGCGGTAGTCGCGAGTCTCGTTGCAGGCGGGCTCGTCCTCGCAGCGGGCGCCGTTGCCGCCCGGTCTGGCGCCGTGATGCCCGCGATCCATCCATTCCTCATCTATTATGGATGGATTCCGCAGCAAGCAGCAGACCTTCGCCGCCTTGCGACCGCGATGAGGGGCTATCCTGTGATTGTTCTGGGAAGTGGTGTGGAGCTGCCCGCACATGGTGAATCGTCGGCGTGCCGCCGTCTGTTGCGCGACTTGCCGCGGGTGGATTGGTACGGCTACGTCAACATCGGCGTAACAGGCGGACAACCCGACCATGCGCCCGCATTCATCAGGGCCGAGCTGAAAGCGTGGCGCCGCCTGGGGGCAAAGGGCGTCCTGCTGGATTGCGCGGGGCCGTCGTACGGCGTGGCGCCGCCGCGCTTGCGCTGGTCCGTCGCCGCGGCTCACGCATTGTCGCTCCATGTATTGCTGAACGCCTTCACGCCCGGGGTTGCGCTGCGCGCGGGCTTGACGAAGGGTGACGCGTGGCTGGCGGAAAACTGGGCCGTGAGCGGCGGGAGATCCGTACCGCCGACGCAAGAGACGGTTCCGGCATTGGCGCTCCTCAAGAAAAGGGGCATTCCCATCTGGATGACGGCGACCGGCGCCAAAGCGCCCGTGTCCGAATCTGAAATCAAGCCGTGGATCCTGTCCACCTTGGCCCGCGTGGGCGGCGCGGCGATGGCGGTGTCAGGCCCGAACTACTCCAGCACATCAAATGCGGTGGTTCCGGCGCCGTGGATCGCGCGCATCGTGCGCAGCGCCAGGAGGACTTGATTTCATCCGTAATAACGCAGGGTATGAACGCCGAGGCCGGAAATTTTCGCGACTTGTTGGATGGTCAATGTCTCGTCCATGGATCGTAGTGTACACGTTCGCGAGCGCTGTAAGGCAGCAGGCTGCCTTACAGTTGTAGAGAGGGTTCAACGGGCTCTCGTAGACCTGCTGGGGCTCCAGGTCCACTCATGGTCCGTTTGTGAGTCGGCCGCCTCCGGATGATAGTAACCGGGCAGATCGGTGCGGACCGTCACCGCATCGTTCACCACACGTTCGTCCGTCAGGACGTGCGTCCTCACGACGACGTTCTGTCCATCGATTTCAAGTATCCGAAACGAGGGACGGGAAAGTATCGCCGCAGTCTGGACGTGAAGCCAGTCATTGTGTTCGCCGCTGGGCCGCGCGATGCTATGAACATGATTGTGCCCGTTGCAATAGATGACGGATGAGCAAAAGGCGGTCAACGCCCCCGCCAGTCTGTCGGCGCCTTCGATGAACATCATCGGCTCTTCTGAACCAGCGGTGGTCGACGGGAACGGGTGATGACCGATCACGACCGTGGGTACCTTTGGCAAATCCGCAAGCGATTCGAGCCATTCCATCTGCTCGCCGTCGATAAGGCCGCCCCAATGATCAGGCGACGCTTCCCGCGTTGTGTCAAGCAGGATAAGTCGGGCGCCCTGGAGTTCCTCCACAAAGAAACGGGGCTGCCGCATCATGGTCAGGATGCTTGTTTTCCTCCATTCCAGTGTGTCGTGATTTCCCAGTACAAAACGAAAGTTTCGACTCCGAGCCACGCTATCCCCGCTTGCCAAGTCTGCAATTGCCAACCATTCCTCCTCGCGCCCCTCGTGTGTGACATCTCCAACGGCGATGTGAAAGTCTGCATTCTCCCCGAAAAACTCCTCAAAGACGGTACGGTACAACCTGTTCCGGGCATCGCGACGGGCAATGAAATCTCCTGCCAGCAACGGGTAGTGCAAGTCTCCGATCAAAGCTATTTTCACGGTCATTTCGCTTAGTCCCCCAGAGATACGGTGTGAGTTTCTTTCGTCAGGATACAGGATTCGTGTAAAGAAGGTGTTGCGCAATGCAAAGAGATGCATTTCGAGATGTAAGGTTTACGAAAACCTCGTAACTTCCCATCGAATCATTTATCAATTGATCACGGATCGACAACAATGAATCTCTATCATTTAGATCGCACCGACAAGAACGAATGGACCAGTCATCCACGGTTCGCTCTTGGGGTGTCACGAATTCGCACAGCACTCGAGGAGGGTGGAATCCATGACAGATATTGAGGCGGTGCTTGAGGGGAAGCAGATGCGCGCGTTTCTCCGTCGGTTGACGGTCTTGTCTGCTGCGGGGATGTTCCTGGACGGGTTCGATCTGACCGTGATAGCCGTCGCGCTGCCCTTCTTGGTGAAACAGTGGCATATCGGCGCAGGCCTGACGGGCCTGACTGCGGCTTCGGCTGTGATCGGCATGTTCATAGGCTCGCTTGTTTTGGGCTATTTGACGGATCGCCTGGGACGCCGCGCCATGTACTTGTTTGATCTGGTATTTTTTGTCCTGTTTGCAGTGTTAACCGCATTGTCTCAGAACGTGTGGCAGCTCTTGATCTTCCGCTTCTTGCTTGGCGTCGGGATTGGCGCCGACTATCCGATTTCCTCGACCTTGTTGTCAGAGTTCAGTCCGCGCCAGAACAGAGGACGCCAATTGTCCTTGCTGTCCGTGATATGGTTTGTGGGCTCGATGGCGGCCTATTTGACGGGCATCGCCCTGTCGCCTCTGGGGCCAGACGCGTGGCGTTGGATGCTGGTGATTGGGGCGGTCATTGCGCTGATTGTCATTTTGTTTCGCGCATCCATTCCCGAATCGCCCCGGTGGTTGGTCAGTCAGGGACGGGATGACGAGGCCGCGCAAGTATTGCTGCACCTGTCCGGCCAGAGCGCGGACCTGACCGATCAAGCACATTCTCCCCGCCAATGGATTCAGCTGTTTTCGAAATCCCTCTGGAAGAGCACGGTATTTGTCTGTGGATTCTGGTTTGCCTTTGATGTGGCCTATTATGGCATTACGATCTATGCCCCGACGATTCTCAAGCCATTCATCAACGGATCACAGACGGGAGCCGACGTGGGATCGGCTCTCATCAGCTTGGCTGGTGTCGTCGGAGCGGTCATCGGCGTGCTGGTGGTCGACCGCTGGGGTCGACGTCCGCTGATTTTGTTGGGTTTTACGGGGCTGACAATGGTATTGGTGACGCTGTCAGTGCTCCATGACCCGGTATTCAGTCTGTTGGTGATTCTATTCTCTGCAGCGGTCTTATTTGGTACGTTCGCTGGAATGCTGGATTTCATCTACGCCACGGAACTCTTTCCAACGGGGCTGCGGGCAGGGGCGTCGGGTCTGGGGACGGCTGTCAGTCGTGTGGGCGCCATCTTGAGCATCGTCGTATTTCCCTCCCTTGTGACAGCGTGGGGGTTGCAGCATGCTCTCTGGCTCTTTGCCGGGGCGGGACTGTTCGGGTTGATCATTTCGTTCGTCATGGCTCCGGAAACCAAGGGAAGGAGCTTGGAGGACATCACAACCGCCATCCCCGGGGACGGAGTCGCTGAGCGTTTGGCGCTCATCGAGTCATGATCCCCTCCGCGGGCGCGAAGTGGGTCGGTTGTACCGCTCCGCGCCCGCCCCAAATTGGGTTGCCACATGTCCCTCGTTCTCATCGAGGTGTCCCACTGACGCTGTATATCCGCCCCGCCCCCGCCAAATCGCGCTGGCGGGGCTTCATGCATCGCGCAAGGACATCGAAGAGTCGGAGAATATCGATTAATTTATTCGGAATATCTTTTCAATCCATAGACTAGGAATGTGAAAGGTGCTATCATCAAACCATCTCATCAGGGGGGTGCATTGGTTGAAATCTCGCAAGATCAAGATGATAGCCGCGGGCTCCGCGCTCATGACGTCGCTCGCAGGTCTATCCGCCATGAGTGCGAGCGCGGCGACGACAGTCCCGCCGCTTGCCACGATCGCGCAGATCACGCAGGGCGCGCCGATGAATATGTTCAATCCGAATGGACTGAAGTGGGGGGCGCTCGACGAGATGCCCTTGGCCTTCCCCAAAAACACCGCCGATATGAGCGCATTCTTCCCCGGGCTCGCGAAGAGCTGGAAGATCACGAACAACGGCCGCACCGTCACGGTGTTCCTCCGTCCCGGCGCCAAGTGGTCCAACGGCCAGCCCATCACCGCCACTGACCTCGTCACGACTGCCGCATGCGAATTTGCCGCCGGCTGGATCTGGTGGGATCTCGGTTCCGTCAAGGCGATCAATCAATACGAAGTGCAGTACACGATGGCCCCGGGCGCGAAGTTCAACATCTTTCCGTTTGGCGTGCTGACGCAGACGATTGTTCCAACGAGCCAGTACGCGCCGCTGCTGCCGAAAAATGTGTGGACCCTTATCAAGCAATCCCAGTACGCTGGAACCGACAAGGCGCAGCTTGCTCTGCAGACCAAGGCCCAGGCGGATCTCACCTTGCTTGGCAAGAAGATCAGCGCGTTCGCGCCGAAGACTGACGTCAGTTCCGGTCCGTTCGTCATCTCGGGTGTCAATCCCGGCGAAGCGGTGCTCGTGAAGAACCCGGACTTCTACGGCGCGGCGAACATCCACGTGAACGAGGTGGTGCTCCGCAACTACACGAGCAACCAGGGCATCTGGAACTACATGATTGGCGGACAGGTCAACCAGGCCACGTCGTCCATGCCGACGAGCATCAAGCAGCGTGCGGCGCAGACGCCGGGCAACGTGTACTACCAGGTGCCGTCGTACTACGCGAACTCGCTGATGTTCAATGAACACGTCTATCCGTACAACGTTCTTAAAGTACGCCAGGCGCTGGCGTACATGATCAACCGCAACACCGTGCAGGCGATTGGCGAGCCGGTGTCGGGCAGTCCTGTCAAGTACATCGACGGCATGACAAACCAGCAGACGTCCGACACGCTCACACCGGCGGAACAGGCGCAACTGACCCTGTACCGCTACAACCCGGCAAAGGCGGCGAAGCTGCTCGAATCCGCCGGATTCAAGAAGGTGAACGGCCAGTGGGAACTGCCGAACGGCAAGCCGTGGACGGCCTCGCTGTACGTGAACTCCTCCTACACCGACTGGGTCCAGGGAGCGTCTGTCGTTGCCAATCAAATGACGCAGTTCGGGATCAAGACCAGTCCGGTGCTGATCCAGCCGGCGCAGTTTGCCACCGAGCAGAGCCAGGGCAAGTTCGCGCTGTCCTTCTGGACGATCGCGCTCGGCCCGGACGTGTACTGGGCGTTTGGCCGACTCTACGGCGGACTTGACGGGTACAACATGATCGGCGGCAAGCTGTCCTACACGTCGTCCGTCAGCAAAGGCAACTGGGTCAACTTCCCGCAGACTGTCGCGATTCCGACGTACGGCTCCGTGCAGCCGGGACCGCTCACGAACAACCTGGCGGAGGCGATGAGCCCGACCGTACTGCACAGCGACACGGCGAAACTCGCTCTCGTATCAAACCGCTATCTGCCGGCCATCACGCTCTGGAGCGGTATGCAGGCAGGGTTCGTGAACACGACCAACTACACGGATTTCCCGCTGCACTCGTCTCCGGTCATGCTGGCTGGCGTCGGCTTCTATCCGCCCGTGGGCTTCTGGATGCTGCAGGGCTACATCCGGCCGAAATCATAGTCGCCTCCGCGAATGAAGGGTTTCGCCCGACACGGCGGAACCCTTCTTCCTTACAGTGGTTGAACGCTTTCGACGGCCGACCGACTCCAGCGCCGCGCGCCGGATCGCGTGTCTCGCGCCCGTAACGGGCGCCGGGACACGCGCATGGGCGTCGCATGACAGGAGGTGCACTCGTGAATTATCTAAAATTCCTTGCGAAGAAGCTCCTCGGCGGCCTCGCGATGGTCTATGTCGTGGTGACATTCACCTTCTTTCTCATTCGCTTGATGCCGGGGAATCCCGTTTTGGCCCGCCTCACGTCGCTGCTGCAGAGCGGAGTGCCCTACCAGGCGGCCAAGCAGCAGGTGGCGGCGATGTACGGATTCATGCCGCACGGACCGCTCATCGTGCAGTACTTTGACTATCTCGGGCAGTTGCTGCACCTGAACCTCGGGTTGTCGATCGCGTACGCCGGCGTGTCGGTCACGCACATCCTGATGAGCGCCGCTCCTTGGACGATTTTCATGGTTCTGCTCGGACTGTTCTTCAGTTTCATTCTCGGTGTTGCCGCGGGCGTTGTGGCGGCCGTCTGGCGCAACTCGATCATCGGACAGTCGAGCACGTTTCTCGCGACGCTGCTGCACGGCATTCCGCAGTTCATGCTGGCGCTGGCGTTCCTGTACCTGTTCACGACGGAGTGGCGTTTATTCCCTTTCGGGGCGCCATATGACGCCGCGATCCATCCGGGGTTCAGCCCGGCTTTTGTCGGTTCCGTCGCGTATCACGCCATTCTCCCCATTCTCGCCTATGCCATCTCCGGATACGGGGGCTGGACGCTCGCCATGAAGTCAAGCGTCATCTCGGTGCTCGGAGACGAGTACATCCTGGCCGCCGAACTCCGGGGGCTGACGCGCGGCATCCGGATTCGCTACGTCGCGCGCAACGCCTTCCTGCCCCTGTTCACGTCGCTGACACTGTCGCTCGGGTTCATGTTTGGCGGCGCCATCGTCATCGAGACGATTTTCGACTATCCCGGTCTCGGCTATCTGCTGAACAACAGCATTGGAGCGCAGGATTATCCCGTGATGCAGGGCGCGTTTCTCATCATTACGGCAGCCGTCATCGTTTCCAATATTCTGGCGGATTTACTCTACAGCCTGATTGATCCGCGCATCAGGAGGGCTTGACATGGCTTCGATGAACGTTCAGGCGAAGGCCCTTCCCCCGCTGCGCAGGCCGAACGGCTGGCGCACCGCCGGCAGGGTGCTGGTGCGCAAGCCCGGCCGCATCGCAGGACTCGTGATAATTCTGACTTTCGTTCTGATGGCCGCATTCGGCCCCTTGCTGTATCCTGCCACGCTGCCGTCTGACGCCGCCCAGATCTACGCGCCGCCGAGCCTTGCCCATCCGCTCGGGACGGACTTCCAGGGAACGGACGTGCTGGCCGAGATCATCACCGGAGCCCGCTTTGTCCTGCTCTCGGCGTTTCTGGCGGCGTTTTTCACAGTCGTGTTCGGCACTGTGATCGGGCTGGCGGCGGGGTATGCGCGGGGGTTGGTGGATTCCGTCCTGATGCGCATCACCGACGTGTTCTTGACGGTGCCCCAGTTTCCGCTGCTCATCGTGCTCTCCACCGTGTGGAAGTTCTCCAGTCCACTCGCACTGGGGTTCGTGCTCGGCATCACGAGTTGGGGCGGGTTGGCGCGGGCCGTTCGGTCGCAGACGCTCAGCCTGCGCGAGCGCGGCTTCATCGAGGCCGCCAGGGGACTCGGCCTGTCCAACCGGCACATTGTCACCAAGGAGATATTTCCTAACGTAGCGCCGTTCGTTGTGATGAATCTGCTGTTCGCCACCACGGGCAGCATCTATTCCGAGATTACGCTGTTCTTTCTCGGCATCGTGCCCTTTTCAAACAACAACTGGGGCGTCATGCTGAACATGGCCTTCTTTCAGTCCGGAGCCATGTACACGACCAGCGGCCTGTTGTATCTCATGTCGCCCCTGGCCTGCATCATGCTCGTGACGTTTGGCGTGGTTCTCGTACTCGACGCCGTTGACGAGATCTTCAATCCGCGCCTGAAAGGAGTCTGACGCATGGCTGCCGTGATGGAACAATCAACCATGCCGGCCGCGCCGGAAGTGCGCATCCGCAACCTGTCGGTCGCGTATCAGACCTCGACCGGCCTGTTTGACGCCGTCCACAAGCTTGATCTCGACATTCCGAAGGCGTCGATCACTGCCGTGATCGGTGAATCCGGTTCCGGCAAGTCGACTCTCGCCATGGCGATGCTCAACTCCGTGACCTTTCCCGGCAGCATTCGCAGCGGGACGATCGAGTACGCGGGACGCGGAGACATCGTGACGTTCGACCGCGAACGCCTGCGGCGATTCCGCGGCGAGCACGCCGCGATGGTGTTTCAGGCGTCCCAGGATACGCTCAACCCGCTCAAGCGGGTCGGCGCCCAACTGCTGGACCTCGCCCGCTCGCACGGCGTGAAGGACAAGCGCAAGGTCTTGCGCGAGGCCCGGGAACTGGCGGAGCGCATGGCGCTGCCGGCGGACCGCACGCTGACGTCGTACCAGCATGAACTCTCGGGCGGCATGCGGCAACGGGTGAGCATCATCTTTGCACTCGCGCTGCATCCGCAGATTGTCCTGCTGGACGAACCGACGACCGCGCTCGACGTGCTGTCGCAGTCCCACGTGCTCGAGATCATCCGCGAGATCCACCGTGAGCGGGGACTGACCACGCTTCTCATCACGCACGACATGGGCGTCGTGGCGGAACTGTCGGACCGCGTGGTCGTCATGTACGCCGGCCGGATTGCCGAGGACGCGCCGTCGCGGGAACTGCTGCGCCGGCCGCTCCATCCGTATTCGCAGGCGTTGATCCGCGCCATCCCGCGGCTCACGGGGCCGCTCGACGATGCCCAGGCGCTGCCCGGCGCACCGCTCGAACTGCGGCAGATCCCGAAGGCGGGCTGCGTGTTTCGCGACCGCTGTCCCGCGCGCATGCCGGTGTGCGACACCGGGACGCCGGAGCTGCGCGAAGTGGCGCCTGGCCGCCGGGTCGCGTGCCATCTGGAGGTGACGCCATGATACAGGTCGTGAATCTGCAAAAGACCTACCCTGGCACGCGCGGTGTGCTGGCGCGCGGCGAAGTGCGCGCGTTGCGCGGGGTTACGCTCGATATCCGGCGCGGCGCGGCCCTCGCTCTGATCGGGGAGTCGGGTTGCGGCAAGACGACGCTCGGGCGGATTGTGACGGGACTGGAGGCGTACACGGGCGGGGAAGTGCTGATTGACGGCGCGAATATCGCGGGAATGACGGCGCGCGACAGGCGGGCGCAGTTTCGCAAGGTGCAACTGATTCCCCAGGACCCGTACGCGGCCCTCAACCCGACCCGCACCATTGCGGCGGCGCTGTTTGACCCGTTGCGCCTGCTCGCGCGGCGCGGGGGCAAGGACGGAGCGTGGATCGAACGGCGGGCGGTGGAATTGCTGCGCCTGGTCGGTCTGGACGCCAGCGAGACGCTGTATAAGTATCCGCACCAGTTGTCCGGCGGGCAGCGGCAGCGGGTGGTCATCGCGCGGGCGCTGACGGTGGAGCCCGAGGCTCTGGTGGCGGACGAGGCCGTATCCATGATCGACGTGTCGTTGCGCCTCGGAGTCCTGAACCTGCTCTCACAGTTGCGGCGCGATCTGCACATCTCTGTCATTTTTATCACCCACGATGTGGCGGCGGCGCGCTACGTGGCCCAGGATGGCCAGACGGCCGTGATCTACCGCGGTGAAATCGTGGAAATGGGACCGACGGACGATCTGATTCAGCGTCCCGTCCACCCCTACACCCAGTCGCTGCTCAGCGCCGTGCCGGTGTTGCACGGACTGGAGCAGGCCGGTCCGGATCGCTTCATTCCGCGCCCCACCGAACAGGGGGAGTCAAACGACAGTTCCAGCTGCCTGTTCGCGGACCGCTGCCCGTTTGCGGACGACCGCTGCAAAGCGGCGCACCCGGACCCGGAGCCGTGGGCGGGTGCGCCGGACGATCGTCTCGTCGCATGCTTCAAGCCCAAAGAGCGTAAAGTAGTTGCCGTACCGCTCTCGGGCCGCGCGTCGAACCAGTAGGTCAGGTCCGCCCGCCGTGGGCGCGGGATCGCTGGCAGATGGCGGGGCGATCCGTCGGGTCGGCGCACGACATTCTGGAACAGGAGGGTGTACTGTGAGAATGTGGAGCAGAACAGGCGGAGTGGCAGTGTTCACCGTCATCGCGAGCCTGCTTGTCGTGGGACTGTCGCACCAGCGCACGGTGTCCCCGGGCGGCGCGTCCGCTGGCCACGGCGGCCGAAGAACCTCGCCTGCCACCGCCGGGCCGCCCTTTCTCGCCGGCGTGATCGAGGGATTCTACGGGCCGTCCTGGAGCGTGGCGGACACGCTCGCCATCATGAAATTCGAACAGGTCCACCATATGAACGCATTCCTGTACGCGCCAAAATACGACCCGTACGAGCGCATCGACTGGCGGCAGCCGTATCCGCCCGCCGCTTTTGCGCGGCTGCGCAAGCTGATTGACGCGGCGCGTGCTGATGGGATTCACTTTGTATACTCGATCAGTCCCGGGCTCAATATCACGTACAGCAGCCCGCAGGACCGCGCGGCTCTCCTTGCCAAGATCAATCAGGTGCGGCGGGCTGGCGTGAACGAGTTCATGCTCAGCCTTGACGACATAACGGGTATTCTGAACGCCGCTGACAACAGGCGCTATCACGGCAATCTCGCCTGGGCCGAAGCAGATCTGGCCAACTACGTGTGGAGCAGGGAACGGCGGCTCGACCCGCATTTTCGCCTGCTGCTCGCGCAGACCGACTACTACGGCGTGATGAACAATCCTTTCTGGCAGAGTCTCAAACGCTACCTGTCACCCGCCGTGACGCCGATCTGGACGGGAGCGTGGGCGTTGACCCAGACCATCACGGCCGCCCAGGTGACCGCCGTCGAGAAGGACATGGGTCATCGGGTGCTGATATGGGACAATTATCCGGTCAATGACTTCACCTACGTCATCAACAAGCACCCGGAACTGTTTCTCGGGCCCGTCACGGGCAGGGGGGCGCACGTCCTGTCCCTGACTGTGGGCTACCTGTTCAACCCGATGTACCAGGCAAGGGCGTCCGAGATCGCCCTGTGGACGGCGGCCGCGTACCTCTACGATCCGCGGCGCTACAACCCGGCGCAGTCGTGGCGGCAGGCGATCCGGTCGATCGGCGGACCGGCGGCCGACGCTCTGGCTGTGTTTGCCGCGGACAACAGTTCGTACTATGACGAGAACCTGCAGCCGCCGCGCCTGGCGGCCGACATGTCGAATTTCTGGCGCGTGACGCAGGCTGGCGTGAAGCCGGAAGCGACGCCATTGGCGCGCGACTTCGCGGCCATGGCCGCCGTAAATGGAACGCTCGCGGCGCGGTTGCCGGACCATGCGCTCTACGATGAGATTGCGCCGTGGGCGCGCCTTCTGTCGCTGCAGGGCCAGGCTGGAGCATACGCCGTGAAGGCGTTGCAGACGGCGGGGAAACACCCGCTTGGCGGGGCGCAGAGGGCCGCGATCCAGCGCTATTTGGCGGAACTGCGGGGCAATCGCCTGGTGACGGCGGGAACGGTCACGGAGGACTTTCTCGTGGCGGCGCTGGCTAGCCGGGCATGACGGTCGGACAGCATCCGGAGGTGAAGACATGTCAGAGACACCCATGGCGCCCGACGGGATGATGGACGCCGGCCATTGGCTGGAGCGGACGCCATACCCGGACGAGGTCTTGCTCACGGCGGAGCAGGCGCGGGCGAGGAGCGCCCGTTGGGAGCGGGAGGTCGCTTCGTTGTCCGCACTGCCGGATTATCCGGCGGCGGTCTCGCGCGAGGAACTGGCGAGGATGCTGGCGGCAGACCGACCGCCCGAGGGCGAACTGTTTGACGCACAAGGGAAGGCTGTGGACGCCCGCTTCTGGCGCGCGCAGACAGAAGAGTGCGCGCTTCCGGAGGCCGGGTCCGGGACTGTGGCGGCGCGTTTCGGATTCACCGTCCGGCGGACGGACGTGCGCCGATTCCCGACGGCGCGGGGCGTGTTTTACGCCGGGCAGGAAGGAAGGCTCGACCGCCTCCAGGAGACGGCGTGGCCCGTGTTCGAACCGCTCGTGATCCTGCACCGGTCGCTCGGCGGGCGCTTCGTCTACGCACAGGGGCGCAACTATCGGGGGTGGGTCGGCGCAAACGACGTTGGCGAGACCGACCGGGAGACATTTCGCGCGGAGCTAGCCGCGCTCGGCGCAGGCCGCCACGCGACGGTGGTGGAGCCTACGGCGGAGGTGCGGCTTGGGTCCGGTGAAGTGCATGCGGCGGAGTTCGCGGCGCGCCTGCCTCTGCAGGACGGCTCTGACGGCGGATGGGCCAAGCGGGCGCGCGGGGACGCGAACGCAGGCGCAGGCGCGGCCGGGAGACCGCCCGCGGATCGAATGGCGGACATCGGCGTGCGGTGGCCGGTGCGCGACCCGGCCGGTCGCCTCCAGTTCGTGGAGGGCTCCGTCAAACGGGCGGACGCCCGCCGCGGCGGTCTGCCCTGCACGCGGCGGTCATTGGTCACCCAGGCGTTCAAACTGCTGGGCGAACCGTACGGGTGGGGCGGCGCGGGCGGTCTGCACGACTGCTCCAGCTTCGTGCTGGACGTCTATCGCAGCGTTGGACTCGACCTGCCGCGCAACGCGGATGAGCAGGAGGCCGTCCCCGGGGTTCGCGCGCACCGCTTTGACGCGACAGACGACGAGCGCTCGCGGATTTCCGTTCTGTCCGGCTTTCGCGCCGGGGACGTCCTCTTCATGCCGGGGCATACGATGGTGTTGCTGGGGGTCCGCGAAGGGCGCGCGTATGTGATCCACGACTACGGCGGCTACGCTGTTGCGGACGGTTCCGGGGCCTGGACCGACGTGTCCGTGCAGGCCGTCGGCGTCATGCCGCTCGATTTCCATCTGCGCGACGGGCGGACGTATATTGAGGCGTTGACGAGTGCTGTCGCGTTTACCGGAGACGCCCGGGAGACAGCGGCGGAATGAAGGGTCGCCGGGTCGACAGCGGCGTCCGGGCGGGGGCAAGGGATATGGGCGGCTGGCGCAGGACCCTTTTCCGGGCAGGGCAGGCGTGAAGGACGACATGATGGATTGGGAGCGATAGACTTGGCAAGTGATATAACTTCTCTTATGACAGAAAACCGCAACGTGCGCTCGGAGCGTTTGGACTGTCTTTCGGCGCAACAGATCGTCGCGCTGATGAACCAGGAGGACGCCCAGGTGGCCCTTGCGGTGCGGCCCGCGCTGCCGTCGATCGCGGAAGCGGTGTCGCGCGCGGCGGCCAGCCTGCGGGCGGGCGGGCGGCTGATCTATGCGGGAGCGGGCACGAGCGGCCGTCTCGGCGTGCTGGACGCGTCGGAGTGCCCGCCGACGTTCGGCGTGCCCGAGGACATGGTGATCGGGCTGTTGGCCGGCGGCTCAGCCGTGTTCGTTTCCGCCAAGGAGGCGGTCGAGGATGACATTGCCCAGGGACGGACGGATGTGCGGGCACTCGGCGTGACGGAGCGCGACTTTCTCATCGGCGTCAGTGCGAGCGGCCGCACGCCGTACACCATTGGCGCACTGCAGGAAGCGGGCGGCGTTGGCGCCGGGACGGCCGCGGTGTCTTGCAACATGGATGCGGAGATGAGCAAGGTGGCGGACGTGGCGATCGAGATCGACACAGGCGCCGAGATCCTGACGGGTTCGACGCGGCTCAAGGCGGGCACGGCGCAGAAGATGGTGCTCAACATGATCAGCACCGGGGCCATGGTGCTGATCGGCAAGGTCTACGACAATCTCATGGTCGACCTGCGGCCGACAAATCACAAGCTGGTTGTCCGCTCCGTGAATATGCTGCAGCAGGTTTTGGAGGTACCCGCAGAACAGGCGGGG
Source organism: Bacillota bacterium (assembly GCA_021821055.1). Lineage (GTDB taxonomy): Bacteria > Bacillota > Bacilli > Alicyclobacillales > SLC66 > JAKACX01. The sequence goes on from JAKACX010000036.1 coordinate 14,384, forward strand.
GATCTGCTGGAGCGGTCGGCGTTCAATGTGAAGGCGGCCATCGTGATGGGGCTGCTCGGCGTCGAATTGCAAGAAGCGCTCGCCAGGCTGGAACAGGCGGACGGTTTTGTACGGCAGGCGGTGGACCGGGAGTGCCCGTCATGACGCGCGACGGACGGGTCGTGCGCGAACTGGTCGGGCGGATCGTCGGCTTTGGCTTTTCCGGAACACAGGTGAATGAACGCGCGCGGAAACTGGTGCGCGACATGCGCGTCGGGATGATCCCGCTGTTCTCGCACAATCTGGAGGACGCGACACAAGCCGTGAAGCTCGCGGGCGACCTGCAGGAGCTTGCCTTGGGCGCGGGCCGCGAGGCGCCGCTGCTGTTGGCGGCGGACCAGGAGAACGGCACCGTGCGCCGCCTGCCCGGAGACTTCGTGCGCTTTCCCGGCCACATGGCGCTTGCGGCGGCGAACGACCCGGCGTTCACCGGGGCGATCGGGCGCGCGACCGGGCAGCAACTGCGCGCGGTGGGCATCAACATGGACCTGGCTCCCGTGCTCGATGTCAATATTGATCCCGACAACCCTGTCATCGGCGTGCGGTCGTTCGGTGAAGAGCCGCAGCGCGTGGCGGCGCAGGGAACGGCGTTCATCCGGGGACTGCAGGAGGCGGGTGTGTTTGCCTGCGCGAAACACTTCCCGGGGCACGGCGACACGAAGGTGGATTCCCATCTGGGACTGCCGCGCGTCGCGTCCGGGCGAGCGCGTCTGGAAGCGGTCGAACTGGCGCCGTTTCGCGCCGCGATCGCGGCGGGGGTGGACGCGCTGATGACGGCCCACGTCGCCTACGGCGCGCTGGACGACAGCGGTCTGCCGGCCACGCTGTCGCGCCGCATCATCACCGGGCTGCTGCGTACGGAAATGGGCTTCAGCGGAGTGGTTGTGACCGACAGCATGGGCATGAAGGCGATCGCGGACGGCGTGGGTCCGGCGCGCGGCGCCGTCATGGCCCTTGCGGCGGGCTGCGACCTGATCTTGGTCGGCCACGGCGAAGAGCGTCAGCAGGCGGTCTACCGGGCGCTGGTGGAGGCGGTCGAGACGGGCGCCGTACCGTTCGCACGCCTCGAGGAGGCCGCCGGTCGCGTGACCGGCTTGCGGCGCAGACTGGTGGGTCGCCCCGCCGCGATACCCCTGACGGCCGCTGCGCTGACCGTGCACGACCGCCTCGCCCGGGTTGCGGGCTACCGCGCGGTGACGGTGATTCACGGTCGCGAGGCGCTCCCGCTGCAGCTGCGCCCCGGCGAGGCGCTGGGACTGTTGCAGTTTGTCGGCCCGGACGCCGTGCACGGCGCGGTGGAGCACGCCGAGGGCGGCGCATTTGCCGCCGAACTGCTCCAGATCTGGCCGGCTGTCGTGCGTCTCTTCGCCCCGCCGGAAGGGGCGGGAGACAGCGCCGCAGAGCTCAACTGGGCGGCGTCAACCGAAACGCTCCGCGACGTGCGCTTCGTGATTGTCGAGTTGCCGTCCGCCGCAGATGGACGGGTGCGGTCCGTGCTCGACGCGATGGTGCGACTGGACAAGGTGGTAATCGGCTACGCCGGCCGCAGTCCGTACGCGGCAGGGCGACTGACGCAACTCGCGCGGCGTGTCTCGCCACATACGACCAGACTCCGGCGGCGGTTGCGGCGGCGGCGCGCGTGCTGATCGCGGGGTGGCCCGCCACGGGCAGTCTGCCGGTAACCGTGACCGCAAGCCAGTGACCGCGCGGCGAAGCCGCGCTGACGTCCGGCATGCCCCGCTGTGAAACCGTCTCGCCCGACCCTCCCCATCGCCTCATCCATCCCGCTTCTAGCGTGTCCCCACTCTCCCGGGCCGTGCCCCGCGGACAGGATCCTGTGTTACAATGAAGGCAGGCGGCGGTGAGGATGCCTGTTGTGTTGCGCTCACCGCCGCGTTGCGCCCCATTCCGGCCTTTTGCGGAAAGGAGTCTGGCCCCTGCGCGATCTCTTCCGTCAATTGTGCAATGAGCTTGCCAAAGGGCACCTGGTGCCCGACATCGTCCCGCCGACCGCCACCTTCGTCTTCCTGCTGGAGAGTCCGCACATTGAAGAATTGAAGCATGGCGCGCCGGTGTCAGGCGCAAGCGGCGCTTCCATGTCGGCCGTCCTGTTCGGCGAGCGGTATGGACGGACGCCGCTCGGCGTGATGGTCAAGCGCAACCGCGACGGTCAACTGGGTCGACCGTCGCTTGACCGCATCGGACTGATGAACGTGTCCAATCTGCCGCTGCAGCGCGCGGCCTACGGTGGCCCGCAGGGTGACGGACGGTACGCGCCGCTGTTTGAGCGGATGTCCGCGCTGCGTCAGGCGAACGACCGCGTCAGCTTCCAGGATCCACAGTTGAACGCGTTGCAGGAGATCCTGGTCGACCACCTGCGCAGGCGGTTGGACAGGCTGTCGGCGCGCCCCTTGTCCTTTGTGCCGTGCGGGCGCTTCGCCCAGAAGTTCTTCCGGCTGGCGGACGTCCACTCCGAATTGTGGCGGATATTGGAGAATATTCCGCATCCGTCTTATAATAATTGGCGCAAGCCGACGTACGCGGCGGCCGTTCAAGGTCTGTACGACGCATTTCACGGAGAAGCATCCGCCCGCGATGGAAGTTGAGCCAGCGCAGCGTGAACTAGAGCAGCCTGACATCAAGCAGGGTATGATTTCCGAACGATTTTGTGGCGGCGATCTTGAACGTTCGTGGTTTTGTTGACCAAACCGCTGTCCGCTTGATAGACTGAGTGTGATGAAGGACTGGAAAAGAGGGAATCCCGTGATCGAGCGGTACTCGCTTCCCGAGATGGCGGCGGTATGGACGCTGGAGAGCCGCTACGCGGCGTGGCTTGAAGTCGAGATCGCCGCCTGCGAAGCATGGGCGCAACTAGGCGTCATTCCGTCCGAGGACGCCCGCCTGATCCGCGAACGCGCGCGGGTGGACGTGGAGCGGGCGCTGGAGATTGAGCGGGAGACGCGGCACGATGTGGTCGCGTTTACGCGCGCGGTCTCCGAGACGCTGGGCCCTGAACGCAAGTGGGTGCACTACGGCCTCACCAGCACGGATGTCGTGGACACGGCGCTCGGCGTGCAGTTGCGCCAGGCCAATGAGCTGATTTTTGCACAGTTGCGCGCGCTGATCGCCGTCTTGCGCGAGCAGGCGGTGCAGTACAAGGATACCGTGATGATGGGGCGCACGCACGGCGTGCATGCGGAACCCACAACATTTGGCCTCAAACTCGCGCTTTACCACGCCGAGATGGAACGCCAGCTCGACCGCTTCACGCACGCGGCAGAAGGGGTGCGGTACGGCAAGCTGTCGGGCGCGGTCGGCACCTACGCCAACATTGATCCGCGCGTGGAGCAACTGGTCTGCGCGCGGCTCGGGCTGAAGCCTGCGCCCGTCAGCACGCAGACGCTGCAGCGCGATCGGCACGCGGAGTACGTTTCGTCCCTGGCGCTGATCGGCGCCACGCTGGAGAAGATCGCGACCGAGATCCGCGGCCTGCAAAAGACGGAGATCCGCGAGGTGGAGGAGCCGTTCTACGCCGGGCAGAAAGGCTCGTCGGCCATGCCGCACAAGCGCAACCCGGTGAACTGCGAGCAGATCGTCGGCCTGACGCGCGTCCTGCGGGGCAACATGGTCGCGGCGCACGAAGACGTCGCGCTGTGGCACGAGCGCGACATCTCCCATTCCTCCGTCGAACGCGTGATCCTGCCCGACAGCACGATTCTGGTCCACTATCTGCTGGCGAAGATGAACGGGATCATCGCCCATCTGCACGTCTACCCGGACAATATGCTGCGCAACATGGACCGCTCGCTCGGCCTGATCTTCTCGCAGCGCGTCATGCTCGCCCTGGTGGCGCGCGGCCTGTCGCGCGAAGAGGCGTACGACGTCGTGCAGGCCAAGGCGATGCAGGCGTGGCGTGAACAGCGACAGTTTCGTCCGCTCGTGGAGGCGGAGCCGGCGATCGCCGGGCGGCTCGGAACGAAGGAGTTTGACGAGTGCTTTGACGTGCGCTTTCACGTGCAGCATGTGGACGAGATCTTTGCCCGGCTCGGCCTGATTGACGCCGGGGAATCAGACGCGCAGGACGGCGCGACAGGGGCGCTGTCGCAGGCGGCGGACTTGGCGCACGGCGGCGGGACCGCCTCCGCGGGGACGACGGGGCCGGCGGCCTCGGGCTCGGGCCTGCGAGCTGCCGCAGGGGCGGGCGCTCCGCCCGCACGCGGCGCCATGGTGTACGAGGGCAAGGCGAAGCGCGTGTACGAGACGGCGAACCCGGACTGGTACCTGGTAGAGTTCAAGGACGACGCCACGGCGTTCAACGGGGAGAAGCGCGGCAGCATCGCGCGCAAGGGAGAGATCAACAACCGGATCAGTTCGTTGCTGTTCGCCGAACTGGCCCGCAGAGGCGTCCGCAGTCACTTCGTCGCGCAGTCCGCGCCGCGCGAGATGCTCGTGCAGCGGGTGCGCATCGTCCCGCTCGAGGTCGTCGTGCGCAACATCGCGGCGGGCAGTCTGGCCAAGCGGATCGGCTGGGAGGAAGGGCGCGACATGCCGCGGCCCGTCGTCGAGTTCTATTACAAGGACGACGCGCTGGGAGACCCGTTGATCAATCGCTCGCACGCGCTGGCACTGGAGCTTGCGACGGCTGAGCAGATGGATGAACTGGAGCGGCAGGCCCTGCGCATCAACGTGCTGCTGCGGGGGCACCTGCTGGAGCGCGGTCTCTTGCTCGTCGACTTCAAGCTGGAGTTTGGCGTGCTGCCGGGCGGCGGCATCGTCCTGGCGGACGAGATCTCGCCGGACACGTGCCGCCTTTGGGACCGCGCGACGCGCGACAAGCTCGACAAGGACCGTTTCCGCCGTGACCTGGGGAACGTGGAAGAGGCGTACGAGGAAGTGCTGAGGCGTCTGGAGGCTGATCTGACGTGAATGTGCTGGCAAAGATCTACGTGACGTTAAAGGGCAGCGTGCTGGATCCGCAGGGAGCGGCGGTGACCCACGCGCTGCACGCGCTGCGGTACGAGGCCGTGCAGGACGTGCGGATCGGCAAGTACATGGAAGTCACGCTTGAGGCGGACACGCGTGAACGGGCGGACGAGCTCGTGCGCGGCATGTGCGACCAGTTGTTGACCAACCCCGTCATTGAAAAATACACGTTCGAACTGGTGGAGGCGCGATGAAGAGCGCGGTGATCCAATTTCCGGGCAGCAACTGTGACATGGACGCGGTCAAGGCCCTGCGGGCGCTTTCGGACGGGCCGACGGATCTCGTCTGGCACTCGGCGGAGCGCCTCGACGAGTACGACCTGATCGTCATTCCGGGCGGGTTCTCCTACGGCGACTACCTGCGCGCGGGCGCGATCGCGCGCTTCTCTCCGGCTATGCGGGCGGTGGCGAAAGCCGCGGAGGACGGCCGGCTTGTGCTCGGGATCTGCAATGGGTTCCAGATCCTCACGGAGGCCGGCCTGCTGCCCGGTGCGCTGCGGCGCAACGAGTCGCTCCAGTTTCGTTGCGGCATGGTCGGCCTGACCGTGGAGAACGCGGCGACGCCGTTCACGTCCGCGTACCGCGCGGGTGAAGTGGTGCGGATTCCGGTGGCGCACGGCGAGGGGAACTACTTTGTCGACGATGCGGCGCTTGCGCGGATGGAGGAGCGCGGCCAGATCGTCTTTCGTTACGCTGGCGGGCACAATCCGAACGGATCGGTCTCCGGCATTGCCGGCGTCACGAACGAGCGCGGCAACGTGCTCGGCATGATGCCCCATCCGGAGCGCGCGGTGCACGAACGGCTCGGTTCGGCGGACGGGGCTGGCGTGTTTGCGTCGATTGTCGACAGTTGGAGGGGTCAATATGCCGTACAGTGAGGAGGACGTCACGGCGATGGCTGACCAGGCGGCGGCGACGGTCGGCGGCGACCGTTTTCCGTCGCCGGAGGATGTGCGGGACGCGGGGGTCTATCGTTCCTTTGGGCTCACCGACGCGGAGTACGGGCGCATCGCAGATTTGCTCGGGCGCCTGCCGAACTACGTGGAGACGGGCATCTTCAGCGTGATGTGGTCGGAGCACTGCAGTTACAAGAGCTCGCGGCGCGTGCTCCGCCAGTTCCCGACGGCGGGTCCGCGGGTGCTGCAGGGGCCGGGCGAGAACGCGGGCATCGTCGACATCGGCGACGGAATGGCGGCCGTGTTCAAGATCGAGAGCCACAACCACCCGACCGCCATTGAGCCGTACCAGGGCGCCGCAACGGGCGTGGGCGGCATCATTCGCGACATCTTCACGATGGGCGCCCGTCCGGTCGCCCTGCTGAACAGCCTGCGTTTCGGCCCGCTTTCCGACGCGCACAACCGCTACCTGTTCGCGCACTCCGTCGCGGGCATCGGCGGGTACGGCAATTGCATCGGGATACCGACGGTGGGCGGCGAGGTGGTCTTTGACGACTGCTATACGCACAACCCGCTCGTCAATGCGATGTGCGTCGGCGTCATCGCGCACAGCGACATCGCCAAAGGCGCGGCGAGCGGCGTGGGCAATCCGGTCCTGGTGGTCGGGGCGAAGACGGGGCGCGACGGCATCCACGGCGCGACGTTCGCTTCCGTGCAGGACCCGCATGCCCGCGAGCGTTCCGCGGTGCAGGTCGGCGACCCGTTCATGGAGAAGCTGCTGCTCGAGGCGTGCCTTGAGTTGATCGCGACGGGCAAAGTGGTGGGAATCCAGGATATGGGCGCCGCCGGGCTCACGTCGTCCTCG
>JAKACX010000036.1:21175-22514 GCA_021821055.1 Bacillota bacterium
CGATCTGCCGGGCGGGCAGCGGACTGACGCTCGACATTGCCAAGGTGCCGCGCCGCGAATCGGGCATGAACGCCTACGAGATCATGCTCTCGGAGTCGCAGGAGCGGATGCTCGTCGTCATGCGCCGCGGCGAGGAGCCGGAGGCGTTTCGCATTTTCGCGAAGTGGGGGCTTGAGGCGACGGTCATCGGGACGGTCACGGACGACGGCCGCTTGCGCGTGCAGGACGGTGGGCGGCTGGAAGCGGACATCCCGGTCACGGCGCTGGTCGACGAGGCGCCCGTGCTGGATCGCCCGGCGTTGCGTCCGGTGTACCTCGACGCGCTCCGGGACGCTCCGTCGGATTTGCCCCTGCGGATCGCGGGCGGTGTGACGCCGGCCGGACCGGATCTGTCGGCCGATTTGCGGGCGCTCTTGGCGCAACCGACGATCGCCAGCAAGCAGTGGGTGTACGATCAATACGACTCGATGGTGCGCACCGAAACACTGGTGCTCCCGGGAGCGGATGCGGCGGTGGTCGGCGTGCCGGGCAGCGGCAAGGCGCTGGCGCTCACGACCGACGGCAACGGCCGCAACGTCTACCTCGATCCGTGGAAGGGCGGCGCGCTCGCCGTCGCGGAGGCGGCGCGCAATCTCGCCTGCGTGGGAGCGGAGCCGATCGCCCTGACGGACTGCCTGAACTACGGGAATCCGGAGAAACCGGAGATTTTCTATCAGTTCAAGGAGTCGACGAGGGGCATGAGCGACGCCTGCCGAGCGCTCGGCGTGCCTGTGATCAGCGGCAATGTGTCGCTCTACAACGAATCGCACGGCCGGGACATCCACCCCACCCCGGTGGTCGGCATGGTGGGTCTGATCGAAGACACGGCGCACATGGCGACGGCGGCGCTCCGGCAGGACGGCGCCGCGCTGTACGTGCTGGGCGACCTGTACGCGCCGCTGGCGGACGGGCTCGGCGGGTCGGAGTACGTGCAGTTTTACGCGCCGGACGAGGTGTTGACGTACCGGCTTCCTCCTCTGTCGCTGGAGCGCGAGAAGGGCGTGCAGGACGCCTGCCGGCAACTGGTGCGCGAGGGTGTCGTCCTCGCGGCGCACGACGTCTCGGATGGGGGAATGCTCGTGGCGGTCTCCGAGATGGCGATTGCGGGCGGGCTGGGCGTGCAACTGGAATTTCCGGGGTACGCGCCGGGCGTTTCGGCCGGCGACCGCTATGCCGCTCTTGCCGCGCTGTGTTTTGGCGAGAGCCCGTCGCGCATCGTGCTGGAGATTGCGCCGGGGCGCGAGCAGGATGCGGAGCGCCTGGCCGCGGCGCACGGCGCGCCGCTGACGCGGCTCGGCGC
>JAKACX010000087.1 GCA_021821055.1 Bacillota bacterium
GAATGCGATCAGCGCGCTGGCATGGGTGTTGACATTCACGCTATTGGGTCGGGTGATCGGCGTCGAATGGTCAAAATATCACGCGGTCCTGCACCAATACCTTGTACCAGCCATCATAGTCGCGGTCCTGCTGATCGGTCTTTACGCGGGGTGGAAGATGCGAAAGAAAAAAAGGCAATGACCATCCGCCTACGGCTTAATTTGCCGCCGGCGGCACAGTCCGCAGAATCAACGTCCAGGAATGGCCGCCGGCGGCAGAGTCCTTGGCGAGGCTGTTTTTGATGAATCCGGATGTCCTTGTACTGGTTGAACCCACCGTAGCGCCGGATCCCCTGTCAGAGAGGGTCGTGCGCCTTGCGCTCGCAGATCCAACCGTGTATGATAGGGAAAATCGCGACGATCCAGGACACGGGGCGCGTCACAGGCCGATCAGAGAGGGAATTGTTTGCTGCGAAGTTCCCCGGCGCGGACATGCCTCACCCCCTGCAAGCGGCGGCGGGGAAACGGGCACAGGCGCCCGCGCGTATCCGCCGACGGACCGGCCAGCCGTTATCTGGCGCTGAGGTCTGCGCTCCGCGTTATGCGATTGCCCAGGCGAATTAGGGTGGAACCACGAGACGACTTCGTCCCTTTGCGGATGAGGCGTTTTTTTATTTTGTCAGGAGGGTTCTGAAATGGAATGGACGGAGAAACGAGCCGCAGGTCAGATCGTCGTCACGCTTCTGAACGGCGTACTGAAGGAATTGCCGCACGGCGCGACTGTCGAAGATCTCGCCGGTTCGATCGGTCGGGAGCTGAAAAAGAGTGCGATCGGCGGACGCATTGATGGCAAGCTGGTCGACGTATACGCGCCGATTGAGGCGGACGCCAGCGTCGAGGTCGTGACGCCAGAGAGCCCGGAGGGGCTTGCGATGCTGCGCCACAGCACGGCGCACCTGATGGCACAGGCGATCAAACGGCTCTTCGGGTACGAACATGTGAGCTTGGGCGTCGGACCGGTGATCGAGGGAGGATTTTACTACGATGTCGACGCGCCGCGTCCGATTCGGGCGGAAGAACTGGCCGAGATCGAGGCGGAAATGGCCAATATCGTCAAGGAGGATCTCCCCATCCGGCGGTACATGGTCAGCCGCGCCGAGGCCATTCACCTGTTCAACGAAATCGGTGATGAGTTGAAGCTCGAGTTGATCCGGGATCTGCCAGAGGACGCGACGATCACCATTTACGAACAGGGCGAATTTATTGACCTTTGCCGCGGCCCGCACGTGCCGTCCACCTGCCGCATCAAAGCGTTCAAGCTGCTGTCCGTCGGGGCGGCGTACTGGCGCGGCGACGCTCACAACAAGAGTCTGCAGCGCATCTACGGCACGTCGTTCCCGAACAAGCGGGAACTCGACGAGCACCTCGCCATGCTCGAAGAGGCGAAGCGGCGCGACCACCGCAGGCTCGGCCGCGAACTGAACATGTTCATGTTTGCAGAAGAGGCGCCGGGCATGCCGTTTTATCTGCCGAACGGCCTCATCGTCAGAAATGAGTTGGAGAACTTCGAGCGTAGCCTGCAGCGCGCCGCCGGCTACGAGGAAGTACGCACACCGCTGATGATGAACCAACGACTGTGGGAAGAGTCCGGCCACTGGGACCACTATCACGAGAACATGTACTTCGCCGACGTGGACGAGACCAAATTCGCGCTCAAGCCGATGAACTGCCCGGGGCATATGCTGATCTACAAAAATGCGACGCATTCATATCGAGACCTGCCGATCCGCCTCTCTGAAAACGGCCAGGTCCATCGGCACGAATTATCGGGAACTCTGAATGGCATGCTGCGCGTGCGCACATTCACGCAGGACGATGCCCACATCTTCGTGCGGCCCGACCAGATCGAGGACGAGATCGCGGGGATCATCGAATTAATCAAACAGATCTATGGCGTGTTCGGGTTTTCCTACCAGATCGAGTTGTCGACGCGCCCCGCAAACTCGATGGGATCCGACGGCCTGTGGGAAGCAGCGGAAACGGCGCTGCAAAATGTGCTGGCGTCGCTCGACATCCCCTATCGGCTGAACGAGGGCGATGGAGCGTTCTATGGGCCGAAGATCGATTTTCATGTCCGCGACGCTCTCGGGCGCAACTGGCAGTGTGGAACGATCCAACTCGATTTTCAGATGCCAGAGAAGTTCGACCTGAACTACATCGGCGAGGACAACCAGAAGCGCCGACCGGTCGTCATCCACCGCGCGATCTTCGGTTCCGTCGACCGCTTCATCGGCATACTGACGGAACATTTCGCGGGCGCGTTCCCGCTCTGGCTGGCGCCCGTGCAAGCAAAAGTAGTGCCGGTGTCAGACAAATTCGCGGAATATGCTGAGGCGGTGCGGGCGAAACTTGTCGAAGCTGGTCTTCGTGTCGACATTGACCTCCGCAATGAGAAGATCGGTTATAAAATTCGCGAGACACAGATGCACAAGATCCCGTATACGCTTGTTGTGGGCAAAGAGGAGGTCGCGGCGGACGCGGTGGCGGTGCGTCAGTACGGCAAGGGCGATCAGGGCCAGATGCGTGTCGACGACTTCCTGGCCCAGGCTCTGACCGAGGCGCACGATAAGACGATACATTGAGATTCGCAGTGAACGCTGTGTCGGTGTCATTTCGTCGAAACGGGGGCGCTGCACCAGCGAGAAGCGCCGCCCGGCTTTGCGCGCGTCGGCGTCATTCTGTCAAGACGGACTGCCTCACTGAACCCACGAATATTCGTCGGTCATCCAGCGGTGTCCGTAGAAGCCGAACAGGTCATTTTCCGATGAGCCAAGGATTCCGCTGACCACTTCTACCGTATGCCCGGTAGACAGATCGACAAGCCACAGCCCGCTGTCTTTGGCATACAGGATCATGTTTGGATTGGCTGTCCATTGCGGATGGTACACTCCATGTTCCACTGCCGCGACAGGCTGCGGGCTGGCGCCGCCCGGCTTCGTCACCCACAGTGTGCGGGATGCGACCCATTGTTCCAGTGGCGCGGGTGAGGAAAACCCCCAGGTCTTGACGCTGAGATTGGCGGCGCGAACGAAGGCGATGCGGCCTGTGGCGGGGTCTGCCGCGGGATCCAGCGCCACGTTTGCGGCATTGCAGGCTATCAAGCTGTATTTGCCCGTGGTGAGAGAATAGCGACGGAGCGTTTTCTTCGCCCAGACTATGCGCAGACCGCCGGTGACCGCGTACAGCGTATCGGGACTGGAGAAAGAGAGCCACGAAGGATAGCCCAGAGTGGTCGTGAGCGTCTGCGGCCGCCCGCCCGTGGTCAGAACGCTGTACAGAATCATGCCGTCCGCTGCCATGGACGCCGAATGTTGCGGATCCACCCAGTAGAGGATGTGGTTTCCGACGATTCCCGCCAATTGGATTCCTGAATCCAATGTCGACAAAAGAGGCTTGGGAGAACTGTGCGGTCGAAGGTGGGCCACATACAGCACATCGGTCGCATTGCCGGGGTGCTTCAATGGCATTGGGTGTGTGACGCTGTACGCAACCAGTCCAGACCCCGTCGCCACACTGGCGATTCGCGCATTGGAGACAATGGTCGACTTTTTGCCGGTCGACGCGCGGATTGCCCATAAACTGCCCTGTTGTCCAGGAGACGTCTTAGTGGACGACGACGCTTGCCCTCGGCTCCCTTCCGCCCAAGTCGACCGTGCCGCGACCAGTTCATCCGCTCCTGACGCCCAGGCATAGCCATTCGCGGCCACCGGTGTGGAGCCGAGCGGCGCGAAGTGCTGACCTCTGCCATCGGTGCGCGCCACCCAGAGGGTTCCCGAACTCGATTTAATTCCCTTTATATAGGCGACATAGCGACCTGAAGAAGACAGGACTGGACGGAACCCGGGTCCCAGGTCGTGCGCTTTTCCGTCTTTCACCGTCCAGATATCATGATGCCAGCAAAATGCGAGAGTACCGAGGCCGTTGAGCGCCTTCGCATTGGCGATCGGCCGCCCAGTTGTCGCCGCAGCAGCGGACACGCCGGCAGCGGACAATCCCCCGCCGCATACGGCCAGTACAAGCATGAGCATAAACGGCATTCTTCCATATCTCATATGAAAGACTCCTTCGCTTCGGATGTCTATTGGACGTTCCACGAACTTCAGAAGTTACAGAGCCGCATGAAAATTGTGTGTCAATCTGTTGACAATGTCGCTGAGGGGCGGCCTATTTGGCAGTTTTTGGGAAACTCTTGGGCGACTCTTCCTCATCGCGGGTACATCAGAATCGGCAAGCCGCCGACAAACTGATTCAGCCACGAGTGCTGCGACTGATCCGGATAAATATTGGACATGTCAAACGCCAGCGGCTGTGAGCGAATCATATGGCCGTTGGTCAGGTCGAGCGCCACCGGCAGGTTGCGTTTGGACGGCGGACCGACGGCAAAGACGGCAAAACGTCCCGTGAAATTCGTGAGCCAGGTGCGGTGCGCCAGCGGCAGCGCCAGGACGGTTCGGCCGCCGTACGCCTCGCCGAGCAGAAATCGCC
>JAKACX010000088.1 GCA_021821055.1 Bacillota bacterium
ACGAGTCTCCGGCCAGCCTCGCGACGAAGATGGCGGCTTTTGCGCAGCAGGGATGGCTGAATGTCGCGGGCGGGTGTTGCGGCACCACGCCGGAGCACGTGCGGGCGCTGGCGCAGGCGCTGCGCGATATTGCTCCGCGCCCGGTGGGGGCTGCCGGGCACCTGCCGGCCGTCTCCGGAATCGAGCCGGTCTATATCGAGGAGAGCGGAAAGCCGTACCTCGTCGGGGAGCGCACCAATGTCCTCGGTTCGCGCCAGTTCAAGCGGATGATTCTGGCCGGACAGTACGAGGAGGCGTCGGAAGTCGCGAGGCGGCAGGTGAAGGGCGGCGCGCACGTCATTGACGTGTGCCTGCAGGACCCTGACCGGGACGAAATGAGGGACATGGAGTTATTCCTCCAGTTTGCCGCGAAGAAGGTCAAGGCGCCCTTCATGCTGGATTCGACTGACGCCCGTGTGCTTGAACTCGGCCTCAAGTACAGTCAGGGCAAGGCGATCATCAACTCTATCAACCTCGAGGACGGCCTGAAGCGGTTTGCCGAGGTCGTGCCGCTGGCCCTGCGGTACGGGGCCGCTCTGGTCGTGGGCACGATTGACGAGGCGGGAATGGCGGTGACGCGGGAGCGCAAGCTCGAAGTCGCCCTGCGGTCGCGCGACATCCTGGTCCGCGACTACGGCGTGAATCCCGCGGACATCATCTTCGATCCACTGGTCTTTCCGGTGGGGACGGGCGACGAGAACTACATCGGCGCAGCCACGGAAACGCTGGAAGGCATCAGGATGATCAAGGAGGCCATGCCGGAGTGCCATACGGTGCTGGGCCTCAGCAACGTGTCGTTCGGGTTGCCTCCCGCGGGACGCGAGGTGCTAAACGCCGTATTCCTCTATCACTGCACTCGCGCGGGGCTGGACTTTGCCATTGTCAATACGGAACGCCTGGAACGCTACGCGTCGATCCCGGAACGCGAGCGCGAACTGGTGGAGGATCTGCTGTTTCGCACGACCGACGCGGCGCTGGCCGAATTCACGGCGTTTTATCGGGAAAAGAAGACCGTGCAGCAGGCGCCGACCGAGTCGCTTCCCCTTCCGGAACGACTGGCGCGCTACGTGGTGGAGGGGACGAAGGAGGGGCTTGTCCCCGACTTGCAAGAGGCGCTGCAAACCTACGCGCCGCTCGATGTGATCAACGGGCCGCTGATGAAAGGCATGACGGAAGTCGGCCGCCTGTTCAACAACAATGAGCTGATCGTCGCGGAGGTCCTGCAGAGCGCCGAGGTGATGAAGGCGTCCGTCGCCTTTCTGGAGCCCTACATGGAGCGGGCGGACGCGGCGAACAAGGGTACGATCCTGCTCGCGACCGTGAAGGGAGACGTGCACGATATTGGCAAGAATCTCGTGGAGATTATTCTCGGAAACAATGGCTACAAGGTGATCAACCTCGGGATCAAGGTGCCGCCAGATCAACTGATAGAGGCCTTCAAGCGCGAGCGCCCGGACGCCATCGGCCTTTCGGGGCTGTTGGTGAAGTCGGCCCAGCAGATGGTCGTGACGGCGCAGGACTTGAAGAACGCGGGGATCGACGTGCCGCTGCTCGTCGGCGGAGCGGCGCTGACGAAGAAGTTCACGAACACGCGCATCGCTCCCGAGTACGAGGGACTCGTGCTGTACGCCAAGGACGCCATGGACGGGCTGGACATCGCGAACAGTCTGAACCAGCCGGAGTTTCGCGCGCGCATCGTGCAGGAGTTGCGCGACGCCGTCCATTCGGACGTGATGCCGGTGGGGGGAAGGCAGGCTGATGACAGCCGCGAGGGCGCGGCGGCGCGGTCGGACGTGTCGCGCACGGCGCCCGTGTTCGCGCCCCCGGACATGGACCGGCACGTGCTGCGCGACTACCCGGTCAAGTTTCTCGAACCGTATCTCAATTTGCAGATGCTGATGGGCAAGCACATGGGATTTCGCGGCAATGTCGAGAAGCGTTTGGCGGAAGGCGACGCCAAGGCGCTTGAACTCAAGGGCGTCTTTGACCGATTGCTGCGGGAGGCGGAGCAGGAACACATCATCACGGCAAACGCGGTGTACCGCTTCTTCCCCGCGCAGGCGCGGGGAAACCGCGTGATCGTGTACGATCCGGCCGACCAGTCGCGCGTGCTCGAGACGTTCGACTTCCCGCGCCAGAGCGGCGACTCGCACCTGTGTCTGGCAGACTTCCTGCGCGAGCAGGACGGCGGCGTCATGGACTACGTGGCGTTCTTCAACGTGACGACGGGCCGGGGCGTGCGGGAACTCTCGGAACGCTGGAAGGCGGAGGGAGACTACGTGCGTTCGTACGGCCTGCAGGCGTTGGCGCTCGAACTCGCCGAGGCGTTCGCGGAGCGGATGCACCACATGCTGCGCGACATGTGGGGCTTTCCGGATCCGCCCGAGATGACCATGCGGGAGCGTTTCATCGCGCGCTATCAGGGCCTGCGCGTCTCGTTTGGCTATCCGGCGTGTCCGAATATTGAGGACCAGAGCCAGTTGTTCCGTCTGCTGCAACCGGAGGACATCGGCGTGCAGTTGACCGAGGGCTTCATGATGGAACCTGAGGCGTCCGTGTCTGCCATGGTGTTCTCGCATCCAGAGGCGCGCTACTTCAACGTCGCCGACGCGCGCGGCGTGTAGGGGACATGTGACGATCCAGGTCGGTCGAGAGGCATCACACGTCCCCGTGGACCGCAGGATCCCGGACGCAAGGAGGACAGCGGCATGCTGATCGGCGTCGGTTTTGGCAACTGGTGGCAGAGTCTGCTCATGCTCGCGGGCACAGGGCTGGCGAGCTATCTGGTCTATCGGGCGACGCGGGGATTGGCGGCGCGCACTGCGCCGAAGCCGTCGCGGGCGCAGGTGCGCCGGGAACTCTACGAGCAGCGCAGGCGGGCGCGTGAACTGGCGCGGGAGTACGACGTCACGGACGACGAGATTGAGCGGCGGATCGACGCCATCTGCGGTGCTCCGGACGCGGACGGCGACGGGCGGAGCGGGAGGTGAAGGGAATGGGAACCGCAGTCGTGACGGGAGGGTCGCGCGGCTTTGGCCATGCGCTGGCGCAGGCGTTTCTTGAGCAGGGGCGCGACGTCGTGATCTGTGGCCGCGTGGCGGCCCAGGTGGAGCGCGCCGTTTCCAGTCTGTCCGCCGTAACGCGTCCGTCAGGCCCGCGCGGGCGCGTGGCGGGGATGGTCTGCGACGTGCGCCGCAAGCCGTCGGTCCAGGCCGTCTGGGATCGGGCCGTGGCCCTGTTTGGTGAAGTGGACGTCTGGGTGAACAACGCCGGGGTCAATCAATCGGGCGACGCGCTCTGGAAGCTTGACGAACAGGATGTCGAACGGGTCCTGCAGACCAACCTGTCCGGCGTGATTTACGGTTCACAGGTCGCCATGAACGGCATGCTTCGCCAGGGCCGCGGGCAGATCTTCAATGTGGAGGGGTTCGGCAGCAACGGGATGATGCGGCGCGGGCTGAATCTGTACGGCACGTCCAAGCGCGCCGTCACCCACTTCACGCAGGCCATGGCGCGCGAGGCGGCGGGGACGCCGGTTCAGGTCGGTCTGCTGCGGCCGGGGATGATGGTGACCGATTTCCTGCGCGATTCGTCAGGAAACTTCCCTGCGACGAAACGCTTTCGCTCCGCCCTGCGCATCGTCGGCGACAGGCCGCTTCCGGTGGCGCGCTTCATGGTGGACAATATGCTCCGGAACGACAGGAACGGCGCCCACATTGTCTGGCTGACGCGCAGGCGGGTGTGGGGGCGGCTCGTTGTGTCCCTATTTGTCAAGCGCGATCTCGGCGTGTGAGACGCGTCCGCGATGCAGGCGGAATCATTCCATAACATAGCGTCCGGGGCCTCAGTCGAGTTACTGCTCAGGTGGCCATGTTGTACTGAGGAGAGCACTGCAACCCGAGGATGTCGCTCGGATGTCGCTCGAACGTCGCTCGAACGCCGCTCGGATATGCCCGGATGTCGTCCGGATATGCCCGGATGTCGCTCGGTCCACCCTGGCGCACAATAAGCACTGAATTTGGTGCTGTCTTACCATTTTCTGCCAATAAGTTGAGCGTTAGCAATGCTATTTGGTGCTGTGCACGGACTAGCACCAAATAGCATTGCTAGCATGGAAATGTATAGGTGGCGTAAGCGCAATTGTTGTGCCTACGCTACCTCTACCCGCCGTCCATGCCGCCTTTCGGCTCTTCCTAACACACCTTGCCGCCTGAGTTCGCCTGAGTTCCGCGCGCTACAGGTACAAGCTGGAGCGCCACATCTTGTGCAGCGGTTCAATCGTCATCTGCACGTCGGGGTTCAACTGGTTGATGATGGAGCGCAGGCGCCGCTCGTCGACCTCGGCGCCAAATTGGCTGGCGTGCGCGCCGGCG
>JAKACX010000089.1 GCA_021821055.1 Bacillota bacterium
TCGAGTTCGCTGCTCTCCCTCGGCATCGCGGTCGGCTCCTCCCGCCTCGCGTTCGGCCTGTTGAAGCAAACCGGAAAACACGGACGCCCGCTGGCGCTGGCGGCAGCGATCACCATGGGCGTCTGGCTCACCCAGTACGTCGGACTGGGCGCGATGGTCGTCAGGGACATCGACTATTCTCCCGGCGCCGAAGCGTTGCTGTATCTGCTCCAGTTCATCGGCGTCTACCTGTCGCTGCGGCTGTTTCTGCACTGCTGGGACCGTCCCTGCGCCGCACGCGTCGATTGGCGTTTGCTCACGGCCCTGCCCATCAGTCTGGCGCTCGTCGGCACGCAAACGGCGGCGCAGGGCGCGGTGGCGATACACTACTTCACGTCGCCCAGTACGCTCGAGGCGGCCGGCGGTTATCTGGCAGTCAACATGTGGGTTGCGTTGACCCTGGTCGTCGCCGGCTACACGGTCGCCGGTATACTCCTGTTCATGGCGCGGCAGGACCGACACTCTGTGGAGCAGGCTCGCAGCCTGTCTGAACGGCGCTACGACGCCCTGTTTTCGGCCCATCCAGACTTCATCGCGGTTCACGACCAGGACGGACTCATTCTCAATGTCAACCAAGCCGCGAAGAAGTTGCTTGACCGCGAAACGCAGGACCTGCTCGACAGGCGGCTCTCCGACTTCCTGTTGCCGGATGACGCCGTGCGTGCAGAACGCATGTTCGCGAACCTGCTGCACACCGGGAACAGCACGGAATACGACGCCTGCGCCCGGCGCAGCGACGGCCAACTGGTGATCTTGCACGTCACGCACGTTCCCGTGGTACAGGACGGCCATGTGAGTGGAGCGTTCTCGATCTGCACAGACGTCACGCGCAGGCGACGCCTGGAGCAGGAATTGATAGCCACACGGCGGCACTTTCACGTTCTGGAGAAGAATATATCCGATCTCATCCTGATCACGGACGTACACGGCGTCATCCGTTACGCATCTCCATCGCACGAGCGACTGCTCGGCCTTGCTTCCGAAGAGTGCATCCAGTCTGCGATTACGACGCTTGTCCATCCGGCTGATGCAGACATCGTCAAGGCCGCGCTGCACCGCATGGTGCAGGAGCCATCCCCCCTGCAAATCGACATTCGCTTTCGCAAGGGCAATGTCAAGAAAGAAAGCGCGACCGAATGGCTGTCATTGGAAGTGCGGTGGGGTTCGGCGCTTGACGCCGGAGGCAACGTCACGGAATTTGTCATGGTCGCACGCGATCTCACGGACCGCAAGAAGGCGGAGGAGGTGATGCTGCAGGCGGAGAAATTGTCCGTCGTGGGACAATTGGCCGCGGGTCTCGCGCATGAAGTGCGCAATCCGCTCACTTCGATCAAGGGCTTCCTGCAACTGCTGTTCGAGCAAAACACGGACAAACCGCACTACTTTGAGATTGTATTTGCAGAACTTCAGCGCATCGAGGATATCATGAGCGAGTTTCTCGTGATGTCAAAACCACACCTCAAGGTGTTTCAAAGCGGCGACATCTGCACCATTGCCCGCGAGACCGTCGCGCTCATGTCGGCTGAAGCCCATTTGCGAAACGTGGAGTTTCTGGTGTCGGCGCCGATGGAGCCCGCCCGTATCTGGTGCGATGCAGGAAAAGTCAAACAGGTGCTGATCAATCTGGCGAAGAATGCGATGGACGCCATGCCCCAGGGAGGGTCTCTGCGACTTGACGTTGAGCGGCAGGCTGACGAGCGCATCGCGATCCGCGTGTCCGACACGGGCGTCGGCATTCCGGAGGATCAACTGGCCAGGCTCGGCACCCCGTTTTTCACGACCAAACAGACGGGAACCGGCCTCGGGCTCACCGTCAGCCAAAAAATCGTCCAGGACCATGGGGGAGAATTGACCATCCAAAGCACGGTCGGCGTCGGGACCGTCGCCACCGTGATTCTTCCTCTGGAGCACCCCGCACTCGCGTGAGGCCGGGCCAGCCCCGCGGGCCCGGCGCCGACACGGCGGCAGGGGCTGGCAGCAGCGCTGGAGCAACCCCAAGGAGAACTGTGAAATTCGATCGGTCCGTCGCAGGCCATGAACGGCCGGGGATACATGACAGAGGCGGTTCGCTGTGCGGTCAGATTCGCCTTCGAGGATGCGAATCTGCACCGTGTTCAGGCCGGAGTGATGCCACGGAACCCCGGGTCGATCCGGGTTCTGGAGAAGGTCGGCTTTCGCTACGAGGGGTTCGCGCGGCATTACCTGCAGATCGACGGGGTCTGGGAACACCACAACCTCTATGCCGTCACACGAGAATCCTGGCCGGGACCGTGAAACGGCGATGATGGGGTGGCCCGGGGCACGGCGCCGTTCCCCGGGCCACTCCGCCGCTAACGGCAGGCAAGGGTGGGCCGATCGCCGCCCCTCCGCACTCCGGCCCTACTCGGTCCGGAGTGCGACCGCCGGCATCAGCCGCGATGCCCGAAGCGCGGGCAACACGCCAAACACAACGCCCACCAACACAGAGAATCCGGTAGCAAGACCCACCGATCCAATTGTGAGACCGGCAGGAAACCCCGCTACCTTACCGATCACGTGACTGGCTATCGCCGAGAGCACCACACCGATCGCTCCTCCCAACAGCGCGAGCAGAACCGATTCGGCAAGAAATTGAATCAAGATGTCGCCATCCCGCGCACCCAAGGATTTGCGGATCCCAATCTCCTTGAAGCGCTCCGTCACGGTGACCAGCATGATGTTCATGATCCCGATACCGCCGACCAACAGCGATATGGCTGCCAGTCCACTCAAGAAGACCGTGATGGTCGACAACGTATTGTTGATCGTCGTAAGCATCTGACTGTCTTTGGTAACGGCAAAATCATGGACCGGATGCCGCTGGTCCAGCACCTGGGTCAGAACCGTCGCAGCCTGGTTGACGGATTGATTGTCGGCGGCCTGGACCACGATTTGCGAAATGTTGTTCAGGTCAGCCAGTTTCAGACCGCTGGCCACTGGCATGAACACGGTTTGGTTCGCGGCGTTGGTCAGCCCCGTGGTGGACTTGAGCACACCACTCACCGTCAAGACCGTCTTTCCCAGATACAGCGTCCGACCCGTTGGATTACCGACATGAGGGAAGAGCGTTGCCGCCGCAGCGTGGCCCAATACGATCCCGTTGCCGGAGAATTTCCCGCTGGAAAACGCCAATTGTTCGGCCGAAAAATAGGCCTGGTCCGTTCCCAGCACCGACAGGCCCGAATAACCGCCCGGTGTGGTGGAGACTGGAAGGGGAAGGACCGCCACGGGAACCACCCGCGCAATCGCCGAAGAATGGCGGCCAAGAATCGCATTGACGTCCCCGACAGTGAGTGTGCTGGGCACGTTTTGCGGGGGACCATGAAACCTGCCAGGATGGCCTGTTGCGGCCGCCCCCGGCATGGCGGGCGTGACCGTTACCAGGGTTGCCCCGAAGGATTTGAATTGACTTGTCACATACGACCGGACCCCGGCGCCCAAAGAGGTCAACGTCACGACGGCAAACACCCCGATCACGATTCCGAGGGCCGTCAACGCGCTGCGAAGCCGATGCGTCCAAATAGAATCCAGGGCGATCCCGAGTGCATTCATGCCCCCACCTCCGTTGCGTTTTGCGCCAAAATGCGGTCGTCGACCGGACGGTCCGTGATGATGCGTCCGTCCTCCAGTTCGACGATCCGCTTGGCATGGCGCCCCACCAAAGGGTCATGGGTGACGATCACGATCGTGAGTCCGAGATCCCGGTTCAATTCTTGAAAGAGAGCCAGGACAGCCCGGCCGGAAGCGCGGTCCAACGCCCCGGTCGGTTCATCCGCCAACAGGAGGTCGGGACCAGGCGCCACTGCGCGCGCGATCGCGATGCGTTGGGCCTGACCACCTGACAGTTGGGCGGGCCGCCGGGCGGCAAGGTGCGCCAGTCCCACCCGGGAGAGACTCTCCGTCGCGCGCCTGAGGCGTTCGTCTGCCGAAAATCGTGCATAGACCATGGGCAATTCCACATTCCGGATGGCGCTCAATCGTGGCAACAGGTGAATTCCTTGAAACACGAAAGCGATGCGCCTTCCGCGCAGCCGCGCCGCTTCACCCTTGCTGAGGCGACTCACATCCCTGCCCGCCAGATGGTAGCTGCCCTTGGTCGGTCGGTCCAACAGGCCCAGTATCTGCATCAGCGTCGACTTCCCGCTCCCCGACGGTCCCATGAGAGCCACCATCTCACCCTGCTTCACCACCAGGTCAATGCCGTTGATGGCCTGCACCGCCGCATCACCTTGACCGTGTTGCCGCATGAGGCCTTTGGCCTCGATCACCACACTTGGCTCG
>JAKACX010000037.1 GCA_021821055.1 Bacillota bacterium
CGGTCTGGCGCCAAGCGCTGTCCGCTGCCAGCCGCTAGGTCTGCGCCTGCCGCCGGGTCTGTACCTGCCGCCCGCGGATCCCTTCGCTCACGCCCAGACAGCGCGCAAGCGCCGCACAACTCGCGGCGAGCAAAGGGTCACGGGCAACCCGGCGAGCCTTCATTCGACCGCTGGCCCATTGCTGGCCGGGCGCGCGGCCTTGACGCAGAAGATTTTCATCCTTCGTTGCCGCCGCCGCCCCGGCCGGTCTATCCCTCGGCCTGCAAGACGGAAACCCCTGCCTGTCTCGTGCGCACAACACGCGCTCCAAGTTCCCTCAATTGCAGTTCGATGTTCTCATACCCGCGGTCGATGTGAAACACGCGCTCCACCACCGTGGTTCCGCTCGCCGCGAGACCTGCCAGGACGAGCGCCGCTCCGGCGCGCAGGTCGGTCGCCTCGACGGCCGCTCCGGTCAATTCATGAACCCCGCGCACGAACGCTGTGCGCAGGTCCACCTTGATCGATGCGCCCATCCGTTGCAACTCGCTGACGTGCTTGAAGCGATCCTCAAAGACGGTCTCCGACACCACGCTTGTGCCGTTCGCCAGAGTGAGCAGCGCCATGAAAGGCGCCTGCAGGTCGGTCGGGAAGCCCGGATAGGGAGCCGTCTGGATGCGTTCAATAGCCTGCAATGAACCTGATCCTTTAACTTCGAGTATATCATGGCCCGCCAACACTTGCACACCGGTTTCCCGAAGCTTGGTAACCACGGCCGTCAGGTCTCCGGGACGGACGTTTTGCAGCCTGACGTGCCCACCTGTGACCGCGGCGGCGATGAGCAGCGTCCCGGTGACCACCCGGTCCGGTCCGATTCCCCACTCCGCGCTGTCCAGCCGGTCCACTCCGCGAATCACGATCGTGTCCTCGCCCGCTCCCCTGATACGCGCGCCAAGTTGCGTGAGAAACAGCGCCAACTCCCGAATCTCCGGTTCGCGCGCGGCGTTTCCGATGACGGTCTCGCCCTCCGCCAGAGCGGCCGCCATCATCAGGTTTTCCGTAGCGCCCACGCTCGGCAGATCGAGAAAGACCTGCGCTCCCTGCAGCCGCGACGCGGAGCATTCGATAAAACCGTGCCGGTCGACGATCTGCGCGCCCATCTGCGCCAAGCCCTTCAGGTGGAAGTCGATGGGCCGCGATCCTATGGTGCATCCGCCGGGTTTCGAGACCCTCACCGTGCCAAAACGGGAGAGCAGCGGTCCCATCAGGAAGATCGACGAGCGCATCAACCGCATGAGGTGTTCGGGGACGTCCGTAGAATGAATCGTCCGCGGATTCACGACAACCGTCCGCCTCTGATAGGACACCTGCGCCCCGAGACCGCGCAGGATATCAAGCATGACATGGATGTCCTCCAAATCCGGGACATCCGTCAGAACAACCTGCTCGCGCGCCATGGTCGCCGCCGCAAGAATCGGCAGCGCCGAATTCTTGGCTCCGTGTACGCGCAGGGTTCCAAAAAGGGGTGTTCCTCCCTCGATCACCAGACGCTCCACATGTTCACCCCCGCGCCTCGTCCTCTCCGACCAAGCGCACTTCCGGAATCAGGCGGACGCCAAATCGCTCCCACACCTCCGCCGCAGCCCGCTCCATCAACTGGAGTACATCGACCGCCCGCGCTCCGCCCAGATTGACGATAAAATTGGCATGCAACTCCGATATTGCCGCGTTGCCGATGCGCACTCCCTTGAGACCGGCCGCTTCTACCAGGCGGGCCGCATAGTCTCCCGGCGGATTGCGAAACACGCTGCCGCAATTCGGCAGGGACAACGGCTGCGTGGCCTGCCTCCGCCGCCTCCACGCGTACACCCGTTCGCGCATCTCGTCCCGGTCTCCCGGATGCAGGGCAAAGGTCGCCGACAGCACGGTCCATTCTCGCTCGCGCACAACACTGTGGCGGTACGCGAAGCCCATGTCGGCCGCAGGCACGGCCAGCAGTTCGCCATCCGCCGTGAGGACCGTTGCCGCCAACAGCGCATCCTTGATCTCGGAGCCGTGGGCACCCGCGTTCATCGTGACCGCACCGCCGACCGATCCGGGTATTCCCGTGGCAAACTCAAGTCCGGACAGACCGTTTTGGATAGCGATATTTGCGGTGGACACCATGCCCTTTCCGGCCAGGGCCGTGACTCTGTCGCCGTCGCGCGAGACCTCGGACAGCCCCTCGCCCAATTTGATCACCAGTCCGCGAATGCCGCCGTCGCGGACGAGCAGATTGCTGCCGCGCCCGAGGACGAACACCGGAATCGCCGCTCGACGCGCCGCCGCAAGCACGGACTGCGCCTGCTCCACCGTTTCCACAATGACCATCGCATCGGCGCTGCCGCCGATGCGCCACGTCGTATGACGGGCGAGCGGCTCGTCACACAGCACCGTGACCGCCAGGTCCTGAAACAGGCCGCACAACATCCGTCGGTCCAGTTCCACGCATGAGACTCCTTCACGCCATCAGGATGGATTGCTTGGGACGCGCGACAAACGGCTACGCCACGCTCCCATCATATGTTGCCCCGCCAAGGGTGTGACAGCCGCCCAGGGGACAGGGGACCGATGGCGCCCGCCTGAAGGATAGACGGCGCAACCATGCCCCGGGTTACAGCTTCGCCAACGTCACCATGCGGTCTATCTCCGCAAGAATGCGGGAGAGCGCCTCCGGATGCCCGAGACGCCGACTGGCACCGGCCATTTCTTCCAGCCGGAAGCGGTTGCCGAGCAGACTGTCCACTTCCTTGCGCAAGGCCTCGCCGTCGAGCTGTTCCTCGTCCAGCACCACAGCCGCGCCCGCGTTTTTCAGCACGGCCGCATTGTCGTCCTGGTGCCGGTGCGTCACGTACGGCGACGGGATCAGGATCGCCGGCACCCCGAGCGCCGTGATCTCCGCCAGCGTCGTCGCTCCCGCCCGGCTGATCAGGAGCGACGTGCGCGTGAGCAGGGCCGGCATATCGTGAAAAAAGGGCGTGACCGTCACGCCGGACGTGTCGCCGAGCGCCTCGCTCATCTGTTCATAGTGCACCTGTCCCGTGATCCACACGACGTGGGTGCCGACGCGCGGACTGACGCGCAGCCACTCCAGCACAGCCTGGTTGAGGGGGCTCGCCCCGCGGCTGCCGCCAAAGATGGTGACGACAAACCCCCGGTCCGGCAAATTCAATTCGGCGGCCGCCGCCTCTTTGCGTTCCGCGGTCACACGCGTGACCTCGGTGGCGCGGGGATTGCCCGTCGTCACCACCCGCCGCACGCGGGAAAAGGCGCCCGTCGCATCCTCCATGCCCAGCATCACCACGTCGACCACGCGCGCCGCGAGACGGTTCGCCAGTCCCGCGCGCGCGTCCATCTCCAGTATCGCCGTCTTTACATGCGCCGTGTACGCCCCAAAGACAACGGGCGCAACCACATAGCCCCCTGTTCCAACCACGATGTCAGGACGAAATTCGCGGACGATGCGCCGCGCCGCCCACACCCCGCTCACCGCAAGCCAAGCGGTGCGCAGGGCGGAAAGCGATATCCGGCGCTGCAGCCCTTCCACTTCGACCGCCCGGAACGGCAGCCCCTCGCGCGCCACAATATCCTTCTCCAGCCCGCGCTTCGTGCCGACATACAAGACTTCCGCGCGGGGATCGCGCTGCATCAGTCCGCGCGCGATGGCCAAAGCGGGATAGATGTGCCCTCCCGTGCCCCCGCCCGTCACAATCACGCGCATCAGACGCCCTCCCAAGGTTTATCCGCTGCCTTCATGAGAATCATACCACTTCGCACAATCAGACCAGATGACATGCGATGCCGCGCACAGAGCATGCGGGTCAATAATGCGCCTGCCGCGACACGGACATCAGAATGCCGACCGCTGTCAGCATCAACGTCAGCGAAGACCCGCCGTAGCTCAGAAACGGCAGCGTGATCCCGGTGACGGGAAGCGCGCCCGTCACGACACCCACATTGATCAGCACCTGAACGGCGATCACGCCGGTGAGTCCTGCCGCAAGATAGGCGCCAAACCGGTCGGGCGCACGCATGGCGGCGCGCATGCCGCGCCAAAGCAACACGGCGAACAGCGCGATCGTCGCCGTGGCGCCGAGCAGGCCGAGTTCCTCCGTCAGGATGGCAAAGATAAAGTCGGTCTGCGGCTCGGGGAGGTACAGGTGCTTTTGCGTGCTGCCGAACAGCCCGACGCCGATCAACCCGCCCCGTCCCAGGGCCAGAAGCGACATGATGATATGATAACCTGAAGTTTTGGGGTATTTCCACGGATCGAGAAAGGACACCACGCGCTCGAGACGGTACGGCGCCACAGCGACCAGCGCCGCGAAGGCGGCCGCCCCGGCGCCCGCCAGCGCGAGCAGGTGGCGCGCGCGCGCGCCGGCCACAAACACCATGATCATCGTGGCGCCGGCAATGACCGCACTCTGGCCGAGGTCCGGCTCCAACATGATCAGGCCGATGACTACCGCCATCAGCAAAAGCGCCGGCGCCAGCCCCCGCCTGAACGAAAGCATGCGGTCCGGCGCGCGGCTGAGCAGCCAACTGAAGAAGATGATAAGGCCGAATTTCGCGAACTCGGACGGCTGGATGCCGAACGTGCCGATGCCCAGCCACGCCCGCGAGCCCCCGCGCACCTGGCCAATGTGCGGCACCAGCACGAGAGCGAGGAAGATCAGGCAGAGCGTCATGATCAGGCGGGCGTGCCGTTCAAATATCCTGTAGTCCAGACGGCTGACCAGAACCATCAGCGTAAGCCCGAGCAACGCCCACATGACCTGCCGCTTGAAGAAGTAGTACGGATCGCCATAGTGCTCGGCGGACAGTACGGTGCTGGCGCTGTGCACCATCACGACGCCGATGGCCAAGAGCGCGACGGTGGACAGAGGTATGAGCCAGTCGGACGGCTGCAGCTTGCCGCTTTGCACGAAGAGACCTCCCCGGAGCCAAACTCGTCCCTGCTACAGCATATGCACCGCCTGCTTGAAGATTCGCCCGCGCTCTTCGTACGAACTGAACATGTCCCAACTCGCGGCGGCAGGTGAGAGCAGGACCACGTCGCCGCTTTGCGCCGCCGCGCGCGCAAGCGTCACGGCTTCTTCCAGCGTCGCCGCGCGCGCCACCTGGGCGACGCCCGCCGCGCGCGCCGCCGCCTCCATGCGCGGGGCCGACTCGCCGATGGCCACAACGGCGCGCACGCGGCCAGCAAGGGCCGCGGCGAGCGTTCCCAAGTCATCCCCGCGTTCCAGGCCGCCGAGAATCACGACCAACGGGTCGCCGAAGGAGGTCAGCGCCTGGATCGCGGCGGTTGGATTGGTCGCCTTGGAATCATTGAAAAAACGGACGCCGTCGACCGTCCGCACGTATTCCGTTCGGTGTTCGACGCCGCGAAACGTCGCCAGCGCCTCGGCGACGGCCCCTGGCGCAACTCCCGCCGCAAGCGCGAGGGCGCTTGCCATCGCCGCGTTCTCCAGATTGTGCCGCCCGGGCAGGGCGATGTCGTCGAGCGCCGCAATCGGTTTCCCGCTGTCGTCCTGGCCGCCGCGCTGCACCAGCGCCGGACCATCCACGTACACGCCCCGCTCGACCGCGCCCTTCAGGCTCACGCGCCACACCTGCGCGCGCAGATCGGCCGCCTGCCACGCCCCGGGCTGGTCCGCGTTCACGACCGCGACGTCCTGCGCAGTCTGATTGGCAAATATCTTCATTTTCGCCGCCATATAATCGTCCATTGTGCCGTGATAGTCCAGATGGGCCGGATAGATGTTGAGCAGCGCCGCGATCCGTGGATGAAAGTCGACCGTCCCCTGCAATTGAAAACTGGAGAGCTCCGTCACGAGCCATGTGTCTTCGCCCGCAGACAGCGCCGAGTCGGACAGCGGTGTTCCGATGTTGCCCACCGCCAGCGCGGGCATCCCGGCAAGTCGAAACATCTCCGCCACGAGCGATGTCGTCGTGGTCTTCCCGTTGGAACCCGTGATGCCCATGATCGGCGCCCGCGCAACGGCACCCGCCACTTCAACCTCGGTCACCACCGGAATCTCCCGCGCCAAGGCCGCCTGGATGATTGGCCGATCGTACGGAATCCCCGGATTTTTCACCACCAGCCGCACGCCGTCGAGCAGTTCGGCCGGATGTCCGCCAAATTCGGTGCGAACGCCAAGGCGCCGCAACACGCCAACCTGCTCGCCAAGTTCCTCTTCAGGCCGCGCGTCGCTCACCGTGACGCGCGCGCCAAGTCCGTGCAGCAGACGCGCGACAGACGCCCCGCTGCGCGCCAGGCCCAACACCAGCACCGATACCCCCGCAAACCGCACGCGACACCCTTCCCCGTTGCCGCCGGCGGCGCCGTGTGCGCGCCCGCGGATATTTTCCCTGCCTGGAGCGTCATCCGCCGAATGGAACACCCATGCCCCGGCCGAGCACAAGATGGCCATGAACATGGCCGATGGCCATTTTCCCGTCAGAAGCGGGTGTACAGGTACAGGGCGGCGCAGCACAAGAGCGCCGACGCAAGCCAGAACGACGTGACAACCCGCCACTCCGACCAGCCCCCGAGCTCAAAGTGGTGGTGCAGCGGACTCATCCGGAACACCCGCCGCCCGAACGACTGGTACGACACCACCTGAATGATGACCGACAGCGCCTCCATCACGAACACACCGCCGATCAGCACGAGCCAGAGTTCAGACCGGGTCAGGACCGCGACCGCGGCCAGTCCGCCGCCGAGCGCGAGCGACCCGGTGTCGCCCATGAAGACACGCGCCGGGTGGAGGTTGAACACGAGGAAACCGAGCAGCGCGCCCACCACCGCCGTGGCAAACACCGACACGTCCCACTGGCTCTCGAGCCACGCGAGCAGCACGAACGCGGAAAACGCGATGGCCGTCGTACCCGCCGCCAGTCCGTCCAGTCCGTCGGTGATGTTCACGGCGTTTGCGGTGCCCACCATCAGGAAGGCGAGAAACGGCAGGTACAGGAATCCCATCTGGAGGTACGCGCCGGAAAACGGCAGCCGCAGTTCAAAGTGCCAGCCGCGCGCATACAGCACGAGGTAAAACACGACGGCCACAGCCACCTGCAGCGCCAGTTTCTGGCGCGCCGTCAGTCCGAGATTGCGCCGCCGCACGACCTTGAGCGTATCGTCGAGCAACCCGACCAGGCCAAAGCCGACCGTCGCCAGGACAAGCAGCCCGGTCGTCGGGGACGACGAAAACCGCCAGGCGGTGAACACGGCCGCCGCCAGGATCATGATGCCGCCCATCGTCGGCGTCCCGGCTTTCGCCTGATGCCTGGTCGGACCTTCGGAGCGGATGACCTGGCCGAACTTGAACCTCCGCAACAAGGGAATCGCCAGCGGCGTGAGCGCGACGGCCACGAGAAACGAGACGATCAGGACCGACGAGAGCGACTTGGCGTCCACCCGCAAACCCCCTTCTGTATCAGACGTGGTCCGCGCGTCTTTCGAGCGCTTGCGCAATGCGCTCCATCCCCGCGCTGCGCGACCCCTTGATGAGCACGGCGACCGACTGGCCCGCCGACTCCCGCGAACGGAGGGTATCCCACAGCGGGTCCACGATTTCTTCCCATGTCCCGACCTCGACAACGCTGCCTCGCGTGAGCCCGGCGCCGCCGCGGACCCCCTTCGCGTAGTCGGCGGCAAAACTCCCGCAGACAAAGACGTGGTCGATGTCCCGCGCGGACGCCCCCACCTCTTCGTGCATCCGCCCGCTGTCCGGGCCGAGTTCCAACATGTCCCCCAGCACCGCGACGCGGACGTCCGCCCCGCTGTCGCGCAATACGTCGAGCGCGGCGCGCACGGAAGACGGGGCTGCGTTGTAGGCGTCGTTGATGATCGTCACATGCGTCGAGAGGCGCGCCACCGTGACGTGCAGGTCCGCCGCCCGCACGCCGCCAAACGCCGCCAGGGCCCGTTCGCGCGGGATCCGCAACGCGTCACCCGCCGCTATGGCGGCCAGGGCGTTTCGCGCCTGATGCCGTCCCGGAACGGGCAGGAAGAAGCGTTCGCCGCCTTCCAGGGTGACCGCGCCGCCCGCCGAGCCGTTTGCCGCATAGCCCGTCATGCGCACATCGGCGTCGTCCGTCTCGCCGAACCGGACGACACGCACGCCGTCAGGGGTGGGCAGTCCGCGAAGCAGCGGCTCGTCGTCCGGGAGGATGGCGGTCGCGCCCGGTTTCAGGGCGGCAATCAGTTCCCATTTTGCCCGCGCGATCGCCGCGCGCGAGCCAAGGTATCCGAGGTGCGCCTCGCCGACCATCGTGATGATGCCGACATCCGGCCGCGCGATCTCGCACAGACGGGCGATCTGCCCCGGCTCCGTCATGCCCATCTCGAGCACCGCGACCTCGACGTCCGGCGACAGTTCCAGGATCGCCCGCGGCAATCCCAACTGGCTGTTCGCGTTGCCCGGCGAATGCGCCGTTCTGTAGACGGTCGCGCTCACGGCCGCGACAAGTTCCTTCGTCGACGTCTTGCCGTTGCTCCCGGTCACGGCCACCACCCGGACCGAAAGCCGGTCGCGCCACGCGCGCGCGCTGTCCTGCAGCGCCCGCACGCTGTCCTCCACCAACACATGCGGAACAGCCTCGAGCGCCTCGGGCAGCGGACGCCGCCGTTCCCACAGAAAAGCGGCCGCCCCGGCCTGCACGGCTTGGCCGACAAAGTCATGCCCGTCGCTGTGCGCTCCCATCACCGGGACAAACAGGTCCCCGGCCGCCGCGCTGCGCGAATCAAACGAGACTCCGCCGACCGTCGCGTCGCCGCCTGCCTGTTCTCCCCCGGCCGCCTCGGCGACAAAGGACAACCGCAACTCCATGCTCACCGCTCCCCCCGCACGATCTCGGCGGCCACTTTGCGATCGTCAAACTCGCGCTGCGTGCGCCCCACGATCTGGTAGGTCTCATGCCCCTTGCCGGCAATCAGGATCACGTCGTCCGGTCCGGCGGCTGTCACCGCCAGGCGGATCGCCTCCGCGCGGTCGGCCTGGCGCTCGTAACGCGCCGAGCCGCCGCCCGCGAGGCCCGCCTCCATCTCGTCGATAATGGCCTCCGGGTCCTCCGTGCGCGGATTGTCGGAGGTGAGCACCGTGAGATCGCTGTACGACGCGGCGATGCGCGCCATCTTCGGCCGCTTGGTCCGGTCGCGGTCGCCGCCGCAGCCCACGACCGTGATCACGCGGCCCGTCGCGAACTCGCGGATCGTTGCGAGCGCGTTCTCCAGGCTGTCCGGCGTGTGCGAGTAGTCGACCAGAATGGTGAATGGCTGTCCGGCCAGCACGCGTTCCAGCCGTCCCGGCACACCCTCCACTCCCTCCAGGACGTCCCGGATCACCGCCAGGGGCACGCCAAGCGCGAGGCAGCACGCTGTCGCACACAGTGCATTGTACACGCTGAAGCGTCCTGTCATGCGCAGCGCGACATCCGCCTCGCCCGCGAACGACGACAGGTGGAAACTCACCCCCTGCGCCCGGATGTCAATGTCCGTCGCCCGCACGTCCGCGCCCTGCCGCAGTCCATATGTCAGAACCTGCTGCACCGTGTCCGCGGCGTAGCGCTCGCTCCAGGGGTCGTCGGCGTTTAGCACCGCGACGGGAAGACCACCGTCGGCGCACGGCGCGAAGTCGTTGCCAAGGCGCGAAAAGAGGAGTCCCTTGGCCGCCCCGTACGCTTCCATCGTGCCGTGGTCGTCGAGGTGATCCTGCGTCAGATTCGTGAACGCCGCGACGCGAAACCGGATGCCCGCCGTGCGCGCCTGAACCAGCCCGATCGACGCCGCCTCCAGGACCACGTACCGGACATCCTGCCGGCGCATCTCGACAAGCGCGTCCACAAGATCCCACGCCATCGGCGTTGTCTTCTCCGATACGCGCAGGGGTCCCTGGTACGTCCGCTGCTCGATTGTGCCAATGAGGCCGGTCGCCAGCCCGTGACGGCGCAGAATCTGCTCGATCAGCGTCGTCGTCGTCGTCTTCCCGTTCGTACCGGTCACCGCCACCATCGTCATGCCGGACGCTGGCCAGTCAAACAGCCTGTGCGCCAAAAGCGGCGCGATTCTGCGCGTCGATGGCACGACCACCTGGGGCACCGGGAGCGAGGACGGCTCCTCGACGAGCACCGCGGCGGCGCCCCGCTCCACGGCGTCCGGAACAAAGCGGTGGCCGTCGAGACGCCGCCCGCGCAGCGCCACAAAGAGCGATCCCGCCCTGACCGCGCGGGAATCCTCCACAATACTCGATATTTCAACCTCGTCGGATCCCACGACGTCCTTTCGCACGACGTCCGCCAACAGTTCCCGCAACCGCATGTTGCCCGTCACCCGCCTTCACAAAAGCGCGTCCGGCTATGCCCCCGGACGCTATATATAAGCGATTGCGCCTGCATCGAGGATTTTATCACATCAGGGCGCACGCGGCAGCCACGGAGCCGTTCAGTGCGCCCCCGGGCCCGGCCCGAGGTACAGCCGCACCGTGCTGCCCTGCCCCACCTTCGAGCCCGGCGCCGGCGCCTGGGCGACGACGTACGGGCCGCGGCCGACCACCGCGAGGCGCAGCACCGAACCGCTCTCGATGGCGCTTTGCGCCGCGTCCTTGTACGTGCGGCCCTCCAGGTTCGGGACCGTGGTCGGGATGGGATCGATGCCGTAGCGGTACTTCTTTGCAAGCCCCTGCACGGACGGGCGCACACCAAGGTACTGCAGGCTGTCCGCCAACACGCTGCCGACGACCGGCGCGGCGATCACACCGCCAAACACCGGGCTGCCTTTCGGGCGCGGGTAGTCGATCGCGACATACGCCACGAGTTGTGGATTGTTGGCCGGCGCCATGCCGATGAACGACACAATGTAGTGCTGGCCCGAATAGCGTCCGTGCTCCACAACCTGCGCCGTCCCCGTCTTCCCCGCGATCCGCCAGCCGGAGCGGTACGCGTTCCCGCCAGTCCCCTGAGCCACCACGCTCTCCAGCGCCCCCCTGACCTGCGCCGCCACGTCCGGCGAGATCACCCTGCGCACGGCCTGCGGCGCCGCTGTGCTGACAGGCTGCCCTGTCGCGGGATTGATCCACGCCTTGACGATCTGCGGCTTCATCAACGTGCCGCCGTTGGCGATCGCGGACATCGCCATCACCTGTTGGATGGGCGTCACGGACACGCCTTGGCCAAACGACGTCGTGGCCAGTTCCAGCGGCCCTACGTTTTTCGGCGAAAACAGGATCCCCCGGGCCTCGCCGGGGAGCCCGATGCCTGTCTTGCTGCCGAACCCGAACGCCTTGATATAGTGAAACAGCGCCGTCTTGCCCAGACGCTCGCCAAGGGAGATAAAGCCCGGATTGCAAGAGTTCTCGACCACGTTCAGATACGACTGGCTGCCGTGCCCGCCCGCCTTCCAGCAGCGTATCTTGCGCCCCGCGACCTGGTAGTAGCCGGGGTCGTAAAACCTGTCCGAGAGGTTGACCTTCTTCTCCTGCAGCGCCGCCGCGAGTGTCACGATCTTGAACGTGGAACCCGGTTCAAACGTCTGCCAGACGCCCAGATTGCGGTTCCAGACCTGCGGCGGCGCGGACTTCCACTGCGCGGGGTCGAATGTGGGATAGTTGGCCATCGCGAGAATCTGCCCGGTCTTTGGATCCGCCACGATCAGCGTGGCGTTGTCGGGCGCGTATTTCGCCGCCACACTCTCCAGCTCACGCTGCGCGAACTGCTGGATCTGCCGATTGATCGTCAGTTGCAGGTCGAGACCGGGGACGGGCGGTACGTACTGGTCGTTCGTTCCCGGGATCTCCTGGCCGCGAACGTTGGCCGTGTACAGAATGCCGCCCTGCCTGCCCTCCAACTGTTGATTGTACGCCAGTTCCACGCCGCTGAGCCCCTGCCCGTCGCCTCCGGTCACCCCCAGCACCTGGGCCGCCAGGTTGCCGTACGGATACGTGCGCTGGCCTTCCTCCGTGAGGTAGACACCGGGCAGGCGCAACGCGCGGATCGCCCGCGTCCGGGCGGCGTCAAGACGGCGACCGCGCGGCCGGATGTCCACCATGAGCGTGTGCTTGCGCAGCAACTTTTCAATTCCCGCCTGTGTGCCGCCAATGATGCGCGCGAGCAGCAGCGCCGTGGCCGCGGGATCCTTGATCTGGCTCGGCACGGCGATGATGGTCGCCGCGCTCGCCGTGTAGGCGAGCGTCTGCCCCTGGCTGTCGAGAATCGCGCCGCGCTCCGCGTACACCGGAATGCGGCGCGTCAGGACGCCCGCCAGCTTGCCCTGATAGAAATGGGACGCGATGACCGTGACGTGAACCAGCCGGCCGACCAGGAGGCTCAGGCCGCACACGACGGCCAGCAGCACCAGGAACATGCGCCGCCTCACCTTGGTCTGCGTGATCCTCATACCTGTCCGCCTCTCATGGCAAAAGTCTTGTCCATGAGACGTTATGCGCGCCCCCCGCGCATTAGACCCCGCCTGACCGCGATGGCCCGCGCACAGACCCGCGCAGACCCCGGATCACATATGGGCCGGCCGGGACGTGAAGCGTACGGTCAGCACGCTGCCCACGGGCGCAAGCGCGCCCGCGGCGGCGCTCTGGGTACTTGCGTACCCGTCGCCCTGGGGGCGCAATTGGAGGCCAAGCAGCGCGCACACGCTCAGCGCTTGGGCCATCGGCATCCCTTTGAGATTCGGTATGCGTACAACGCCGCGCGCCGGGTTCGAGGCCGTGGTGACAAATGCCACGAGCGTACCCGCCACATCGCGCTGCCCGGCTTCGGGCCACTGGCGCGTGACGCGGCCCGCCGGGGCGACCGGACCGCCGTGAAAGCCCGCGGCGCGCAGACTGCCCATGGCCGTCGGCACCGAGTCGCCCACGATGTCGGGCACGGTCGCATACGTCGCCCTAGGCGCCTGCAGCGGCGGCGTGCGGCCCGCCGGGCCTGTCGGCGGCACCTGGAGGTACTGGAGAGACTTTTGCAGCACAAACTTGGCCGCCGGCGACGCCACGTCATTGCCAAACTGGATCGTGTTGTGCGGCTGGTCCACCGTGACGATGATGTCAAACACGGGATGTCGCGCGGGCACAAAGCCGACGAACGAGAGATTGTAGCGATTCTGGTAGTAGCCGCCGCCGGGGCGAGGGATGTTGGCCGTGCCCGTCTTCCCCGCCAGATTGTACCCGGGGATGTACGCCCGAAGCGCCGGATCCTGGTTCACGTCCTGCACCATGATCCCGGCGATCGTGCGCATGATGGCGGCCGGCGCCACCTGGCGGACCGGGCGGGGCTGCCTGTCGTACACCACCGCGCCGCCCGGAGCCACGATCTTTTGCACCACGTACGGCGTGTACAACGTGCCGCCGTTTGCCACCGCCCCAACCTCTTGCAGTTGCTGGATCGGCGTCACGGCGAGCCCCTGGCCAAACGTCGAGGTGGCAAAATCGACGGCGTTTATGTGGTGCGGATCAAACAGGATGGAGGTCCCTTCGCCCGGCAGGTCGATGCCCGTCGGCCGATCCATGCCGTACTGGTGGATGTAGTGCGCGAGCGTCAACGGCCCCTCAGCCTGGCCAATGTGGATGAAGCCCGTGTTGCTCGAGTAGATCATCGCCTGGCGATAGGTGATCCGTCCCCAGCCCCACCAGTTCCAGTCGTGGATCGGCACGCCGTTCACGTAATCGACGCCGGACATGTAGGTCTGATTGAGCCGGATCGCGTGTGTCGCGAGCGCGCCTGTC
This sequence comes from Bacillota bacterium, assembly GCA_021821055.1. Lineage (GTDB taxonomy): Bacteria > Bacillota > Bacilli > Alicyclobacillales > SLC66 > JAKACX01. The sequence goes on from JAKACX010000037.1 coordinate 13,749, forward strand.
AGGGTCACGATCTTGAAGGTGGACCCCGGTTCGAACGGATCCGATATCGCCCAGTTGGTGTCGAGCGTCGAAGATGGATAGGACCAATAAGCGTTTGGATTATAGTTTGGCAGCGTCGCCATCGCGAGCACTGCGCCAGTATTCGGGTCTCCCACGATGATCGCCGCGTGCGCCGGATGAAAGTCGTGCGCGATGGTGGCGAGCGCTTCTTGCGCGTAGTGCTGCACCGCCGGGTCAATGGTCAGATAGACGCTGTCGCCGTTTTTCACGGCTCGCGTGATGATCGGGTGAAACGGGATCGGGTTGCCCAGGCTGTCCTGCAGGAACCGCTCGGACCCCGGGGTCCCGGCGAGGTACTTGTTGTACTGCAGTTCCACTCCCGCAGCCCCGGTCCCTCCGCTTTGGTCGACGAATCCGACGACCTGGGACGCGAACGCGCCCGCGGGATACACGCGGCGGTAGGTCTGGTACGGATTGACGTCGGCGCCAAGTCCCAACCTGTTAAAGACCGACAGGACGCGCTCCTTGCGCGCAAGCGACACGTCCGCCATGTACGGGTACATGCGCAGCCACGCCACGTCCGTGCGCGACAATTGCGCCTGCACCAAGGACTCCGGAGCCCCGACCGCGGCGCTCAGACGCTGCGCCAGGACGTGCACGGCGGCGGCGCCTCTGGCTTGGACGGCACGGATGTCGATGTCCAGGTCGTAGGCCGGCGCGTCGAACGCCAGGCGGTCCCCGCTCGCGTCGTAGATCGTGCCGCGCATCGGCTTGATCTGCCGGGCGGCGGACCACTCCTGGCTGCCCTTGCCCACGACCGCGTGATCGAGGTTCTGCACGTAGGCGATGCGGGCCACCACGGCCGCGAACAGGACAATGAATCCGGTGCGAAGAGCGACGCTGCGCCCAGATGTCACCTTGCGGTTCATTTGCCTGACGCACCCACCGTCAGCGGCGTGGCGGGCTGCATCTTCAGTTTCCCTTCCGCGATCCCGAGAATGCGCGTCGGCGCGGACAACTGGTAGACCGACGATTCGAGCGCGGCGTTCACGGCCTGGCCCTGCGCCGCCTGGGACCGCATGTTCTGCAGAGTGTAGTTGTTGGCGACCAAAGTCGCGTACTGATTGACCAGAAACGCCCCGATCGCTCCGCAAACGGCGATCGCCATGATGATTCCGAGCCGGTCCCGCGTCTGCCGCCGCGCCGCCAGAACGGCGCGCTGTCTCGCGAGCGACTCCTGGGCCTGAACTGCCTGTTCCCGCGCTGTCGCGCCTGCGCGGGGAGCTGGCGATATCCTGTCTTCCCTCATCGATTCCAACGCCATCATGATATATCCGCCACTCCCATCCCGCAGTCTAGGAATTCTTGTGCGCCACTGGTGGCCCCGTGTTGCGGCCCCGCCCCTACAGCCGTTCGACAACCCGCAGCTTCGCCGAGCGCGCCCGGGGGTTTGCGTCCACCTCGTCTTGCGGCGGCAGGATCGGCTTTCGCGTCACGACCCGCAGTGTCGCGCGGTGCCCACAGACGCACTGCGGCAGCCCCGGGGGGCAGACACAGTCCTTCGCCGCCCGCAAAAACGCCTGCTTCACCAGCCTGTCCTCCAGCGAGTGGAAGGTGATGAAGGCGGCCCGCCCTCCCGGAACGAGCACCGACGGCAAGTCCCCGAGCAGTGCGCCGAGTGCTCCCAGTTCATCGTTCACGGCGATGCGCAGCGCCTGGAAGGTCCGCTTCGCGGGATGCGGCCCGTCCCGTCTCGCGGCCGCCGGGATGGCCGCCTTGATGACCTCCACAAGCCGACCCGTGCTCTCGATGGCGGCGCGGGTCCGTTCGCTGACGATAAACGCCGCGATCCTCGCGGCCCAGCGCTCTTCGCCGTACTCACGAATGATCCGTGTAAGTTCCGCAATCGGCGCGTCCCGCACGATCTCTGCCGCGGTGCGGCGCTGCGATTGGTCCATCCGCATGTCAAGCGGCGCGTCCGCCCGATAGGTGAACCCCCGGTCCTCCTCATCGAGTTGGGGCGAAGAGACGCCGAGGTCACAGACCAGTCCGTCCACTTGCGGCACACCGAGTTCGTCCAGGTGCCGCGCCAGGTCGCGAAAGTTGCCCCGGACGATCGTGACCCTGTCCCGCGCGGCTCCCAGCCACCTTCCCGCGTTCGCGATCGCGCGTTCATCCTGGTCCATGGCGATCACGCGCCCGTCGGGAGCACTCTGCGCGAGCAACTCCCGCACATGCCCTCCGCCGCCCAGCGTGGCGTCCGCGTAAACGCCGCCGGGCACGGGCCGCAACGCGTCGATCGCAGCCTGTTGCATCACCGTCACATGAAAGAAATCGTCCGACACGCCCGGGCCACCCTTCACCACTACAAGTCAAGGTCCACCAGGCCGGCCGCCACGTCGCCAAACGATTCGGCTGCCTGGTCTGAATAAGTTTTCCAGACGCCGACGTCCCAAACCTCGACGCGGTTGCCCACGCCGATCACCGAACACTCCTGGGTAATTCCGGCGTACTCGCGAAGGTTCGCGGGAACCACCGTCCGGCCCTGCCTGTCCAGATCGCAGTCCGCCGCGCCGCTGAAGAACAGCCGCAGGAACTGCCTCGCGTCGCTCCGCGTCAGCGGCAGAGCGCGCAGTTTCTCGCTCAATACTTCCCAATCCTTGCGTGGATAGACGAACAGACAGCGATCAAGCCCCCGTGTGATGACGAATGATTCGCCAAGTCCATCGCGAAACTTGGCCGGAAGCGTGAGACGCGCCTTGTCATCGAGGCTGTGCTGGAACTCCCCCATGAACAAGCGCATCACCCCGCCCGCAAATTTTCCCCCACTTTGCCCCACTTCGCACCACTTAGGGACACATATTCGCGCAAACAAGAAAAAATCCTGCCTCCTTTACAGGAAGACAGGATTATTTCTTGGCGTTCAAGCGCGGCGAAATGGAATTACCATTCTACTACAGCCATGTCATCCCAGGGTGGCGGATCCATTTTGGCCAGCTCCGCGATCCACTCGGTCCCGTACTTGCAGATCAGGGACAGCGGCGACAGCGTCCGCTCCTGTTCCTGGGCGTTTGGCAACAGCCAGGCGCACAGCGCGCTGATCGCGCGCACATCCTGTTCGTGGCGCAGGCGCAGCGCGCGGTCCACCCGCACGTGCAATCGCCCCAGATCGCCGCGCATCGCCTGCTCCGTGCGTTTGACGGCGTGCGCCAGCGTTGGGTCAATCGCGGCAAAAAACGGCGCGCGCTCCCGCATCATCCGTTCGACGGCGCCCTCGAGTTCCTCCATCACGCTCTGGACGGTCGGCTCGGTCTTGTCGCGCAGCCAGTCGCTCACAGGGTCGCACGCCAGCACCTCCGGAATCCGTATGCTGTACTTCTGCATGGCACGGCCCGCCGGGCGCGGAACCGCGAGCGCGCGAGCGCGCAGCGCCAAAGGAGGCGTCCTGCGCCCTGCGGCCGCAAAAATGCCCGCCATCATTCCGTGGTAGGCAATCTCGGCCGCGCCGCCGACGTAGCCGACAACGGGCAGCAAGAAGTCCTGCACGACAGGGCGGAACAGCACGCCCGCCGAGAAGTCTTCGGGCGCCCGTTCCAGACGCTCCTCCAGTTCTTCGCGCGTGAACTGCCGCCTGGCGCCGCGCAGCGTGAAGCGGTCCGGCGACGCGGGATCAAAATCGAGCGGCGACCGCTTGCCGTCATCGATAAGGTAGAGCAGGCTGTGGCGCTGGTGCACTTCGACCTGTGGGTCGTACCCGAGCGCCGCGACCCGCGACGCGCCCTGCAACGCGGCGTCGCGAAACGTCACCGGATCCCTCAGAACGCCCACAAACGCGGTGCGCGTCAACGCCCGTATCGGCCGGATCAAAGGATTCACAAAGAGCATGGGAATGTCGCCGAGCCATATTGCCATCAACCGCGCAAAAAAGTCGGCCATATTGTCGGTCGCGGCGTGCGCGTCCCGAACCGCCGCCAAGACGTCCGCGCGGTACATGCCGTCCGGCAGATGAAGCGTCAATTCCTCCAGCAGCCGCTCCATCTCCGCTCCGCTGACCGCGTGCAGCCCCACCGGAGCGCGCAGGGCGGGACGTTCGCGCAACACCGCGCGCCCAATTTCTCCTGTGCCGCACACGTACCACGCCGAGGCCACTTCGTCAAAATCATGGTCCTCCGCAGCCACCCAGAAGACCGGAACCACCGGGCGGCCAAGCTGTTCGCCAAGCCGGCGCGCCTGGGCCGCGGCCGACGCCGCCTTGTACACCGTGTACAGAGGGCCCGTGAAGAGTCCGGCCTGCTGTCCCGTGACAACCGCCACCGCCCGCGGATCCTCCAGTTGGCGCAACAACTCCCGCGCTCCGGCCGAGACGCCCGTCACGGCCTGCATGTACCCGCGAATGGCGGCCACAAGCCCAGCGCGCCCCCCGGCGCGCCGGGCGTCGAGTTCGTCCACTCGCCGTCTTGCGACCTCCGGGCTCAGCGCACCGTAAGAATACAGCGAGAGCGCGGCGTCATCACCCCGGAGATACGCGTCGGCCAAAGCATTTCCGGTATCTCTGCGCATGTATGAAAGCTTCATCACGCCCGGTCCTCTCACCCTGTGTCCGAATCTATGCACCCGCAAGAATCGACGACAATGCACGGTAACTATACACAACGCCGCTTCAAAAAGTAAAGCGCACCGGACGCGCACCGGTCTGTCACACGGGATGGACCGCGTGCTTGCGCGCCGGACCGTCAGACGGGATGGACCGCATGCTTGCGCTCCGGACCGTCCGGCAACCGCTTGTTTGCATAGAGCGCAAACCTGCGCACCAGTTCCGCGCGCAGGTCGTCGGGCTCGACAATGGCGTCGACCACCAGTTCCGCGGCCAGCTTGACGATGTCAATATCCGCCCGGTACTCGTCGCGCTTCGCGCTCACAAAAGCCGCCCTTTCGGACGCGTCAAGTTCGGCGATCCGGTTGCTGTAGACGGCGTTGACCGCCGCTTCCGGCCCCATCACCGCGATCTGCGCCCCGGGCAGCGCCAGACACGCGTCCGGCTCGAACGCCGGCCCCGCCATCGCGTACAATCCCGCGCCGTACGCCTTGCGCAGGACCACGGAGATCTTCGGCGTCGTCGCCTCCACCACCGCGGCGATCATCTTCGCCCCGTGCCGGATGATCCCCGCCTGCTCGACCTTCGTTCCGATCATGAACCCGGGGACATCGGCCAGGAACAAGAGCGGGATGTCATACGCGTCGCACAGCGTGATGAAGCGGGCCGCCTTGTCCGCCGAATCGACGAACAACACGCCGCCCTTGACCTGCGGCTGATTGGCCACGACGCCGATCGCCCGCCCGTCGAGGCGCGCGAAGCCCGTGATGATCTCCCTGGCAAACAACTGCTTGATCTCAAAAAAGCTGTCGGCGTCCGTCAGCCGTTCGATGATGCGGTACATGTCAAACGGCGCGTTCTGGTTCTCGGGAATGACGTCCGAGATCAGGCCCGGCGCACTGCGTTCCCCAGTCCTGGATCCTCCGCCTGTCGCGGGTTCGCCCGCCGTGGCGTCGCCTGCCGTGGGTTCGCCGCCGCCCGCCCGACCGCCGCCCCGGACAGTGACCGCATCCATGCCGGCCGACGCCTGCCCCAGGAAGTACCCGAGATAACGCTGCACCGCGGCGATGGCCGCGCGCTCGTCCGCGCACAGGATATCGCCGCAGCCGCTGACCGAACAGTGCATGCGCGCGCCGCCCATCTCCTCCAGGGTGACCTTCTCCCCGATCACCATCTCCGCCATGCGCGGAGACCCAAGGTACATGCTTGCATTGCCGTCGACCATCATCACGACGTCGCAAAATGCAGGTATGTATGCGCCGCCCGCGGCAGACGGACCGAACAGGGCGCACACCTGCGGCGCCATGCCCGACATCCGCACCTGGTTGTAAAAAATGCGGCCAGCACCCCTGCGCGACGGGAACATCTCCACCTGATCAGTGATGCGCGCCCCCGCGGAGTCCACCAGATAGACGAGCGGAGCCCGCAGTTTCATTGCCGTCTCCTGGATGCGGATGATCTTTTCCACCGTCCGCGCGCCCCACGATCCCGCCTTGACGGTCGAATCGTTGGCCGCAAAGCACACAGGCTGCCCGTAAATCCGCCCGACGCCCGTAATCACGCCGTCCGCAGGCAGGTCTCCCGCAAGCGCATTGGCGAACAGTCCGTCCTCCGCGTAACCGTCCTCGCCAAAGAGCAGGGCGAGCCGCTCCCGCGCGAACAATTTTCCCGCCTCGCGGTTCTTCTCGTGATAGCGGGCCGCGCCGCCGTGCCGAATATCGTCTGCCAACTGTTTGGTCGTCCTGCCCTCCTGCGTCAAAACCGCACCTCCCACCGTTGCGCGCCCGACTGAGTCCGGCTTGCGGCTGTACTCCCCTACCTCCCGCGGTACTGAGGCGGCCGCTTCTCCCTGAAGGCCAGCAGCCCTTCCCGTCGATCCTCCGTCGGCAAAAGCGTATCGTAGGCCGCCCGTTCGACCTGCAGACCGGCCGCCAGCGTGCCGCCGAACCCGTCCTCGATCGCCTGTTTTGCGGCGCGCAGCGCGAGCGGTCCGCCGCGGCTGATCTCCCCGGCCAGGTCGGCTGCCGCAGCCATGACCAGGTCGTCGGGCACGGCGCGATCGACCACGCCCATCGCGAGAGCCTCCGCTCCCGAGAAGCGTCGTCCCGTGAAGATCAATTCCTTCGCCCGGGCAATCCCCGCGATCCGCGCCAGCCGCTGCGTGCCGCCCGCGCCCGGGATGATCGCCAGGCGCGTCTCCGGGAGTCCCAGAACAGCATCCGCGGCGGCGACCCGGAGGTCGCAGGCCAGGGCCAATTCCAGCCCCCCGCCCAAGGCCACGCCGCGCACCGCCGCAAGCACCGGCGCCGGGACGGCGGCCAGCGCCCCGACCGCCGCGCCGATCGCGTCAACCGCGTCGCGTGCCTCCCGCTCTGTCATCTGGTTGCGTTCCTTGAGGTCCGCCCCGGCGCAAAACGCGGCGGCCGTCCGCCCCGCG
>JAKACX010000038.1 GCA_021821055.1 Bacillota bacterium
GCCGCCTGAAGAACGCCCCGTCGTCTATGGCTCGGCTGTCACCCGCGACGCCGTGGATGCGCTGGGACCGCCGGACCTGGTGAACGACGTGACAAGCGTCCTCGACGTGAAGCTGGCGGCCATGCGCGCGCACCGTTCACAGACGGAGTCGATGATGGAGCAGATTGAGGGGCAACTGCACGTCGACCCCGGACTGAAGGACGGGCTCGGGGCTCTGCTGCGCCGGGAGCAGTTCTGGATCGTGCCGATCGCTGGATGAGCGCGGACGGGAGGGGCGGCACGCCGGTCTCCCCGTGAGGGGCGGCCCAAAGCGATCCTGCGCAAGCGCAGGGTGACCGCGCGGCAGTGCGCGGCTGCGGTGCGTGGCTGCGCCCGCCGGACGGTCACATGCCAACGTAACGCGCGTACAGGCTGCGCGCCTGCGCGGGATCGTCCACCCCGTGGATGAGCGCGCGGCCGTCCGCGAACACGCTGATCTGCGCGTCGCCGAGGTCGCACCGCAACAGGTAGGCATTGCTGTGCACGCGGCCCACCGCCGACAGACGTCGGGCGAGCGCGGGCAGCGAGAGTTGCAGCGGAGCTTCCGGCTTGACCTGGATGGTCCGCCGGCCGCACATCGAGACGGCCAGTGCGTCGGGGCGCGCCGCAAGGTGCGAAAAGCGGCCGAGACCGCAGCAAGGACAGTCGCCGTCGCGCGGCGGGAATCCTATGGTGCGCCATTCGTTGTTCCAGACGTCGACCGTCAGGAGCCCCGGCGCCATGCGCTCCGTGTGGCCCGTGAGGTACTTTTGCGTCTCGGCGACCTGGTACGATGCGATGACCGACACGATCGGGGCGATCACGCCCACGGTGTCGCAGGTGTCGTGCCCGCCGCCCTGGTCCGGGCCGAAGAGGCAGACAAGGCAGGGCGTCTCGCCCGGGCGCAGGAAAGCTGCGGTGCCGTAGGAACTGACGGCGCCGCCGTACGCCCAGGCGATGCGGCGTTTGACGGCGACATCATTGATGAGGTAGCGGATCTGGAAGTTGTCCGTTCCGTCGAGGATGACGTCGACGTCGCCGAGCAGTTCCTCGGCGTTGCGCCAGGTGACGTCCGCGATGACCGCATCAATCTTGACGGACGAGTTTGCGCGCAAGAGCTTGTCGCGCGCGGCCGCCGCCTTTGGCAGCGCGTCCCGTGCGTCGGCTTCGTCGTACAGCGTCTGCCGCTGGAGGTTGGACTGTTCAATGATGTCGCGGTCGATCAGTCGCAGGTAGCCGACGCCGGCGCGGGCGAGCTGCGTCGAAAGCACGGTGCCCAGCGCCCCGAGCCCGACGATCGCGACGCGCGCCAGGCCGAGCGCATCCTGGCCGCCCGGGCCGATGGGCGTGAACAGGATCTGGCGCGAGTAGCGCGAATCTTCGGCAGGTTGCATGCGAATCCACCCCTCGCTGATTGGTGGCCGACTCCGTGCCGGATCCCCGACGGAAGCGGTGACGGAAGCGGTGACAGAAGCGGTGACAGTGGACAGTCTGCCACGGGAGCCGGTTTCATTCTACAACGGGCGGCGCCGACAGCCAAATCCTTTAGGGGACGCGATGCTCTGGCGAGGGTTTCCGCAGTATGCAAGACAATGCCTTCCTTGACTCCGCCGACGGGCTTGGCCTATGCTGGAACAGGTGCCTGTACGAACTGCGTACGCAACCTGCCAAGGAGATGATCGGTACAATGGCGCGCGACCTGCCCGTCGGCAACGGAAATGTACTCGTGAATCACGGCCTGCACGGCAATATCCGGTGTATCTACTATCCGCACGTGGGTCAGGAAAATCACGCGCTGGACCACATGTCCCGTTTCGGCGTCAGCGTCGACGGGTCGTTTTTTTGGCTGGACGATCCGGAAGTGGAGCGGCAGGCACGGTACCTGCCAAACGCCCTCATCGCCGAACTGGTGTGCCGGCATCCGCGTCACGGCGTCATTGTCACCCTCCATGATCTGGTCGACCAGCACGACAACGTGTTTTTGCGCCGGGTGTCGGTGCAGGACACGTCGGGGGCGGAACGGCGCGAAGTGCGCTTGTTCTTCCACCTTGACATCAACCTCTACGGCAGCCAGATTGCCAACACCATTCTATACCATCCGGAGACGCAGGGTCTCGTCTGTTACAAGGAACACCGCTACATCTCCCTTTCCGGGCTCTGCGAGGATGCGCCCGCCGCGCCGCCCGCCGGGTTCGCCTGCGGTCAAAAAGGGATTCACGGCCTGCAGGGCACGTGGAAGGACGCGGAAGACGGGAGGCTTGAGGGGCACCCGATCTCCCAGGGATCCGTGGACGGCGTTTTGCAACTGAATCTGGCGCTGCGCGCGCAGGAGCCGGCCGTCGGGTGGTTCTGGATGTGCTTCGGCATGGGTCTTGAGGAGATTCTGGCCTTGGAGAAGGCGCTGCGCGCGGCGGGACCGGAGGCGTACAGGAGCCGGACTGAAGCGTACTGGCAGCGCTGGATTGCGCGGGACCGGCACGAGGTCGGCCTGCTGCCGGAGGATATTGCGCAGCACTACCGGAACAGTCTGATGATCGCGCGGACGAACATGGACCACGCCGGCGCGATCATCGCGGCCAACGACTCGACGATGCTGGAGGACGCGCAGGACACCTACTCCTACATGTGGCCGCGCGACGGCGCGCTCGTGGCGCACGCTCTTGACCGGGCCGGCTTCCACGACTTCACCCGGCGTTTCTTCGACTTTTGCAAGCACGTGATCACGCCCGGCGGGTATTTGATGCACAAGTACAATCCGGACGAATCGGTCGGCGCCAGTTGGCTGCCGTGGGTGGATGAGCGCGGCGAGCCGCAATTGCCCATTCAGGAGGACGAGACGGCGCTCGTCGTATACGCGCTGTGGAACCACCACGAGACGGCCGGGACGCTTGACGAATCCCTGGACGATTACGAGAAGTTCGTCCTTCCGGCGGCCGATTTTCTGGTGCGCTTTCGCGACGCCAACGGGCTGCCGACTCCGTCGTACGACCTGTGGGAAGAGCGTTTCGGCGTGTTTTCCTTCACCGTGGCAAGCGTCTACGCCGGGCTTGCGACGGCCGCGCGATTCGCGGGCTACCACGGCGACGCCAAGCGTCAGGCGGAGTACGAGCAGGCGGCGCGGGAGGTGCGTCAGGCGGCGGAGGTCCACCTGTACAATCAGGAAGAGCAGCGCTTCGTGCGCGCCGTCTACCCGGTGCGGGGCAGCGACCCGCCGCGCTATGAGCAGGACATGGAGCCGGACAGCAGCGTGTACGGCGTCTTTGACTTCGGATTGGTTGATGCGGGCGACGAGCGCGTGGTGAACACGATGCGCCACCTGCGCGAGACGCTGTGGGTCAAGACGGATATCGGGGGCATGGCGCGCTATCGGCGGGATCAGTACTACCGCGTGGCGCAGGATGAGGAGACGGCGCCAGGCAACCCGTGGTTCATCTGCACGCTGTGGTACGCGGAATGGCTGATTGAACGCGCCGCGTCGCGCGAGGAAATGCGTGAACCCGAGGAACTGCTGCGCTGGGCGATCCGGCGGGCCTTGCCGTCAGGCGTCATGGCGGAACAGATCGATCCGTTCACAGGCAGTCCCCTGTCCGTGTCTCCCCTGACATGGTCGCACGCGACGTACATAAAGGTGACGCAGGAGTACCTGGCTAAGTGGCAGTCACTGGATAACGCGTGACGTCGCGGCGCTGTCGACAACCGCCGGAGGTCTTGGCCGGACGCTGCCTGTACCGCTCGGCGCCTGCGGCACATCATCGCGGTCGAGTGCATCGGACCCAGCGCCAACGCGCGGCGCTGGGTCCGATCGGTCGGGGTTTGGCGCGCTATTTCTTCCGTGCAGTGAGCAGACCCCACTGTGTCCGTGGCGCAAACGAGTTGGCAATCGACATCAAGTTGTGTCTGCTTGTCAGCGGCCTGTAGCCGCGGACGGTGCGGCCAATCCACCCGTGGAACCTCCCCCTGGCGGCAAAGAGCAGGTAGTATACACCGTTTCGGGTGAACTGCAGGCGTTGCAGTTGGCCGTCATCGAAATACAGGGCGGGCACGCGCCCTTTCAAACCCACGCGTTCCCCATACCCTGCCGGTATCGGGTCGAGCCGCGAATTTGCGTTCACGTCAATCAACTGCGTCAGTGGCGTGAGATCGCGATGGAGAATTGGTCTCATGCCTTCGAACCGCAGGGAAAAGAGTTGAACAAGCTTCGCAGCGCGTACGAGAATACGATCGCGGAACTGTACACCCAAATTGGCCATCTTACAACGGAACAGACTTGGTTGAAAAAAAGATCGTCAACTCCGCCCGTGAAGACCGCATCGCGTTGCTGGACGAGCCCCGTCAAAACGGATGACATCGGTCTGCAGATCCGAGTCTGTCATTTCCCACCCGGTACGAGCAAGTGGAACAAAATCGAGCACAAGCTGTTCTCCCACATCACACAGAACTGGCGCGGTGGTCCGCTCATCAGCCACGAGGTGATTGTGAATCTGATTACGGTGGGGCATGCTGTCTTTGCGTTACTATTTTCCTTACAGGCGGCCGCCTCAGTCAACAGTATAACGTCACTGGAACTGAAGAGCCGTAGGGAGAGGAATGGGACGGAGGCTCCCTGGATGAGGCATATCCCGCAGACGTCGGCGGCGCTGTCGGGTTTGGAGATGTCACTGGGGTCGGTGCGGTTCGCTGGATGGGAGGTCCATGTTCCGAATCGATCCATCGTGGTTTTACGGTGGGGTCTCGTGCTTACAACCCTGTGGATGCTCGTCCTATTTGGGCCAGTGTTTCTTCCAGACGCCGCGCACGTCTTCTGCTTGGCACTATAGTGGGAAGTTGTGGTAGTATAGGAACGAAGGGCGCTCCTATCTGAACTAATGTGCGCTACTCTAGTCCTTTGACAAGAGGTTTCGGTGTAAGAGGCTGCCGTGTTCTTCTTTAGATGAAAAGGATGTGCAGGAAAATTCCCACTTCGTCAGCGTCCTTACCGGCGTAGGATCAGAGGACACGCGCAGTGCTCTGAGCCTACTTTCCAATGTCATGCTGAACGCCGTGGCACCAATTGAGGAGTGATTTCCTATGCGGGGTGACTTGACAAGTGACTTCATGGACCAAGGTATGGCAGGCGTTTTTATGGATGAGATCGACAAAGCGGAGAAGCTGACCGACGATCAACTAAAGGCGGCTCACTATGCAATCGATGCAAAATTGGCCCAGCACGAAAAGAATTCTGTGCTCGTCTCTTCTCAGTTGGCCTTGATCGCAACAGTTGCAACTTCCCTTCTGACAATTTTGGTCTTTGCGTCGGGTGGGTTATGGAACGCGTATGAGAACCTAAATAGTGCTGAACTCACGCAGTTATCCGGAGTAATCGCCAAGTCTTTCACTAAAGCCCAATTTGTTTCGGCAATATCGACGATTTTCGTTCGTCTGCAAGGAATTGATAATGAAACATGGGGTAACATATTCCGCGGTCTGGTCTTGTACTTAATTAGTATAGGCGTCATCTTATTGGTCACCATGCATTGGACGCAACGGTGGCTAAATCGTATCTTGATGAAACTTAAAATCAAGAAAGCGGCGCTGGAGTGGACTCAACAAAAACGCACACCGCAGCATAGTTGAGCGAAAGCGAGAGTGTTGGCTGGTCGACGGCGAGACGCACCCATCTCAGACTTGACAGGTATCGTTCATATCAGTAGTCTTTCCGACGAAACGACGGGAACGTGTATTTATTCGGATCCAAATCATTTGTCCGGTGTGAGTCGGCGCACCAGTCTACCTGAATCAATGTGCACAAAAAAACCTTGCGTCGGATAGACTCGTGTGTAGCATGGAGCTACCAGCCAAGGGCGTATGAGTACTTCTGAAACCTTGGTTGTTTCACGACTTCGGTCAACTTATCGACCAAGTTCCGGTGACCCTATGCCATCGACTCTTAGGAATTACAAGAGGTGACGAAGACATCCCAGGCCGCAGAATCCATCCCTCGCTTGTCGGTTAGAGGGATTCTCCCGAACCATAACGCAGGACTTTCAAGAGGGAGGTTCAGGGTTCCATAGCTGTTCATGAAACTCGAGGTGCTTGTGGCTCCTGAGACTCCGATTGCACGGGCGCGCCGTCAACGAAGGATGAAGATTCCCCGCGTCACGGCCGCACGCCGATCCGGCGGTGGGCCAGCGGTGGAGTGAAGGCTTTCTGGGTTGCCCGTATCCCTTTGCTCCTGCTCGACAATGCTGTCGAGAAACGCGCGACGAGCAAAGGGATACGGGAGGCTACCACAGGCCCAGACGGAGGTATTTTCGAGGCATAAAGCGGAGGTACGCATGGTTACGAACGGTATTCTCGTTCTTGGACAGGAAATCCTGTAAGCAATCAGCAATCACACGCAAGCAGATGCAATATGTGAAGTGTCGACCCAATCGGGAAGCCCATCGCGTTCACGCAGCACTTGTTGCACCCACGGGCCGTCGACGTGAGCAACGAAGTGTTTGACGTGAGCGCCGCAGCGTGATAGGGTTAAAGGGATCTGGTAACGTTTGCGTGATGAAGAGTGGACATCCGCCGTACCTGCAGTTTGGGTATGGCTTTTTGTTTGCCCGGATGTCCGTCGCCGGGCAGTTCGCGGAGATTGTGGGGATGCGCATGACGAGAGCGGTTTTGCACGTGCTAAGCGACAGGCAGCGCCAAACAGGGCCGCTTGAACGCACATTGGCGGACGCTGTCGCGGGAGGCGCGGACATCGTGCAGGTCCGCGACAAACGGGCGCCGGCGGCCGATGTGTTCGCGCTGTGCACGGCGGTGGGCGCGCTGCTCGCCAAGGAACAACTGCTTGGCCGGGTGTTCGTGAATGATCGACTGGACGTCGCGCTGGCGGCGAATCTGGCCGGCGTGCACCTGGCGGCCCGCTCGCTGCCCGTCGCTACGGTCTGCGCCGTGCGGGGGCGCGCCCACTGGCAAGGGCTTGTGGGCGTGTCGGTGCACAGTGTTGAAGAAGCGGTCGCGGCGGAGGCGCAGGGAGCGGACTACGTGACGTACGGCCACATCTACGCCAGTGAGTCGCATCGGACGGAGGCGCCGCGCGGGGTGCGCTCGCTTGCCCGCCTGGTCGACGCCGTCCGCCTGCCGGTCATCGCGATCGGCGGCGTGGACGCCACGAATATTGACCCGGTGCTGGACACGGGTTGCGCCGGAGTGGCCGTGATCGGCGCCGTTCTGGCGGCGGCCGAGCCCATGCGTGCGGCGGCGGCGCTGCGCTCGGCCATGGAACGGTCGCAGGCTGCGCCGCGGTTCGCTTTTCCAGAGGTGTGGGCAAGGCAGTGAGCCCGGCGAACAAAACGGGTGCGCGTTTGCGCGTTTCTTGTTGCAATACAATGCGATGTGTGCGCGGGAAGAGGAGAGGACTATGGGGAAGAACTTTGACGTGATCGTGGTCGGCGGGGGTGTGATCGGTTCGCTCATCGCCAGGCGCCTCGGGCGCGCGGGACGGTCGGTCCTCTTGCTGGAAAGCGGCGCCATGGGGGAGCAGTCGTCCGGGGCGGCCGCAGGGATGCTCGGGGCGCAACTGGAGATCCACGAGCCGGGACCGCTGTATCGGCTGGGGGTGGAGAGTCGTTCGCGTTTCAAGCAACTGTCCGAAGCGCTGCTCGACGAGACGGGCGTCGATATCGAACTGGTGAACAACGGCATCCTGCGCGTGGCCGCGACGCCTGAGGAAGAGCGGGAACTGAAAGCCTCGATGCAGTGGCAACTGGAAGCCGGGCAACGCTGCGAGTGGCTGGACGGCGCCGGTGTGGCGCAACTCGAGCCGTGTCTGGCGCCGCACCATGGGGGTGTGCTGCTGCCGGACGACGGCAATGTGCTTGCCCCGCGCTTGGCCCAGGCGGCGGCGCTGGCGGCGTCGCGCGTCGCGGTCGTCCGCGCGGACGAAGCGGTGTCGTCTGTGGTCAAGGAAGGGTCGCACGTACTGGTGCGCACGATTCGCGACACCTACGGCGCAAGCGTGGTGGTTGTCGCGGCCGGTGCGTGGTCCGACGAGGTGCTCGGGACGCGCGGGCTGTTCCATGCAAGACCGGTGAAAGGGCAGATGTTCTCATTGCGCCCCAAGCCCGGCGTGCGCCTGCAACGCACGGTCTATCGGCATGGCGCCGTCTACCTCGTGCCAAAGCGGGACGGCTCGGTCGTGGTGGGCGCCACGATGGAACCGGAGGCGGGGTATCACCGCGAGGTGACGGTCGGGGCGCTGCAGAAGCTGTCGACCGCTCTTGGCGAGGTTGCGCCGGGTCTCGCTGACGCACACTTTGAACGGGCGTGGACGGGACTGCGGCCGATGGTCGGAACGGGGCAGCCGATTGTTGGACCGCTGCCGGAAGAACCGCACATCATTCTCGCGACGGGGCACCTGCGCAACGGCGTGCTGCTGGCGCCCTGCACGGCGGAGGCCGTGGCATCCTATGTGGACGGTGGGGCGCCGGGCAAGGACTGGGCCGCGTTCCTGCCCCCGGAGGGTTACGGCGTTGCCGCCGGGTCGGCTGTCTGACGAACGAACGGGGGGGTGTTACCGTGCAACTGCAGATCAACGGCGAAACGCGCGAGTTGCCGGACGGGGCGAGCGTCACGCATGTATTGTCCACGTTTGGCCTGGGAGACGACCGCGTGGCGGTGGAACACAACGGCCGCATTGTGGAGCGTGCGCAGTATGATGTGACTGTCCTGCGCGAGGCGGATGCGCTCGAGATCGTCCGCTTTGTCGGGGGCGGCTGAGAGGCCGCCGGCGTTCGATGGCGCGGACTGCGTAGGACGCCCGCTTTATTGACTGGAGGGAGTGGATGATATGACGACGGTCGATCGCCTGGTGGTGGCGGGTCGTGAGTTTCGTTCGCGTCTCATGGTGGGAACCGGAAAGTACGCGACGTTTGACATCATGCGCGACGCGCTGGACGCGTCGGGCGCCGAAATCGTGACGGTCGCGGTGCGCCGCGTGAACCTTGATCGGCGCGAGGAATCGCTGCTCGACTACATTGACCCTGAGCGCTACTTTCTGTTGCCAAATACGGCAGGCTGCGCCACGGCGGAAGAAGCCGTGCGCACGGCCCGGCTGGCGCGGGCTGCGGGCCTGTCCAACTGGATCAAACTTGAGGTCATTCCGGCAGACGGCACCCTGCTCCCGGATCCCGTCGAAACGGTGCGGGCGGCGCAGACGCTGGTGGAGGAAGGGTTTGTCGTCCTGCCCTACACGACCGACGACCACACCGTGGCGCGCCGTCTGATCGAGGCGGGCTGCGCGACGGTCATGCCGCTCGGTTCGGCGATAGGCACCGGCATGGGACTGCCTGATCCGGAACGGTTGAGGCGGATCATCGACGTCGCCGCAGGCCGGGTGCCGATCGTCATCGACGCCGGGATCGGGGCGCCGTCTGACGCGGCTCTAGCCATGGAACTGGGCGCGGACGCGGTGCTGGTCAATACGGCCATCGCCAAAGCGCTGGACCCGGTGCGCATGGCGCGAGCGATGGCCCTCGGCGTTGAGGGCGGGCGCGAGGCGTTTGTTGCCGGGAGGATCGCGCGGTCGGCCGTTGCCGCGCCGAGCAGTCCGGTGGCGGGAGTGGTGCGGTAGGCACAGTGTACGGGGCCGGACGCCTCGGGGACGCCCGTTTGCCGCATGCGCGCATGGGATCTTCCGATGAGTGCGGCGCACATGTTGGCGGCGGTCAAATTCCTGCTTTACGGCCCTTTGAAACTGTGATATAAGTGAATCAGTCAATTTCATATGAATGGTCTCGCAAGAAGCGACGACAAGGGCAAACCTGCCGAAAGGCGGGGACGCAAAGTTCCAGACCTACGGCCGCAAGGCTATGGTGGCTGAACCGCCGAAGGTTTCTTGTTTTTTTCGGTTGATGCCCATGACTCCCGCCGTGTTGGCCGTGCGGAGAGCAGCCGTGCGTGTCGCGTGCGCGCGTTGCCGTCCTTGTTGCTTTGGGACCCTTCCATTTCAGACCGCGACGGACGGCGCAGGAGACGAAACGCGCCGCCGCGGACAAAAGGGGAGTATAACTGATGAATCGCGAAATGCGGGTGGCCTCGGCCCTTCTTGTTGTAACAGGCCTATTGGGCGCAGTTCCCGTGCAGGCGTTCGCCAAGGAGGCGCCTGCCGTACACCGCGACCACAGCCGCGGATCTGATCACGGACACAGCAAAGACCGCCATGGGGGCGGCTCGAGCTCGCAAGGCAGCGTGGACGCGGCGATTCTGGCGCAAATGCTGGACAAACTGATCACCGCGGACTCGGCGCAGGTGAAGACGGCTGAAGCGGGCTGGCTCGCCGTTTCCGGGGGCGCGAGCGGCGGTCAGAGCGTGACCGGCTCCGTCTACGGCGGCGTGCCGCAGGCGGCCCAAGGGACCCTGTCGGCGCTCCAGTCGGACATGCAGACGCTCAACTCGGAATTGTCGACGACGCCGTCCATGAGCCAGGTGCTCGCGACGCTCAAGGCGTTGCAACAGGACGCATCGGCCTTGCGTGCAGCAATCTCCAGTTCCACTGGCCGGGAGAACAGCGCCCTCAAAGAGGGCGGGCACGAGATTGGCAAGGCGAAGCAGCGCTATCTGGCGGATCTGGCGGTCGTCCAGGGCGATGAGGCCGCGCTGAGCGCAGTAGCCACGGTGTCGCGCTCACAGGCGAAGCGGGTGAGCAAGGACGCGGAGCACTACAGCGAAGCCGCGAGGGCAGACGTCAGCCTGTTGGACAAGTTCACGGCTCGCGTATCGGGCGCAGCATCGTCTTCTTCCAGCGACAATTGACCGTCTTGATCGGGCGGATTGCCAGATAAGGGCGGCGGGACCCCGCGCAGTGGGTGCGGGATCCCGCCGCCTTGTATTCATTCACGGGTGCGGTTCCCGCCGTCCATCTGTTGCAGCATGGTGATCGTATCGGCGAGGTTGTTGTTGAAGATCCGCCTCGCCACATCGAGCAACTCGAAGATGAGGGGATCCTTCACGGAATAGGTGACCTTCGTACCATCCTTGTTGCCTGTCACGATGTTTCGGCTGCGCAGGAGGCTCAACTGCTGCGAGACGACCGAGCCGTCCACTCCCAGGTGGGCCTGCAGTTCATTCACGTACTTGTCTCCGTCGCGCAACAATTCCAGGATGCGAATGCGCAGCGGGTGTGACAGCGCCTTGAAGAACTCCGCCTTGAACTGCTGAAGCTCCATGCTCAAATGACAACCCCCGATCTGCCCGGAAAATAGGTCTGTGCCAGCCGCCCGTATCCCTCTGCTCCTGCTCAGGCAGCGCGGTTGCGCCGCACAACTCGCGACGGCACAGCGCACGGGGCCCGCCCCTGAGTTCACATTTCATCCTTCGTTGGCGCCTCCCCGGCGCCGTGGGGGTCTATGTTGAAACGACGAGCCCGTTCGCACGGTCGCATGATCGTATGCCTGATCAGTCCGGATCTTAAGCTTCTTCCAAGCGCGCCATCACTTCGAGCAGTCCACGGATGATACGATGCGGGTGGGGCGGACATCCGGGAATGGACACGAGCACGGGCACACACGTGTCCACGCGACCTGATTGCGCGTAGGTCCGGCCGAGCAACCCCGCTCCGCAGGCGCAGTCCCCCACAGCCAGAACGGCCTTTGGATGTGCCGTGGCTTCGTAGGTGAGGCGCACCGCTTCGGCAAGATTGCGCGTGAGCCCGCCTGTCACGACGAGCACGTCCGCATGCCGCGGCGAGGCCACGAAATCGATGCCCAGCCGTTGCATATCATAGACAGGGTTCATCAATGCGGTCAATTCCCATTCGCACGCATTGCACGATCCTGAGTCCACGTGGCGCAAGTGCAGAGATCCGCCGAAGGCGCCGTGCAGCCGGCTGCGCCATTCCCGCAGCAACTCTGGCGGGAGCTGCCCTGCCGGCGCTGTCTCGTTCGGCACTCCGGACTCCCCTGTCTGATCAGCCAGAATATCGGCCAACGGGCGCGTCGCAATCCCGGCAGCCATTCTGTACCGCGCCAGTTTCCACACGATAAGATTCTCCTCTCCTCTATCGGTCACAACAGGCGTAGCAGAGTTCAAAGCTCTTGTTGATGAGTGGAAAATCCGCGATCAGATTGTCGACGGCGGCGGACGTGACCGCGGGCCAGTTCGCGTACGACGCCGACCGGATGCGCAACCGCTCCACGGCGCCGTGCTCGTTGGCCATGACGAAGTGCACGTTCTCCCCGCGCGGCGACTCGCTGACGCCGACGCCGTAGGCGAATGGCGCCGCGGACGGAAGCGGCGCGCACAGGTCGGCGGGTTGCGGCTTGGGGGCCGAATCCAGCCGCCAGAGCGCTTCTTGTATGAGCGCGACACTGCCGAAGAACTCGGCGATGCGCTGCTCCAGCCGCGCCATGACGTCGCCCTGGGGGTAAGTGGGCACGGCGATCGACAGCGCCCCGTACGCGGCGTACGGGGCGTCCCTGCGGACATCACGGCTGACGCCGCTGGCTCGCAGGGCCGGACCGACGACCCCCAGCCGCGCGGCCGCTTGCGGCGTCAACCGACCGGTGTCCCGCAACCGGTCGCAGACGATCCCGTGGCTGAGGATCACGTCCGCCAGCGCCGAGAAGTCCGGCGTGAGACGTTCCAGCGCCGAACGGACCTGGTCCCGCTTGGCTGCACCGAGACCCTGAGCGACTCCTCCGACCGCGACCGCGCCGCGCAGAAAGCGATGGCCGACGACGTTGTCGTTGAGTTGCTGCAATTCTTCTTTCAGGCGGGCGCCGTGCATGGCGCCCACGGAGAAGCCGATGCCGGCGCAGATGTTGCCGACGTCGCCGACGTGATTGTACAGTCGTTCCAGTTCGGCTAGGACGACGCGAATCCACCCGGCTGCCGGCGGCGGCGCGATGTTCACCAGCGCCTCGACTGCCTGCGCGTACGAGAGCGCATGCGATACGCTGCAGACGCCGCACGCCTGTTCGGCGATGCGCAGACCGTCCGCGAGGGGCATTCCTTCGGCGCGTTTCTCAAGCCCGCGGTGGGTGTAGAACAGGTCGGCGCGCAGGGCCTCGACCACTTCGCCGCGCATGGTGAAGCGGAAATGCCCGGGTTCAATCACGCCGGCGTGGATCGGCCCGACGGGCACTTCAAAGTAGCCGTCAGGCAACGCGGCGGGGGCGACCCGGCGGACGACGGGCGGCAACTCAGCCGCGATGTCGAAGTCTTTGCGCAGCGGATAGTATTCGCCGAGGCGCTCACCGTGCAGCACCAGCGGCTCCAGCCGCGGATGGCCGACGGGACGGAGGCCGAGCAGATCGAACACTTCGCGTTCGTACCAGTCGGCGGCGGGCACGTGCGGCGTGGCGCTGGAATACGACGGTTTGTCCGCGGGAATGGTGGCGCGGCATTCAACCGTCTCATGGGCGACGTCGTCGACAAAAAGATAGCGCACAACGTAGGCGCCGGAGAGCCTCCGTTCGTCCGTTCCGACCATCGTTTGCAGGCGGAAGCCGCGCTTTGCGTATGCGGCGCAGACTTGACCGATCTCGGACGGCGCGACTGTTTCAATGACCATCATGGCAACCTCCCTGCAAGCACAAGCGCGGCGTGATGAAACAATGCCTGGAACGCGTGTGGGATGAATACGCCAAAGACAAGGGCGAATGTCACGGGAACAAGCAGCGGCCACGTCATCCAGGGGCTGGCCCGCGTCACGTCGGCGCGCGGCGGGACGCCAAACAGCATGCGGCCCATCTGGAAGATCATCACGCCGAACAAGGCCGCAAGGAGCAGGACAAGGGCGCCCGTGACGATTGCGTGGCCGTTGTCAAACCCGGCGGCCGACAGCGCAAATTCGCTGCTGAACAAGGAGAACGGGGGCGCCCCGACGAGGGCGAGCGTCGCGAGCAGGAACACGACGCCGGAAAACGGACTCGCGCGCAACGCGCCGCGAATGCGCGACATGTTTTTTGTCCGGTACTGCTGTGTCAGATTGCCGGCAGAAAAAAAGAGGGTCGACTTGGTCATGGCGTGATTGAACATCTGCAGGATCGCCGCAAGGTACCCGGCCTCGCCGCCAATGCCCACGGCAAAGAGGACGATGCCCATCTGTTCGACGCTCGAGTAGGCGAGCATGCGCTTGACGTCCTGCTGCAACAGCAGGAAGGGAAACGCCACGAGGACGGACAGCAGGCCGAATGTCAGGCACAACTCAGAGACGAGCGGAGTCGCGCCGCTGTGCTGCACGATGATGACGAGCCGCAGGATGCCGTAAAGGGCAGTGTTGAGCAACGCTCCGGAGAGCATGCCGCTGATCGGAGCCGGCGCCTGGCTGTGCGCGTCCGGCAGCCAGAAGTGCAAGGGGGCAAGCCCGACTTTCGCTCCGTAACCCGCGAGGGTGAGAACGAATGCCAGCAGCAGGAGGTGGCCAGGCAGTCCGTGCGTCGTGTGGGCCAGGAAGGTGAAGTCAAGGCGGTTATTGCCGGCGCCGTAAAACGACTCCGCGGCTGCGTACAGAATGATCAGGCCGAGCAGCGCGAAGGCAATCCCGACACTGCACAGGATGAGGTACTTCCACGCGGCTTCGAGGGCTTCCGCCTTACGGTACAGGGCGACCAAAAAGGCGGATGTGAGCGTTGTCGCCTCAATGGCCACCCACACGATGCCGAGGTTGTTGACGACGAGCACGAAGTACATGGCCGCGACAAACAGGTGGAACCAGGCGTAGTAGCCCCCAACGCGCCGCTCGGTCAGTTCGCCGTGCGCGACGTCGCCGCGTACGTAGCCGATCGAGTGGAGCGCCGCCGTCACGCTGACGAGCATGACAATGAGCAGCAGGGCGGCGCTGAGCGAATCCACGTAAAAGAAATTTCCGGCGGCCGTCTGTGGCCCGTGCATCACGACCTGCGACACGATGAGCAGCGCGCAGGCTGCGGTCGCGAGGCTCCCGAGCAGGTGGACGGTTTCGCGCACGCGTGCCGGAGATGCAGGGGCGCACAGGGCCGCCGTCAAGAGAGGGATGAGAAACAAGAGAAAAAGCAGTGCAGCAGTCATCCGCGGAGTCTCCTCAATTTGTCGATGTGCATGCTGGAAAACTGCTCGTCCATGCGCAACGTCAACAGGCCCATGAGTACGACGATGACGAGGACGTCGAGCGATACGCCGATATCGACCAGCAAGGGCATGCCGAAACTGGTGGACAGCGCGGCAAGGAACAGTCCGTTTTCCATGACGATCAGCCCGATGCCCTGCATGAGCGCCTTCTCGTGGACAATCATGGTCAGGACGCCGCCGAGCAGCATGCCGACCGCGACCGCGAGGTACGGCTTGTGGCCCAGCGTCCCCGCGATGTGCGGGGTGACGTAGTACCCGACGAGCCACATGGCGAGGACGCCCGTCACGAGGCGGTCGCGTCTCGCGATCACACGGGTCTGGCGGTCCAGTCCGACGCGCTGCATCACGCGGTAGAGGATGGCGGGGATGGCGATCGCCTTGATCAGGAGGGTGATCCCCGCCACCCAGTACAGGTCTGTCCTGTGCGCCGTCAGGGCGATTCCCGCCGTGAAGAGCGCCAGCAGAAAGGACTGCAGGGCGAGCCAGCGAATCGCCGAAGCGATGTAGCGCACGGCGATCAGCCAACTGGTGCTGCCGATGAGGGCGACAGTCAGGATGTCAAACAGGATGTTCACGTGGATCCCTCCCGGAGGTGTGTTGGCGTTATCGGGACGCGGTCGGCAGCGACGCGCGGCGGATGGCGCCGGGCATGGGCCGCGCATGGCGGGCTCAAAAGAGGGCGTCCGCGAGAACGGCGACGACGGCGAGGGTCAGGGCGAACGACAACAGGCGCGCAACGGCGAAGATCCGCAGTTTTGCGGCGCCGGTCTCGACAGCGGCCACCAGCGTGGCGAGCAGGAAACACTTTGCAGCCCATAGCAGCAGTCCGAAACCGAGAGCCAGTGCGCCCGGGTTGTGGCCGACGTCAAACGGCAGGCAGACATCCGCGATCAGGGTGAACCAGAGAAGCTGTCTGACCTGTGCGCTCCACGAGACGGCGGCGAGTTGCCGTCCGGTCAGTTCAAGCAGCATGCCTTCGTGCACCATGGTCAATTCCAGGTGCGTGTCGGGGTTGTCCACGGGCAGCCGCCCGGTCTCGGTTACGGCGACGATCACGAGGGTGCACAGGACCAGCACGGTCATTGCCAGGTGGGACGCGCCTGTCGCCTGTTGTAGGGCGATCATGCCTGTGAAGGTGAAGGCGGCGCCTGGAAGGCTGACGGCCAGCAAGGCAAGAAAGACGGTCGGTTCAATGAGCAGGGAAAACAGCAGGTCGCGCCCGGCCGCCATCCCGGCAAATGCGCTGCCGGAGTCCAGGCCGACGAGCACGGTGGCAAACCGCACCAGAGCGAGCGTGGACAGAAAGGCGAACACGCTGCTTCCGGCAAGCCAGCCGCCGGACCTGTCCGCGACGGGCAGCATCGCGGCGGCGCTGACGACGAGCCCGGCCGCAAGCTGCGGGCCAATGCGCGAGATGGCCGTCGCCGACGAGGACCACACGGTTTCCTTGCGCCACAATTTGCGCAGGTCGCGATACGGTTGCAGGACTGAAGGACCCGTGCGCCCCTGAAGGTAGGCCTTGCAACGTTTGATCCAGCCGTGTACGAGCGGCGCCAGGATGAGCAGGGAGAGTATCTGCAGTTCAATCAACGGTGCGGTCCCCTTTCAGTCGACGGTAGGCGCCCTGTTCAACGCGCGATGAGGAGAAGCGCGAGCATCGTGGCAAACAGATAGACAAGGTAGGAGCGCACATGTCCGCTCTGGATCTGGCGGGCGGCCCGCGCGATGTGGGTCACGGCGGTCCACGCGGGCCGATACATGTAGCGCATGGCAAAGGAAGTGCCTGGCGACGCGCCGCCCAGCGCGTGCGCCGCCGGTTGCGACAACCCTGTCGCGCTGTATGACATGGACGGAGTGCGCTGTCCGCCGCAGGTCCAGGTGGCGGCGGTGCGGGAGCGTCGTGTGCGGCGGGCGCCGCTCGACAGCGCAAAGACGAGCGCTGTAAACGACAGGATGGTGAGCGTCACCGCAGGGGCTGCCTGAACTGCCGGCGGCAGAGGCGGACGCAGCAGACCGCCTCGCAGCGCCTGGTTGATGTAGTGGAGCGCCCCGCTCGCGAACAGGCCCAGCATGACCGTCAGACTGGCTCCGGCCGCCATGGCCAGGCGCATCGACAATGGAGGCCGAACGGCCGCGGCAGCAGGTTCAGAGCGTGGATCGGCGAGAAATGCGACGCCGAAAATGCGCGCCGCCGACAGGACAGTGAGCGCAGTTGTGAGAAACAGGGAAAGCAGCGCCCCGACCGCGAACAGTCCCGCCACGCTGTGTAGTTCGCGCGCGGCGGCGTCCGCGAGGGCGGAGAACAGCATCCACTCGCTGATGAATCCGGCAGACAAGGGAAGCGCGGCGTACGACAGCAGGGCGACAAGCACACTCGCGCCGGTTGCAGGCATGCGCCGCAGCAGTCCGCCGAGTTGGTTCAGATTGTCGGTGTGGGTTCCCTGCAGCACCGCGCCGGCGCCCTGGAACAGCGTGCTCTTGAAGAGCGCATGGCTGTACGCCTGAAAGACGGCGGCGGAGAGAGCGGCGCCGGCCAGCACGGGCTTGTGCAGCGCGGCGCCCGTCATGGCCACGCCGACCGCCATGGTGATGAGTCCCATGTTGTCGATGCTCCCGAGCGCCAGAATCCGTTTGAGACGCGTCTCCTGGCTGGCGAGCCACGCCCCGGCGACGGCGCTCAGGATTCCGGCGGCGGTAATCAGTTCGCCCCACCAGGCCTGGCCGGCGTGGAACCAGGTGAATCCGAACAGCAGCAGCGCGTAGATTGCAAGCTTGATCATGACGCCGGACATCAGGCCGGAGACATGGCTTGGGGCGACGGGATGCGCGCGCGGCAGCCAGATGTGCAGCGGCATGATCCCGGCCTTGAGAAACAGGCCGACGAGCGCCAGCAGCATGATCGCAGTCTGCTCTCCCGGGGGCAGGGTGGGCGCAGTGCGCGCGAAGGCGGCGAACGAAAAGCTCCCGGCGGCGACATACAGGAGCAGGAAGGCCGCAAGCAGAAAGGCGGATCCCAGTTGGGCCATCGCAATGTACACCAGGCCTGAGCGGACCGCGTCCTGTCGCTCGTGGTCGAAGACAACCAGGAGATAGGATGTGACCGACATGAGTTCCCAGCCCATCATGAACGTCAGTACGTTCGCGGCTGTCAGGACGAACGCCATGGAAGCGATGAAGGAGAGCAGGCCGGCGTCCAGCCAGACGCCATGGCCGCGCGCGGTGTACTCGGCGCCGTAGCCGATGGCATAGACGCCGGCCAGCGCGCCTAGGACGCCGAGGGGGAACAGAAAAACGCCGGCGAGCGGCGTCAGGGCGAAAGACAGGCGCAGCGGGCTGTTCTGCAGGATCGTGTAAGCAAATGAGAGGTGCGCTGCGCCGGGCTGAAACGACAGCGCCGCCAGCGCGATGACGGCAAGACCGAGCAGAATGGAAAGGGTGCAGAGCATATGATGCAGTGATTTCACGAGCGACCTCCGAATCCTAATCTTACAATCTTATAATATACAAGGATTAAAACATATAATGCGAATCAGCGCAAGCGCGGAAGGGCAAGCGGACGGGCGGGGCAGAACAGGCGGAGGCAGAACAGGCGGAGGCAGAACAGGCGGAGGCAGAACAGGCGGAGGCAGAACAGGCGGAGGCAGAACAGGCGGAGGCAGAACAGGCGGACGGGCGGGCAGCGCCTGGCACGCTGCCCGCCCGTCCGGCATGAAGACCGTGCCCGCGTCGTGGAAGCTATCCCATGCCCCAGGGCCTTGCTCAGGTGCGCGTGAGGTCAGCGAGAAAATGGCTGGACTCTATAGACGGATTGGATAGACGGCTTGAGCGGAACTCGGGGACTCAGACGGCGAGGCGTGTTAGAAACACCCAATATGGAGGAAAGTATATATTTCATTACAGAATGCTACGAAAATCACAGGGATCAGCGCGCTCCAGAATATGGATTATCAGTGCATAGCTCGCGGGAGGCTTGGACGGCAGACGGCAGCGTAAGCACAAGAATTGTGCAGTGCGCCTAGTGAAGCTAGGCTGGGTCGCCCGTGTCCCTTTGCTCGTCGCGAGTTGTGCGGCGCAGCCGCGCTGTCAGAGCAGGAGCAAAGGGATGCGGGCGGCTGGCACAGACCTGCCGGCTGGCACAGACCCGGCGTTAGCGGCTGGCACAGACCCAACGGCTGGTCCAGACCTATTTTCCGGGTAGACCGCCATGTGTGGCGCAACCGCACGCCAGCGAATCATGAAAATGCGACTCAATCGGGCGCCGCAGATGGCGCGGTACAGGTGAACTCGTATTTTCTGGGTAGGTACCTGAGCAGTAACGTGTCCCGGGTCTAATTCTGGTACAGCACCTCGCAGGTCACGGCGGGGACGCTGACCTGGCCTGTGACGCGGGCGAGCGGCTGTTCGCCGATCTGGCCCACGGTCCCGGCCACCGACCATGTCCCTGCAGGGATCTGGAAGCTGGTGCGCACGCCCGGATTGTAGATGACGACGATGTCTTTCCACCTGTCGCCGTTGGCGTGGTTCAGGAGTTCGAATTCAACCGTGTTCGACGGGCTCGGCAGGAACTGAAGGTTCTGCACGATCTGCGCCGCGGTCGTCATGCGAAACGCGGGATGGGCGTCGCGCAGGTGAATCAGGCCGGCGTTGTAATTGAAGACGGACATGTACTGCGCCTTGCGCGCCCAGTCGAACTGATTGACCGCGTCGCCGGCGTTGTAGCTGTTGCCGTTGCCCTGCTTGGTGCGGAGCATCTCTTCGCCGCCCTGCATGAAGGGCACCCCCTGCGACGTCATCACCATCGCTTGGGCAAACTCGTCCATCCTGATGCGCATGGCGGTTGTGGCCGTCGGATTGCTCAGCTTGAGTCTGTCCCACAGCGTGTAGTTGTCGTGGCTCGTCACGTAGTTGATGGTTTCGGACGGCGCGGCGGCAAAGTCGTGAATCGAACTGTTGTAGGGGATGCTCCCGACGACGCCGTTCTCGATCGCGGGCGCGTAGCCCTGGCTGCCCATGGCGTAACCCTGCGCAGTCGGCTGAAAGACGTTGCCTTCGATGGCGTTGCGGAAATTGTCATTGAACACGCCGACGCCCATGCCCTGCTGCGCGCCCTTGAAGAGCAACTGGCTCGGGTTCAATCCGGACTGGCCGCCGGTCCACGGTTCGCCGTAGAGGATGATCCCGGGATCGATGGCGTGCAGTTCCTGCGACACTTTTGCCATCGTGTTGACCCCGAGCAGCGCCATCAGGTCGAAGCGAAAGCCGTCGACGTGGTACTGCGTCACCCAGTATTTGAGCGAGTCGATGATGAATTTCTGCACCATCGGCCGCTCGCTCGCCACTTCATTGCCCACTCCGGAGCCGTTCCAGTAGTTTCCGGCGTAGTCGGTGCGCCAGTAGTAGCTGGGGACGAGCGCGTTGAACGCCGATCCCTGGACGGCGAACGTATGATTGTACACGACGTCCATGATCACGCCAATGTGCGTCTTGTGCAGGCTTTCCACCATCTGCTTGAACTGCGTGATGCGCGCCGTGCCCAAGGGGGTGGTCGCGTAAATCCCTTCCGGAACGTTGAAGTTCTGTGTATCGTAACCCCAGTTGTACGCGCCGTTTGGATCCGGGAACTCCTGCACCGGCATGACCTGCACGTCTGTCACGCC
>JAKACX010000090.1 GCA_021821055.1 Bacillota bacterium
GACGGGCGACCCAACGAGTCTTCGTCCTGGCGCTGGCCCATGGCTAGCCAGGCGTGCGACCTTGACGCGGCGAATTTTCATCCTTCGTTGGCGGCGCGTCAGCGCCATGGGGGTCTAAGCTGCCTATGCCCGCCGTCCATGCCGCCTGAGTTCCCCTGAGTTCCGCGCAAGCCGTCCATCGAATCAAGGCGCCTGAGTAGTAACTAGTCGGACGCTATATATACCCCTTGGAGCCTGCCCTGATTTGGATTATCACGGTTCCCCCGGTGACATGTGAGACGCAGTCGGCGACTGTCCATTCCGGAGTGGCGCCCGTTCAAGGGGCGGCCCGTCCGCTGCGCGCCGCGTTCGGGCGCTAAAGGTACAGGCTGGAGCGCCACATCTTGTGCAGCGGTTCAATCGTCATCTGCACATCGGGGTTTAACTGATTGATAATGTAGCGCAGGCGCCGCTCGTCGACCTCGGCGCCAAATTGGCTGGCGTGCGCGCCGGCGGCGTGCAGCTTGCGTTCAAACACGTCGGTGACATCCACATAGTAGTTCGGTTCGTCGCAGTTGAAGAGGTACAGTTCCTGGCTGCGATGGCACACGACCTCGTCCGTGAGTTGGCGGTTGTAGTACCAGCAGTTCGCGCCGAGATGAGCGGCTTCAATCATCGCAAACCCGATCGTGCGGTGGTCCGAATGAATCTCATACCGTTTCCACGGATCAAATGTCAATACGACGTCAGGCCGCACGGACCGGATCAAACGGAACAGCGTCTCTTTCAGGTCGGTGGCGTACTCCAGTTCGCCGTCGTGATAGTCCAATTGGACCACATCGCGGACGCCCAACCGCTTCGCCGCCTCTCCCATCTCTGCGCGGCGCACCTGCGCGATCCGCTCGGGCGTCATGTCGGGATCGTGGCTGCCCTTCTCACCCTGCGTGCCCACCACCAGCGTCACGCGATTGCCTGCGTCGGTGAGGCGCAGGATGGTGCCAGAACAGAACACCTCGTCGTCAGGGTGGGCGATGCAGACCAGTATGTGTTTGTCGCGCATGGCGGGCCTCCGTTCTCTGCGGAAAACGCGCGGCGCAAAGCGGCCGCAGGTCCATGATAGCACGATTGCGGCGGTGATCGCGAACGGGGAGAGCCGGCTAGAGACGGGGAGGGACGCCGTTTTCCCAAGTGAACAGGGGCAGGACTTCTGACGTGAGCGAACCGCCGCTTCGCGTGAGGAGGGCTGGCTGGAAGGCGACGTTTCTCACCCCCCGTCCGTAGTTGCTGATATCCGCATACAGGGTGATGATGGCGCCCGGCCGGACGACGATCCCTGTTGCCGGCATGCGGGCGGCCTGTGCGGGGATATGGAGCGGCAGAAGCCGTCGGCCTGGCAGACAGGAGATGTGGGTGATCGAAAAGTGCCCCGCCTGCCGAACGCCTGCGATTGGCGCGCACGGAATCAGGCGCCGAGGCCCTCGTAATGGGCGGTCAGTATGAGTTGGCCCTGTGGATGGTGTTCGACCTGTTCATTCAGCGCCTGGCGTCGCGCATGGGCGAAACGCCCGGAAGCATGGCCATGCGCCACACCAACATGGAGTGAAGCGGGCTGGCCGTGCCTCGCGAGGGGGGGAGAGAGGCACGGCCAGCCGGACGGGTCGGGCGCGGGGACAGAGGCACGGCCAGCCGGACGGATCGGGCGCGTCCAAATGGATGTGCCTTCACGCATGGTGGACAGGGGCCGGGATAACCCGACCGCGGACTTGATCCTCGATCGGTCTCGCCTAACCCCTGTGTTCGCTGCGGTCTTAGCGGCTGGCGCCCGCCCGCCTCGCGCGGTAGAGCCAGACGCCGCCGACGAGCCCGAGAAGAGCGACGGGCAGGGCCCCGGCGAACGGAATCTCTGGCAGGTTGTTTGCAGGGGCGACATTCACGGGTGTGCTGTCATATGTGAACGGCAGGCCATAGCCGCCGGTGATCGGCGGCTGCACTGGCTGGAAGCGCGCCACGACGGTCCCGGCCCCGGTCGTGATGACGGTGTCCATCGCTTGGGACGTGATTCCCAGGTTGGGCATGGTGAACTCCAGCTTGTCGCTGTAGCCTCCGTTTGACAGCGGGGTTTGGGTAACTGTCAATTGGTTTCCGCTCACGGTCGGTATGTTCGGCGCGTAGACGCCATTCGCGGCTTGGAACGAGACCTGGAAATCAGCCGTACTGGACCACGAAAAGGTGTAGAGGTCGACGGTCTGACCCGGGGACAGGGTCGTCGAATCTGCAAATGCGGGACCTGTGAAGAGCATCATCGCTGCTGCGGTCGCCGCGCTGCCGGTGGTGAGCCATCTGCGCGTCCGAGAATGATTGGTGAGTGTTAACATCTGTGGGCCTCCCTATGTGTGCCTGATGGAACTATAGTACACAGCTGAGGGTGTGCGCTATATGAGAAAGTTAAAATCATCTTTAGGAATTTCTTAAAAGACGCTGATCGGCACGGCAAGGTCGTGTGATGGAATTGGACGTCACCGTATGACGTGTCGTGCGACGGTCCACTGCCCGCGCTTGCCTCCGAGTGCCGCATCACGCTATAATACGAACTATGGTTGCACAAACGGACGCGGCGCCTGGAGAATGACCGGGCGTCTTAATATTCCAAACAAGCGTTGCATCGGAGTAGAAATGATCGTCTGAGAGAGGTGCTTGTTTGTTCGTCCAGAATTTCAAAGAGGAATGGCTGTCCAATGTCAGGAGGGACTCCCTGGCGGGGATCGCCGTGGCTTTCGCGTTGATTCCGGAGGCCATCGCGTTTTCCCTGATTGCGGGGGTCAATCCGATGATGGGTCTTTACGGCGCCTTCATCATCAGTGTGGTGGTCTCGATCTTCGGTGGTCGAATCGGGATGATATCCGGAGCCACGGGGTCGACAGCGTTGCTCATGGTGCTGCTGGTCAAGGACCACGGTGATCAGTACCTGCTCGCGGCCGGGGTTTTGACCGGAATAATCCAGCTTGCGATCAGCGCGTTCAAACTGAGTCGATTCATCACGTTTGTGCCGCACGGTGTCGTGACGGGGTTTGTCAATGCGTTGGCGATCCTCATATTCTTGGCGCAACTGCCCCATATCGAGGGGCAGGGAATGGTTGCCTACACTCTGGCCGCTGTCACAGTCGCCATCGTGTTTGGACTTCCGTATTTCACCAAGACGGTTCCGTCCGCCATCATCGCCATTGTGGTCATGACCCTGATCAGCGCGGTCTTTCACTTGCACGTCGAGACCGTCGGCGCCATCGGGCACCTGCAAGGTCACTTGCCGTACTTCCACATCCCAAGTGTCCCGCTCAACTGGCGGACGCTTGCGATTATCATCCCTTACTCCGTGCCCATTGCGTTGGTCGGCAGCCTGGAGACCTTGATGACGGCCACCGTGGTGGATGACATGACCAGCACAAAGAGTGATAAGGACAGGGAAATCAGGGGTCAGGGCATCGCCAACATGGTGACGGGATTCTTCGGAGCCATGGCGGGTTGTGCCATGATCGGCCAGACAGTGTTCAATGTGGAGTATGGCGGGCGCAAGCGGCTCTCCACGTTCATTGCCGGGGCTTTCCTCATTTTTTTGATCGTCGCGTTGCGCCCTCTGGTCAGTCTGATTCCCGTGGCGGCTCTGGTCGGGGTCATGTTCATGGTGTCGTACCACACGTTTGAGTGGAAGTCGCTCGTTGACCTTCGGCGGATTCCCAAGTCCGAGTCCCTCGTGATGGTGCTGACGGTGGTTTCGGTTGTAGCCACCAGTGACTTGGCCGTCGGCGTTTTCGTGGGGGTCGCGCTCAGCGCCGTCCTGATTGGCTGGAAGATGGCCAGGATTCATGCGAGCGTCTCCGTGAACGCTGATGGCGCGCGTGTCTACACGGTTCACGGACAGATGTTTTTTGGGACGATGATCCATTTCATTGACCTGTTCGCTATTTCGCAGGATCCGGAGCACGTGGTGATTGACTTTGCGCATACGCATGTCTGGGATCACGCTTCGGTGACAGGAATCCAGCGTGTGGTGGAGAAGTATCGGAAAGTGGGAAAGGCGGTCCGGCTTGTCGGACTCAATCATGAGAGTTCGGAATTGGTACGCCGCTCTGGATATTCGCTGCCTGCCTAAAGTGCCATAAGACAGTCGCGCAGAC
>JAKACX010000006.1 GCA_021821055.1 Bacillota bacterium
TCCGATCTCAACTCCACGCCGGCCACGTCCGGATTGGTATAGACGCGCAACCGGTCGTTCATGAGCAGATCCTGCGCGTACTCCGCCGCGGCGCGGGATATGGCCGAGGCAACGAGCGTCGTCGGCAGGCCGCGCGAAAGCTCCTCAGCGTGACTCGGACCGGAAAGCACGACAACCGAACGCGGATCGAGACCCGTCCACTCGTCCTGCAGGACCTGGCTCATGCGCATGCCCGTGCCCTTTTCCAGTCCCTTGACGGCATGGATCACACATTGGGGAGCCCACTCGAGCGCCGCCAACGCCCGGCTGGCGGCGCGCAACGCCTGCGACGGCACGACCAGGAGGATGGTCTCCGCGCCGCGCACCGCCGTCAGGTCTGTGGTGGCGCGAATGCCGCGTGTCAGCGGAACGCCGGGAAGGTAACGGACGTTGGTGTGCGTTTCGTTGATCTCGCGGACAATCTGCGCCGAACGGCCGTACAGAATCACGTCCTGGCCGTTTGCCGCCAATACCGATGCCAGCGCCGACCCAAAACTGCCCGCCCCCACGACTGCGACTGGCATCCTCCCACCTCCGTGCCCCGCGGAATGCCGGGGGAACTGTGACCATCCAAATTAGACCCCCAATGGCGCCGCGGAGTCAACGAAGGATGAAAATTCGCCGCGTCACGGTCACACGCAAGCCAGCCATGGGCCAGCGACGGGACGAAGACGCGCTGGGCCGCCCGTATCCCCTTGCCCGTCGCGCGTCCGTCGTGCGGCGCCTCCGCACTGTCTGGGCAGGCGCAACGGGACGCGCGAGCGGCCGGCACAGACCCGGCGGCTGGGGGTTACGGACGCAGGGACAGCCGACGTTCGGTTTTCTGGCGCAGCCGTTCGATATTGCCGCGATGGCGCCAGTAGGCAAGCAGCGCTATGACAATCGTTACGACGGTATAGACGGGGTGCACGTGCATGAACAGCTGAAAGATTGGCGCGAATGTCACGAATCCAAGCGCGGCGAGCGACACGTAGCGCGACGCGGCGAGCAGCAGAACCGCCACGAGCAGGGCGTACAGCGTCGGACCGGGGGTCAGGGTCAGAAGCGCCCCGATCGTCGTCGCGATTCCCTTGCCGCCGCGAAATCCGTGAAACAGCGGCCAGTTGTGCCCGAGCACCGCCGCGAGTCCGGACAGGGCGAGCGCCGTCGGCCATCCTCCCGTCACGAGGTTGGCGAAAGCGACGGCGAGGATTCCCTTGAACACATCCGCCACGGCCACCAGTGCGGCCAGACGCCAGCCCAGGACGCGCAGCGCGTTGGTCGCTCCCGCGTTCCCACTCCCGTGTTCCCGGATGTCCACTCCCGCGGACACTTTGCCCGCAATGTAACTCGTGCTGATGGAACCGAGCAGATAGCCTACCAGACATGCAAGAAGGATCACTTGCTCACGACCTCCCCGGTAACGAATGTGGCGCAGCACGGCTCAGGGAATGACCGCCGGGTTTCACCGCCGCGCCCGAATCGACAGTCGAATCGGAGTGCCCTGGAACCCGAACGAGTCCCGCAGGTGGTTTTCCAGGTAGCGCCGATAGGAAAAGTGCATCAGTTCCGGGTCATTCACAAACACGGCGAATGTCGGAGGCTTGACGCCTATCTGCGTGCAGTACATGATCTTGAGCCGCCTCCCCTTGTCCGTGGGCGGGGGCACCATGGTGACAGCCTCCTGCACCACCGTGTTGACCGTCGACGTCGCGATGCGCAGCGCATGGTTCTCGGCCGCCTCGGCCGCCGTTTCCAGAACGCGCGTCACCTTGCGTCCGGTCAGCGCCGAGATGAAGATGATCGGCGCCCACGCCAGGAACGGCAATTCCAGGCGCATCTTTCGCTCGAATTCTTGGGCGGTCTTGGTGTCCTTCTCGACCGCGTCCCATTTGTTTACAGCTATGAGCAATGCCTTGCCGGCCTCGAGCGCGAAACCCGCCACATGCTTGTCTTGCTCGACCAGGCCCTCGACCGCGTCAATCAGCACCACGGCGACATCGCACCGTTCGATCGCCCGCAAGGCGCGCAGCACGCTGTACTTTTCCGTGCGCTCGTAGATCTTCCCGCGCTTTCGCACGCCAGCCGTGTCAATCAGGATAAACGACTGGTCGCCATACGTCAGCGGCGTGTCGATCGCGTCGCGCGTCGTACCCGCCTGTTCGCTGACGAGCACCCGCTCCTCTCCGAGGAGCGTATTGACAAGAGACGATTTGCCGACGTTCGGGCGCCCGATGACGGCTATCCGGACCGTCTCGTCCTCGCCTTCATCCTCGCCCGCTTCGGACGCCGCCATACGTTCGAGGAAAGCGTCGAGCAGGTCCCCGATGCCCAGTCCGTGTTCCGCGGACACGTTGACCAGGGCGTCGAAGCCAAGGCTGTAGAAGTCGTGGACCAGGTCCTGGCGCGCCTGGTTGTCCACCTTATTGACGGCCACGACCACGGGCTTCCCGGAACGGCGCAGCAGGTCGGCGATCTCCGCGTCGGGGACCGTCCCCCCCGCGGTGCCGTCCACCACGAAACAGATGACGTCCGCCTCGTCAATGGCGAACTCGACCTGGGCGCGGATGTGATTGACCAGCGGATCGTCCGCCGCGAGTTCGAGTCCACCCGTATCCACCAGATTGAACGCGTGCAGGCGCCACTCGCTCCGCGTGTAAAGGCGGTCGCGCGTAACGCCCGGCCGGTCCTGCACGATGGCCAGACGCTCCCCCGCAATCCGGTTGAACAGGGTTGACTTCCCTACATTGGGCCTGCCGACAATGGCGACCAAAGGCGCTGTCATTGCATTCCTCCCCCACACATCGGATCTTGCGCGGCCGTCTGCATGGCGGTCGCGGCGCGGACTGTCACACCGACAGCGTCGACGTTTCGAGCGTCGCCTCGTAGCGCCTGCGAACCGGAAGCGAACCCGTTTCTCCCAGCGCTCCGTAGACCATGCCGTTCGCCGTCGGCGGCACGACCAGCACGTCCACGCCTAGTTGCGTCCTGACATCGTCGACCGTTCCGTCATCGAGAAAAACGTCGCGGTCGTCCTTGAGCATGACGTCCGGAAGCATCAGGATGCCGGCGTTCAGGCGTCCCCGCAACTGCTGGATGATGTCCGAAGCCGTCACGAGGCCGGTCACGCTGACCTCCGCTCCGTAAAAACGGTTCTCGACCACGTGGACGTCGACCTGCAGCCCTTCCACGCGCAAGAGCCGCGCGGCCGCCATACGGATGGGATTTTGCGCCGACACGCCCGTGACAAGGGCAATGTGCCGCCGTTGCGTCAGCCGGGCTGGAAGCTCGTATTCCAGGCGGTCAAAGTCATCGAGAAAATGACGCGTGAGTCCAACCCCGTTCTCCGTCTGCGCGAACTCGTCATAGTAGGCGCCAGGCGGAACCTCGGCATTCGCCAGTACGTAGAATTCGTCCGCCGCGTGCACAAAATTGGCGCCGAGGCGGGGACGCAACCGTTCTTGCCATGACGCGACCTGACCGACGACGTGCAGCGCTTCCTGCGCCGTGCACCGGCGCAGCTCGGCCAATCCGCCGCGGTGTTTCGTCAGACCCACCGGTACCACGGACAGCGTGCGCACCGCAGGGTAGAAGTCGGCAAGTTCCCGGATCGTGCGGTCGAGTTCCACACCGTCGTTCCAGTCCGGGCACAGTACGATCTGCGTGTTCATCTCAATGTCGTGTTCCGCAAGGTAGGAGATCTGACGAAGGATCTCGCCCGACCGGCGATTTCCCAGCATCCGTTCGCGCAACTCCGGGTTGGTGGTGTGCACACTCACGTTGAGCGGAGACATGCGCAGCGCCGTGATGCGTTCGAGTTCGCCGGGTTTCAGGTTCGTCAGGGTGACGAAGTTCCCGTGCAGGAACGACAGGCGGTAATCGTCGTCGCGCATATTGAGCGTCTTGCGCATATTCCCCGGAATCTGGTCGACAAAACAGAAGACGCACTTGTTGTGGCACAGCTTGACCCGGTCCACGGTTGCGTGCTCCCACTCCACGCCGAGCGTTTCGTCATAGCCCTTCTCGGCCTCAATCAACCACTCCTCGCCGTCGGCCTTGCGCACCTCGATCTCCAGATCTTCGACGGCCAAAGCAAACTGCAGGTCGACGACATCACCGATCGGCTGGCCATTGATGGAGAGTATCTCATCGCCCGCTTCAATCTGCAGTTCTTCCGCCAGTGATCCAATCCGTACACTCCTGACCTTAGGCATCGCGTCTCGGCTCCTTTGCGGCCTGCCTCATCTCAGGACCGGAAGCGATCGCGCAGCATATCGCCAAACAGGTCCCCGAGCGTCGTGGCAGGCGCTTGATCGGATTGCTTGTCGACAGGCGAGGAAGACTGCTGGCGCCGGCGCTCGGGTGCGCGTTCCCGTTGCACCGCTTCGCGGATCGAGAGTGACATGCGTTCCTCGGACGGCCGGATGTCGAGAATTTTCACCTGCACGGTTTCACCGGGCGCGAGTACGTCGGCGGGCGTGGCGATGCGTTTGTCGGAAATCTGCGAGACGTGTACCAGCCCCTCGATTCCGGGGGCGACTTCAACAAACGCCCCGAAGTTCGTGAGCCGCTTGACGAGGCCCTGAACGATTTCTCCGGGCTGAAACTGTGCGGTGACAGCCGACCAAGGGCTCGGTTGCGCCTCCTTCATGCTCAGCGAGATCTTTCCTGCCTCCGGATCGATGCGCAAAATGGTCACCTTGACGGACTGGCCGACGGTCACCGCGTCCTCCGGCTTGTCGACGCGCGACCAAGACATTTCCGAGACGTGCAGCAAGCCGTCAACCCCGCCAATGTCCACGAAGGCGCCAAATGGCGTCAGACGCGCGACGACGCCGTGGATCACCTCTCCGACCTCAAGGCGGGAGATGGCGGAACGGCGCTCCTCCACGGAATCGAGTTCGATCACCCGCTTGTGCGAGAGAATCACTTTATGGCCCTCCGGATCCACCTCGGTGATGACGACCGAGAGGTCCTTTCCTTCATAACCGGACAGGTCCGCGACAAACCTGACGTCGACCAGGGACGCAGGAACAAACGCGCGGACGCCGGAGACGTCGGCGACAAGTCCACCTTTGACCACCGCGACGACCCGTACGGACAGGACCTCGCCCATCTCCTGGTACTCGGTCAGTCGCTGCCAGGTCGACTCATCGACGGCAGCCTTGCGCGAGAGCACAGGTTTATCACCCAGTTCGCGAATGACGGCGCGAACCGTATCGCCCGGCGCGGCGAGTCCGTCAAGCGAACGGATCGGAGCGGCCGACCAGTCCTGTTTGGAGATGGCGCCCTCCGCTTCAAAGCCAAAATTCACGTACACGACATCGTTCTCCACACGTGTGACGGTACCGTGAACGATCTGCCCGGCCTCCATGGCCACCACATCCGGTGTCGTTAAAATGTCATCATCGTTCATGATCCGAATCCCCCTCACCTTCATGCAGGTATGGCTGCAACCACTTCATACCCGCGACAAACAGAACAACGACCGGCGCGTACAGCAACGCCGCGGTCGATAATCCAATCGTGTGCAAGCGGTACAATAATCCCACAACAAAACAGGCGATTGCAAGTCCTGCGCCGCCTCCGATGAAACGGCGGAAGAACCTTGCGGCGACGTCCGGTCCCCGCGCCGCGGCCAGCGCTCCGCGAATCCTGGCTCCGCTCGCCCACAGCGCCGCTGTGATCAGCAGCCCGACCAAGCCGTATTCCAGGTAGCCTGTCATGGCGCGCTCCGCACGCCGGACGCGCGTTCAGCGCGCGCGGCGGTTATCAAATCCTGCA
Source organism: Bacillota bacterium (assembly GCA_021821055.1). Taxonomy (GTDB): domain Bacteria; phylum Bacillota; class Bacilli; order Alicyclobacillales; family SLC66; genus JAKACX01. The sequence continues at coordinate 5,803 of JAKACX010000006.1, forward strand.
TTTTCGTTTCAATAAGCTCTGTTGCCCGGTCCACAAGATCCCGGCCGCGCGCCCCCGACAGGGCGCGACCGGGTGCGCCGGGGCCATCACCCAACGCATCCGGTTCGCTCGCCGCTTCGATGCGAAACGGTTCGCCGAATGTGATGCGCAGCGGTTGGAACCAGCGGTACGAACCCCGAAGAAGAACGGGCACGATCACCGCATCGCTCCGCGCCGCGAGCATCCCGACGCCGCGCTCGATTTTCAGGCGTTCGGCGCCGGGACGCCGGTGTCCCTCCGGGAACATGACAAGCAGCCGGCCCTGGTCCAGCAGGCCCAGCGCAATGCGCATCGCCTGGCGGTCTGCCGCGCCCCGACGGATGGGAAAGGCGTCGAACGTCCGCAGGAGCATGGCAAGCGGTGGGAAACGGAACAGTTCTTCCTTTGCCATAAAAGCCACCTTCCGATTGACGGAAGCGCCCAGCAGAATGGGGTCCCAGTTCGATCCGTGGGTGCTGCACAAGAGGACTGGGCCTTCCTCTGGGACAAGCTGCGCCCCGGTGACGGACACACGAAAGAGCAGCGGAAGGACGAAACGGACTAGCGACCGAACAAAATAGTACATGTCACCGCTCCCCCAACTGCGTGCGCCTCTCGTCGCACAGCGCCGCGATCATGGCCACGGCTTCACCCACCGACAGTGCCGTGGTGTCGACAATCACGGCGTCGTCCGCCGGACGCATCGGCGCTACCGTCCGCGTTCCGTCCACCTTGTCGCGCGCGTGCACAGTCTTGCGCACATCGTCGAGTGTCAGGGCCGAATCGTGCTTTACCAGTTCAGCATAACGCCTGGCGGCCCTAGTGTCCAATGACGCGGTCAGATAGATCTTCACGTGCGCGTGCGGCAACACGTGAGTTCCGATGTCCCGGCCATCCATGACGACCCCGTGGCAGTCGTCGGCCAGCCGCTGCTGGCGCGCCACCATGTGCTCGCGTACGCTGCTGTGCCGTGCGACCAGCGGGGCGAGGCGGCCGATCTCGGCGGACCGTATCGCGGCAGTCACATCCTCCGACCCTACGGTCACGAGATCCCCGTCGAACGAGGACGAAAACGTCACGTCGAGGGTGTCCGCCAGCGCCGCCAGACCCGCTTCGTCATCCGGATCCACGGCGCGGCGCAACGCCATGAGCGCCAAACTGCGGTACATGGCGCCAGAGTCAATGTACGTGAGACGCAGCCGCTGCGCCACCAGTCTGGCGACCGTGCTCTTGCCGGCGCCCGCCGGACCGTCAATGGCAACTTGGATATTCACGCGCGCAAACAACTCCCGCCTGTCAGATACGACGCGGCCCAGAATGGTCACGCCAAAGCAACGCCCTCTTGGCGGACGCATCCCCCGGGACGCTGTATATGGAACGAACCCGCAGTGCATCGCGGACTTTTTCACAGTTCCCCTAGATTTTGTCGCGAATCTCGATCTGCCGGCGGAAAACGAGTTGGACAAATCGCTGCTGCACGGCGGGCGCGATGTCGGTAAAACGCGCCGAGTAGACGAGCCGTCTGTCCCGGTCGGGTACGGCGCTGCGAATGATCACCGCCGCAACTTCCACTTCAACCATTTTGCGAGCGGAGTCCGGCAACGTCAGCCTTGCGACAATACCATCTCCGGATGCCAACGCAATATCCTGGTTCAAGATAAACGACATGCCGCCGCCGCTCACGTCGATCGTGTAGCCGGTCCCTTCCACCGTCGGCCGTTCGTCATCGCTTTTCGGAACGACCATGACGACTAGGGACAAGGGGAGTTCCACCCGTGCGAACGATCTTCTCTGGACGCGGACAATCTGTTCTTTCCTCGGCGCACGCACCTGGAAGGACGGGAGAATGCCCAGCGCCCGAACACCGACGACACTCGCATCAAAATAATATAACACACGCTCGGCAGGCACATACGACACCCGCACCTGTTCCCCTTCATGCATGGAGAATTCGATGCGGTGAGCTTCCCCGACCGGACGGTCAAGATACATCAGCCCATCCTGAAGATCCAGTACCCGCGCGCGCCCTCTCACGGGTTGGCGCGGTTGGTCCACATACACCGTCTGGCCCACTTCCGGCAAAGCCATCGTTTCATCACCAGCCTGCGCCTATTATATATTGGATTGCCGCAAGAGGAAAGAGCCCCTTTCTACCCGAAAAATAGGTCTGTGCCAGCCGCTGACGCCGGGTCTGTGCCCGCGCCGTGGGAGGTCTACGCGCAAAGTGCGGGCGCACGATTGAGTCGCATGTTCTTGATGTGTTGGCGTACGCATGCTCCGCGCACGGCGGTCGCACATCCGTCAGGCCAGGCTGGACAGTCCGGCCGCGCCGACGGCGACCTTCTGGATGTCCACCACGCCGCCGTGCCGCGCGTCGACAAAGATGCGATAGACGCGTCCCTGCGACGTTCCGAGAAATTCATAGACCAACCGCTCGCCTGAGGCGGATGAAGTGATCACGGCCAGGCGGCCGAACAGCACGTGAATGCCCCGCGCCACCGCCCGTTTCGCGGCGGACAGCGAAATCGCGGGCCGCAGGCTGTGAAGCGGCAGGCCGCCAATGACATACTCGGTCGCATCATAGCCGATGACGGCGCCGGTCGCCAAATCCTCCTTGATCAGCACTGGTTCGTCAAACAGCATGACGCCGCGCACGATCGGACACAGGGCGACCGTCGCCTTTCCCGAATAGGAATCTGCTTCCCGCACCGCGACGTGTGAGATGCCGTGGGCGGCCGCAAAGTGTTCCGCAATGCGCACCGCGACGCGCAGCGTCGTCCGGGCACCGCCGCCGCCCGAATCGTCCCGCTGCATCCACAGCACGGCGCCGTGCGGCGAAACCGCCACTCGCGCCGCATCATTTGCGCGCACCGTGACCAGATAGCCCCCGTTGTGCACGCCGTCCGCCAGCGCCTGCACACTCGTCGGCGCGTGCAGCCCTGAGTGCAGGAAGCCGCGCGCCACGCCGATCGCCTGCTGCCGTGACAGACTGTACGATGCGGCAGAGTTGTCGTCTGGAGCCGTCGTCGCAACAGTATTGGCGGCCGCCGTTGCCTGCAGGCGGTTCAGTTGTCTCCACGCTGAAGAACGCTGCTGTGCCGACTTGTTCATCGAGACCGCCGACAAGACGACAAAGACGTTGTGGTACCCCATGAGCCCGGTCTGCACCTCTCGCATCGCACGCTCCACGCGCAGGGCGCCGTCGCGCAGGCGGCGCATCAGATCGCGGTCTGCCGTCGAGAACGTCGTGCCCGTCACGTGCGTTTCGAGCAGTCGCTGCGCGGCCAGGCGGACGGAACCGAGATAGGCCGCTATTTTGCCGTGGCCGGACAGGCCAGCCGGCAGTCTGGAGTAGTCCGTCTGGGCAATTTCAGCATAGTGCACGACATCTTGCAACTGCTGTGCGACCGCCATCGACTGCGTGGACACCAGCGTCTTTCCGAGCGCGTCTTCCATGGCGTCCTGCGCGGACACGCTGTCGTGAAAGATCGCCTGATACTGGTTGTCGAGCGCCGCGAGAGCCGCTCCAGACTGATTGTTTTCATTGTAGCCATACAGCACCGCGCCAAGCAGTCCGAGCGCAAGCGCAGGTGCGATCCAGCCGTAATGTCGCGTCTTCACACTCTCCGCCCCCTCATTTGGCAAATACGTGCTGCCCGATGCGCAGCATGATGGGCTGTGACCAGACCCATCTGGACGTTGCCGTTGCCGGATTCCAGTAGTACAGGGCGCCGTGCGTCGGGTCCCATCCGTGGACCGCGTCAAGCGCCGCTTCGATATTGACCTGATGCAGCCCGAGCCACGCCTGTCCATTTGAAATCGACGTAAAGGCGCCAGGCTGGTAGATGATGGCCGGTATCGAGTGCGGGAACAGACTGCTGTGATAGCGGTTGAGAATGACCGCAGCCACCGCGACCTGGCCGACAAACGGCTGGTTCCGCGCCTCTCCGTACACCACGTGGGCCATCAGATTGACGTCGTTTTGTGAGAGTCCCGCAGTGGCGCCGGGAGCCGTGTACGCAGTGCTCGCAGACGCCCTTGCGTTTCCCGCGCACCCGGTGCAGATCAATAACAGCAGGGCCAGAACAGCCCGCATCAAGAGAACAGGCTTCATTACCGCGTCCCTCCATCCAGATGATTTTTCCGAATCACCGCGATGACTCCGTCCGCGTTTCGTGACGGCCGCGCCACACGCGAGATCCATGATGTAGTGTCTTACAGGAAAGGATGAATTATGTCCAACATGGACAGAAAAACGGGAAGTGTCGATGAAGTACCATCGACACTTCCCGTTGCCCGGACCGTCCGCGGCATCGTGAGAACTCGCGAACCGCACCGGGATGACCGTGCGGTCATCCCATATGTAACCAAGAGGATGCTGTCACGCGTCCCCTCGCCCGCACCTCCTACACCAGTGTTTCAATATCAAATTCCCGCTCATTGTCACAGAGACAGCGCCGAAAACCCGTCTCCACGTGCCCCTTGACATCCCGGACACCCCGCAGGATGAACACTTCGCCGCATTTGCGGCAGCGGATGTGAATCTTGACACGGCCGCTCGCGACGACCGTCTCACCGTTTACTTCCTGAACCGTTGCTGTGTCCGTACGCACCGTAGCAACCCCCCACCGACAACGCGAATGGTTCCAGTATACGCCACGTACAGCGGGTCATACCCACCCGCGGAGCTCCACTGCCTCCGCCATCCTGCGGATGCCCACCATGTACGCGGCGAGCCGCATATCAATGCTTCGCGCCGTCGCCGTTTTGTAGACTGTCTCAAAAGACTTGACCATCAGATCCTCCAGACGGTTCATGACCTCGTCTTCCGTCCAGTAGTATCCTTGATTGTTCTGCACCCACTCAAAGTAAGATACTATAACTCCCCCCGCGTTGCCAAGGACATCAGGCACCAGGAGAACGTCCCGCTCTGTCAGAATCCGCGTGGCCTCCATCGTGGTTGGGCCGTTTGCCGCCTCCACGACGATCCTGGCGCGGACCTTGTCCGCATTGGCGAGGGTAATCTGGTTCTCGATGGCGGCCGGCACCAAAATGTCGCAATCCAGTTCGAGAAGCTCCCGATTTGTGATGGTATTCTTGAAGAGCTTCGTCACGGTGCCGAAGGAATCCCGCCGCTCCAGGAGCGAATCAATGTCGAGACCCTTGTCATCGTACAGCGCGCCGAACGCATCCGAGATGCCGACCACCCTGGCCCCTGCGTCGTGCATAAACTTGGCAAGAAAGCTGCCCGCATTGCCGAACCCCTGTACAACCACGCGACTGCCCGCGAGGGCAATGTCCCGCACCCGCGCCGCCTCCCGAATGCAGATCGCCACGCCGCGCGCGGTGGAGGTGTCGCGTCCGAGCGATCCCCCGAGCACCAGCGGCTTGCCGGTTATGAAGCCCGGCGAATCAAACTCGCGAATCCGGCTATACTCGTCCATCATCCACGCCATGACCTGCGAATTCGTCATCACGTCGGGGGCCGGAATGTCTTTCGAAGGTCCCACGATTTGGCTGATCGCGCGCACATAGCCGCGGGCAAGCCGCTCCTGTTCGCGAAACGACATCTCCCGCGGATCGCAGATGACGCCGCCCTTGCCGCCGCCGTACGGCAGATTCGCGATGCCGCACTTGATGCTCATCCAGAGACTCAAAGCCTTGACCTCATGCTCTGATACATCGGGATGAAACCGGATCCCGCCCTTTGTGGGTCCAACCGCATCGTTATGTTGGGCGCGATATCCAGTAAACACCTTCACGACCCCGTCGTCCATCCGCACGGGGATGCGGACGGTCAGAACGCGCAAAGGCTCTTTCAGGAGCTCGTACATTTCCTGGCCATAACCAAGTTTGGTGAGGGCGTCCTTGATGACTGTCTGCGTACTTGTCAACACGTTCAGATTCTCTGTCGAGGGGTCGAACTCCGACATTCTTCCGCCACCTTTATCCATTCCAGCGACTTATTGAACTTCAGGGACAGTATAACAGCCCCACGGAAAAGCGGTCAAATCCGTGGCCGTGTGCGCGAAACCGGACGTCTCTCAGCCCGGTTTCGCGCGCTGGCGGGCACTGCGCGCAAGGCCATCCAGGAAGTCCGCGAACGAGATGCCCGACGCACGCGCCGCGTCTGGCACCAGGCTCGTGGAGGTCATGCCTGGCGAGGTATTGACCTCGAGCACAAACGGCTGACCGTCGTGAACCATGATGTCGACGCGCGCATAGTCGCGGCAGCCAACCGCGCGATAGGCGAGCAGCGCGAACGCCTCAACCTGTCCTAAAACCTGTGGCCCAAGGCGCGCCGGAATGATGTGCTGGCTTCCCCCGGCCGTATACTTTGATTCATAGTCGTACAGCTCCGCACTCGGGATGATTTCGATGACTCCCAGAACACGGGATGTGTCGCCCTCCCCCACCACCGCGACTGTCACCTCCATGCCAGGGACGTACTGCTCGACAAGGATCTCCGGGTCATGCACAAAGGCCTCGGCGATTCCCTCCTGTGCCTCTTGGGCGTTTCGGGCCAACGTGAGGCCGATGGTGCTGCCCTCGCGGTTTGGCTTGATGATGAGCGGCCACCCGAGTTGCTCTCCGGCAGTCTGTGCGAGTTGTGCGTGGTCCTGGCTGGCGGAGCGGGTCGCAAACAATTCCCGCGGGACCGGTACGCCTTCCTTTGAAAGGATGCGCTTGGTCATCCGCTTGTCAATCGCAAGCGCGCTGGCCATGACCCCGGAACCGACGTAAGGGTATCCGAGGAGTTCCATGAGCCCCTGCACGGTGCCGTCTTCTCCCAGTCTGCCGTGCAGGGCGATAAATACGACGTCCGGAGCGTCCAGGAACAGCGTCGGGAGCGTGTCGCGCCCGAAGTCGAGCAGCCGGACCTCGTGGCCGGATTCCCGCAAGGCGCTTGCCACCTCCCGTCCGGACATGAGCGAAACCTCGCGCTCCGCCGATTGGCCGCCGTACAATACCAGGATGTTCATCGATCCGGTTCACTCCTTCACAGTTGCGGCGTGCACAGCCAAGGCCATCCTCGCCAGGAACCAGGAGGGCCAGACGTAGGAGAACCCGGGATCGGTCACTCGAAACGAGGGTTGATGGGTCACGCCCGTCGTTCCCCCGACGAACACCTGCAGGGTTGGGATCCTCTGGCTGACGTCCCCGAGGTCGGTCATACCCTCGAGCCAAAGCGCGTCCAACCGTTCCACCGGTTCCCTGTCCCCGTCGATGACCCTGCGCGCCAGTTTGCGCAGCGTCTCCTCGTGGATCAGCGGCGCATACTCGGCCACGAGTTTCGCCGCGACGCCGTCTTTGTGCAGGGCGGCGATGACCTGCATGGCCCTTGGCACCGACTCGCCCGCATGCGGGGCCGTCTCGATGACCAGATCGTACTCGGACGCTGAAAACGGCACGGTGCTCAGCGCGATGGCGCACCCGCCCAGAATGCGCGCGGCCGCGTCTTGCACCAGCGATGCGGGGTGGGCCGTCGGGATGCGCAACCACAGTCCCCCATGGGCGCCGTGCGCGACAATGGCGGCGCGCCGCGGCAGCGCGTCGGCCAGGTGGACCGAAAGCACCGCCGTCGTGCGACTGAAGACGCCATCCGACAACAGACGCGCCTTGCCCGGAATGAACGGGATGTCGCAATCCGCCGCGAAAGCGGGCATGCACTCTTCCGCCGGGCAGCCCACGCCGGTGACGACCAATCCCTGTGGCAGTCCCACCGCGGAGAGCAGCAGGAGCGCGCCGAGCACAGCCGTGGATTGGGCGTGATGGCCGCACAGGTGGCGCCACTGCACCTCGTTGCCGCGCGCGATGCCCATGGCGTCCAGATCGGCCGTCAACACGATGCGCGTATCGGCGCGCCGGTCGTCTCCGAGTGAAATCATCGGTGCGCCGCCGTCCAGAGCGGTCGTGTACAACAGCCTGTGCCGCGCCGCGAACTGAGCCCAGACGCCAACCGTCCGGCGCTCCCGGTACGCTGGTTCCGGCAACGCGTGAAACTGCGCGGCAAGGTCAAGCAGTTCTCGTTCATGCCGCGCCGTGGCATGGCGCCAATCTTCAGTCATGCATCGCGGGATCCTCTCATTTGTGGATGCCAGTCCGGTTGATTGTCACGATGCAAAGTACTGCTGGATCATCTGCAGGGCAAAGCGGTCGCTGATCAGGGATCCATATTCGTCCAATACGGCCCGCGTCACATTTGAGACGTCGCCGTACTCGTGCAACACCGACCAGACCGCGTCGTACAGGCCTTCCTCGATCGCGTCGTCCTCGAAAAAGAGATGGTAGCGTCCCTGGTAGCTGTACAGGGAGGAGAACAGGTGTCCGAATCCGGAGAGGGCGCGCGTCACGCGCACCACGTCCTCGAAGTCCATAAACACAAACACAAACGCACCGAAAGGATCCCTCTCGGCGGGCTCGCTGCGCGCAGCTGGATCCGGCGCCGGGGGCGCCGTCGGCAACGCGGGGATCTGGGTGACGATGACGACGACGCCCTCCGTCGGCATGGTGAAAGCCTCGACGGCGATCGGTCCGATAATCTCAAATCCGACTTCGGCGTATGCAACCTCCATCATGTCGAAGAAGAGTTCCTGCACTTTTTTCCCGTTCTGCCACAGTTCTTCCCGGTCGATGCCACGCGCCGCCAAATCCTCGTAACTGATGAAGATCCGAACTTTGTTGTTGGAGAGCTTATCCACACGCATCAGGATCCCATCCTTTCGAAGGGAGAACGCGGACCTTCAGCCATCTTACCGCACATTATGCACGCGCTGGCCGAAATGCGCAACGGTCCTGCGCCAGCCGCCCGTATCGCTTTGCTCGCGTTCGAACACCGCTGTCGCCAGACACGCGTCGGCAAAAGAACGCGGGCGGCCCGGATAACCTTCATTCCAACGCTCGTTTGCACGCTGCATGCGCCGGTTTGCGCCTGGCCCGAGTCCGATCGAATATATCGACAGACCTGCGACGGACCGTTCGAATTTCACATGTCCCCTAGCGCGTCAACGTCGACGTGCGTTCTACAATCTGGTGGGGCAAAACCACAAGGTACGTCGACACGGGTTCGTCGCGCAGCAGTTTCGTGAGAAAACGCATGGCAACCGCGCCGTAATCGTACATGGGCTGGGCGATCGTGGTCAATTGCGGACGCGCGAGTTCAGTCAGTTTCGTGTTGTCGAACGCCACGATCATGACGTCATCCGGCACGCGCAACCCGGCGTCGGCGCACGCGTGCGACGCGGCGATCGCCATTTCATCGTTGGCCGCAAGAATGGCGTTGGGCCGGTCGATGTTCAACTGCGCGCGAACGGCGACCAGGGCGGTCGCATAGTCCTCCTTCGACGTGTCGATGTACACCGTCGAAAGACCCCTCTGCGTCGCCTCCTGCGCGTACCCTTCGCGCCGGCGTCCCGTGAGCGTCGCCTCCTCGACCGCGGCTCCGAGAAACGCGATGCGGTCGCGTCCCTTCCCCGCGAGCAGCGCGACGGCCTCCCGGGCGGCCTGGACGTTGTTGATATTCACGGATGGGATGCGGCGCTCGGGATCCTCGGTGCGGCACAGAATGATCGGCAGTTGCGCCTCTTCAAATGTGTCGATGTGTTCCGGCTGCAGCTTGGGCGACATGAAGATCACGCCGTCCACCTGCTTTTCCCACATCGTCCCCACCAAGTCAATCTCCCTCTGAAGCGTGCCATCCGAATTGCACAGGATAATATGATAGTTATACATGCGCGCGACATCCTCGATCCCGCGGACGAGTTCGGCCATGAACGCCGCCGAGACGTCCGGGACGATCACGCCGATGGTCTTTGTCTTCTTGCTCGCGAGTCCTCGCGCAACGGCGTTCGGCCGGTACGACAGCTTGGCAATCGCGTCGACGACGCGCTTTTTCGTATCCTCCTTGACAACCGCGGTGTCATTCAAGACCCGTGAAACGGTTGCCATGGACACCCCCGCCTCGCGGGCTACATCGTATATTGTCGCGCTCATTGTCGGCTCCCCTCTTCGGCCGTCGGCCGACTCACAATATGGCCTGCCTGGACGGCCGACTCCCAGTAGAAGTAGCGCATGTCCCGTCCATTGAACATTATACCTACTTTGTGTCCATTCGCGAACATATCCTCTACGGAAGATATGATTCCCGATCCAAACAGGCGATGGAAGGCCGGTGCGCCCGCCACGGGAGGGCCCGCGGCAACAGCGGTGACGGCGGCCACCTGCTCGCGCTGCGGCGGCCGGGTTCCCCCGAACCTGTGCCCGGCGCGCTGCCCCGCCAGGCCAAGTTCGACCGCAAAGCGCGACGGAGCAGTGTCGCGGTGCCCCGTGCGGCGCGCGTGGCTCAGGTGTAGTTCCGTGCGCGCCCGCGTCACGGCCACATACAGAAGCCTGCGCTCTTCTTCCAGATTCGCCGCCGCGCCGTCGCCGTCCGGCCCGTCGATCAGCGCCTTGACGTGCGGTGTCCACCCCTCCTGCAAGCCGATCACGTACACACAGTCAAATTCCAGTCCCTTCGCGCCGTGGAACGTCAGCAGCCGCACATCTGCGGCGGTGTTGGCGCTCGCGGGCGGCGCGCGGTGCAGTCCGTCGAGCTCCTCCAGCCACGACGAGAGCGAAACCGCCCCCGCGACGCGGTCCAGGAGCGTGTCCATGGCGCAGAAAGCCGTCTCAAGACTGACGCCGGACGACCGTTCCACACGTCTGAGATACGGTGTGTACATCGTGAGGATGCGGTCGACGGCCGACGGCGGCGCCAGGTTCGCGAGGACGTCGAGCAGCCGTTCGAAGCCGCTCAAGGCCAGCGGATCGGTGGACTCGGCCCGGGTCGCCGCGGCCAGTTGGTCCCGGGTGGCGGCGTTCCACTGCGCCTGCGAGGCGCGTTGCCGGCCGCCGGTCCAGCGCAGATAATCGGCGTAGGCCCGCCCGCAGTCGACCGATCGGCTTGCGGCGCGCAAGAGGCGCACGACGGGCGCGACGTAGGGCTGATCGTACAGAAATGTTGATTGATCCGCCGACTGGCAAGCGACACCTGCGGTGCGCAACGCCTCCGCCACCAGTGCCAATTGTTGATGCGTCCGCGCCAGTATGGCAACCGTGCCTGCGTGGCGGCGCAGCGCGCGCGCCGTCCCCTCCGCGATGTGGCGGGCCTCCGCAAACGTGTCGGGCCAGGCGGTCCACGTTGGTCGCGGACCCGCCCCAACCGCACTGACCATGGTCTTCTTTGCGCTGCGCGCACGGTTGTGCGCGATCAGTCGCTGGGACAGGGCGACAACGGGATCGGCACTGCGAAAATTGTGCTGTAGCACGACTTCCCGCGCCCGGGGGAAGTGGGCGCGAAAACGCTGAAGCAGATCGGGAACGGCGCCGCGAAAGCGATAGATGCACTGATCGTCGTCGCCGACGACCGCGATGTTGGCCCGCGCCGCGGCCAGTGTCTGAAGGCTCTCCCACTCAATGGGATTCGTGTCTTGAAACTCGTCCACCATGAGATGGCGCACCGCGTCGGACAGACCCGCGCAAAACCCGGCGTCCGTCGCGAGGTGTCTGCGAAAGGCAAGGAGGATGTCGTCGAAGTCCCACAGTCCCTGCTCTTCTTTCAGGCGTGCGTAGAGCAAAAGCGCCGGCTCAAAGCGTCGGGCGGCCGGCGATGGCCTCGCGGCCACGGACAGCGTCAGGTGTTGTTCGAATTCCTCTACGGCCTCCTTGCGCGCCGGCATACGGACGGCGCCGAGCGCCTGCGCAAGCAGTTTCTGCCGCTGCGCGGCCGTCATCAAGTGCGGATTCTCCCTGCCGGCACGCAGCATCCAGCGCAGGAACAGCGAATGGAACGTCCCCGCATGGACAGCCGTCAGAAGCGGGTCGATCCGGCCGAGCCGTTCGCGCAGTTCCGCGGCGCTCTTGCGCGTAAAGGTAAACACGGCGATCTGCTCAGGACGGACCCCGCGTTCCCAACACAGGAACGCGCAGCGGCTTGTGATCACGGCCGTCTTCCCGCTGCCGGGCCCCGCGTGCACGAGGAGCGGTCCCGCGTCGTGCGTCACGGCCTTCAACTGCTCTGCCGTGAGCTTCAGTTGCAGACCGGAGAGACGGCGGACGAACAGATCCTCGCTCAAGGCAGGTAACGCGCGATGAAGCCGCTGACGCGTTCAATCCGTCGTTCGATCCGGCGCTTCTCCGCCAGCAGCGACGATATGCGTTCGAGGTTCTGCTCCTGGAAATGCACGACGGCGGACGCCTCCAGCTTGGTCATCTGCCCCCGCCACGCATCCAGAACCGTCAACAGGCGCCGCTTTCTTTCATCTCTGGCGATTGGACTACCGTCTGAGAGCATCGCGCAAGCTCCTCTCTGTACAGACCGTTTATCTCCTGCGGCCTTCCTCCACATCGCGCAAACGATGCTGCCAGCGTTCCACGAAGACGGACAGTTCGTTCCGAAACTCACGGGTGAGCTTCTGTTCTTCCATGAGCAGCGAGATGCCCCCGAGGTCCTCTTCGCGAAACAGTTGCATCACCCGGACCGCCAGTTCGCCGTCCTGCTGCGCGGCGGTCGTCTCGCGCTGAAATTCACGCATGAGGTCGATGACCGTCCGTATCGTGGTGGCAAAGCTTGGATTCTCCACGTAATACGATCCCCTCCCGATGTGTAAAAGCTGCGTCCATCCCGGTAGTTCAGTCCTGTGCGAGCGACCGCCGCGCCGCCTGCTGACCCGCCGTTTCCATCTGGCGCAAGGCGCCGCGGCAACGTCCGCAGACGTAGCGCGTCAGGTCGATCCGCCTGCGCCTGCGGTACTTGGCTCCGCAGGCGCTGCAGCAGTACTCGACAATCCGCTCGGCGCCAGGCGTGCAAAGCGGCGTGGCATAGCGCGCGCCGCCGACGCGCCGCAGCAGTTCGCGAAACTCCTCGTCCCCGTGGCGGTAGCCGCGATTTGTAATATGTAGATGATAATGGCACAATTCATGCCGAATGGCGCCGAGCAGCTCGGACAATCCATGGACGGCGACATGGCGCGGATTGAACTCCAGGTTATGAGATCCCAGAAGGTAACGGCCGCCCACCGTCCGCAACCGCGGATTGAAGCGGCATGCATGATGAAAGTCCATGCCAAAGTCGCGCAACGACACCTCTCTGACCAAAGCGAGCAATTCGGCGTCAGTCGAGGGTACTCCTGGATCCGCCAAGGCGGCACCTCCGATGACTGCGTTGTCCCCCATCTTTCATGGTACAATCCTTCCGGAAAGGGGGCAAGCTCCATTCGCATATTTGCCATCGCAGATTTGCATTTGTCGTTTGGGAGCATGAAACCCATGGACATCTTCGGGGAGGCGTGGCGCCGGCACGCGGAGCGGCTCGAGGCGGCCTGGAACGAAGCGGTCACGGACAACGACATCATCCTTGTCGCGGGGGATATCTCGTGGGCCATGCGGGAGATCGACGTGTTGCCGGACATCGCGTTTCTGGCGGGACTGCCTGGGCGCAAGATCCTGCTCAAGGGGAACCACGACTACTGGTGGAGTACGCGCGCGCGGGTTCAGAGGCTGGCGCCTTCCGATCACGTGCTGCAGACCAACGCCGTCGAACTGCCTGACGTCACGGTCGTGGGAACGCGCGGCTGGGAGTTGCCCGGAGGCGACAGGCTGACGGACGACGACCGCCGGATCTACGGCCGCGAGGTGGAACGCCTGCGACTGTCCCTGGAACAGGGCGCGCGCACCGGAAAGCCGTTGCTCGCCATGATGCACTATCCGCCCCTGCCCGCGGACGGATCACCGACGCCTTTCTCAGCGCTCCTGGAGCGGTTCGCGGTGCAACGGTGCGTGTATGGACACCTGCATGGCGCCGCTCAACGAAATCGTGTAGAGGGTGTCGTGCGCTCCGTCGAATACCACCTGGTGGCCGGAGATTTTCTCGCGTTCCGCCCCAAATTGATCGCGCCCCCGGTGTAGTGGGGTCGCCGCCCGGGACGGCAGACCCGGCTGCCGAACGTCCGGTCTCTCTACGCGGGTCTGCGCATCAGCGCAAACACCTCGGCGCGCAACTGCGCGTCCTGCGCGTATTGCCCGCGCACGGCCGTCGTCACGGTCTTTGTGCCGGGCTTGTTCACCCCGCGCATGGCCATGCACATGTGTTCCGCTTCCACCATGACCGCGACGCCGACCGGATCAAGCCTCGAGACGAGCGCATCGGCCACGGTCGCCGTCAGACGCTCCTGCAGTTGCGGCCTCCTGGCGGCGCTCTCCACGAGACGGGCAAGCTTGGACAGACCCGTGATGCGCGAACCCTGCGGGATGTAGGCCACATGGGCATGCCCAAAAAAGGGCACCAAGTGGTGTTCGCACATGCTGTAAAACGTGATGTCGCGAACGAGGACGACCTCGTTGTGGTCTTCATTGAAAATCGTCGTCAACTCTTCCTCTGGATCGCGGTGCAATCCAGAGAACACTTCGCGGTACATGCGGGCCACGCGCGCAGGAGTCTGCGCGAGACCCTCCCGGTCCGGATCCTCTCCGACCGCCTCGAGAATCATGCGCACGGCCCGTTCAATCTTCTCCTCATTCGGAAGCACCCACGCCCACTCCCCTTTTGCCCATCGCGCTTTGACGCACGTTCCGGCCGCTTGATTATAGACCAAATCACGTCTTGTGCGCGACAAGCACGGCGTAGTGCAGCCAATGCGCGTAACGCGCCATCAACTCGCCGTTGGCCTGCGTAACTTTCGCCACTTGGGCGGAAACCCCGCCCGGGTCGGGCTCCGCATGGTCGTCCAACAGATCGGGCTCCGGCATGAGGGCTGAGATCGGCCCGGAAAACAGCACGCGAACGCCGGACAGCCCGGCGTCCGCGATCAACGCCTTCCAGCCGCGCACCGTCGGAATCTCCGCCGCCCCGTACACCGCGCGCAAGTCCTGGAGCACCTCCGGCGGCAACTGCGCTGCGGCCGACATCTCGGTCTCGACGAGAACGCCGCCCCGACGCAGCACACGCGCGTATTCGAGCAGCATTCGGCGCGCGGGATTGAACACGGTGACCGATTCGGCGATAACTACGTCAAACGACCCGTCCGGGAACGGCAGACGCCCGGGCTTCACGTGCAAAAACCGCGCGTCGAGCCCCATGGCGTCGTTGCGGCGGCGCGCTTTGTCCACCATCGTCCGGCGGATGTCCACGCCGGTCACGGTGGAACCGCACCGTTTGGCGACCAGACAGGCCGTGCGTCCCGTGCCGCATCCGACGTCGAGCACGTCTGCGGACGGCTGGACCGCAACCTCTTCCAGCCATGCGAGCGTCATGCGAAAACCACCGGGATGCGCGCTCCCGATGCCGAGCGCGGCCAGCGCGTCATGGTAGTCCACGGGTTACACTCCTCCTCGCCACGCCGTCGCACCGTGGGATCTATCCCACACCATACGCCGGAGCAACACACGGTGTGCCGCGCGCACAGTCGCGCGTTGCGGGGCGGATTGCCTGGCGGGACGCGGGCGGTTATAGTGGAATGGACGCCACAGACGGTGAGCGAGGGGATTTGACAGTGGACGGTTCCCGTTCAAGACAAACAGCGTATGACGCGTACCTGATTCTCGTGGAGTTGCCAAACGATGACTTTTTTTCGGCGGAAGGTGTCTGCACCATCGGACCCGACGGGTCGTACACCGTATACTCAGACGACTCCCGTCACAACTTTTTGCGTCAGGCCATCTTGAAACACCCTCTGGAGGAACTCCTCGACGCTGGCGCCCGGCACCGCGGAGCGCTGGTCCGGTTGGAGGATCTCGCGGAGTACCGCGAACAACGGCAACTGGCGCCAGCCGCGCCTGAGGCGTTGCTCGCGGCGATGTACAGGGAGAATCGTGTCCGCCACTACTACCTCGCGCGCTACGCCCCCGCGGAGGATTGGGCGCTCCATGGGCGCCTCGCGCCGAGCAGTCGGCTGGAAAAATAGGGGTCGCCGAGAGTGGAGACGACAACGCCTGTCGACGAGTTTTGCGCATCGACGAAGCGCCCGGCGCCGACATAGACGCCTACGTGGGATGCGCCGGCGGCGTAGGTTGAAAAGAACAGCAGGTCTCCGGGCTGCAGCGCCCCGACGGGCACGGCGACGCCGAAGCGGTATTGCGCAAACGACGTGCGCGGCGCCGCGACGCCAACCTTGGCGAGTACATACTGCACGAGACCGGAGCAATCGAATCCGGTTTGCGGACTGTTTCCTCCCCAGACGTACGGGTCCCCGACGGCGGCCAGGGCGCTCGCCGCGATCCGCTGGCCGATCGAGAGCGCCGCCGCATGCGTCTGGCTCCCGCCCGGCCCGCGCACCGCTGAGTCGACTGTCGCCTGCGCCGCCGGATGGAGCGGCCGCCCGAGCCTTGGACGGCGGAACCGCGCGTGTGCAATCCAGCGCACCGTTGCGTCCGCCTCCCTGGCGGAATTGCCCCGCACCGCCGTCCTGTCTGACGCCGCGCGCGCCCGTGCGGCGGCGAGTCGCCGCACGCCGAGCTTCCGGCTCGTGCGCAGGGCGAGGCTCGTTGCGGTGCGCGCGAATTCCCGACGGAATCCGGTCAGGTCGTCCTGCAATGCGCGCGCGAGGGATGCGGTGGCCAGGGAGAACCTGGCATGAGGAAGACGTGTCCCCCTGTCTGACTTCGCGCCGTTTTCGGTTCCCGGCGCTGCGCCGCGCGCCGCGGCCGCGCCAGCCGGTCCATGTGCGGTGACCGCCAACAGAGCCAGGCAGACGCTTGCCCCAAATGAATAGAAGCGTTTCACTTCAGGCATCGCTGCACCCCCTGCAAGAGGATGTCCAATCGCCATTTTGCGACGTCAACAACAGCATATGAAGCAATCCCGGGAAATAGACGCCAGATTGAACCGCATTTTCATGATTGGCTGGTGAGCGGCCGCACATGGCGGTCACACCTGCGGCCGCTCACTCCGTCGCCACGTCCTGGTCCGTCTGGCCGCTCCCCGCCTTGATCATCATGAAATGATCGTCCGGCGCCTCATAAAGCGGCGCGAGCCGTTGCGCCTCCTCTTGCTGCCCGGAACGGACCAGTTCTTTCTGGTAGGCGCTGAGCAGTTCCTGCACATCGAGGATGCCACCAGTGTCCAGCCGCACGATTGACACCTTCGCGCCCTTGGCGATTCGCCGGCGGACGGCCTCGACGGTCAACCCCATTTCCGGTTGAATCCGGACGTACACGACACCGCCTGTCATGCCGGAACAGATCCAGGGCCCGGGATCGCCCAGAACGAGCGCCCGACCGCCCGTCATGTACTCGAACGCGAAGCCTTTCATGTTGGCGCGGTTGGCCACGCCGGCCCGCGCATCGTCCAGCGGCGTCGAGACCTCTCCGCCAATAATCACGTCCGCGCCCGACAGGCGGATCCCCGCCCGTGAATCGGCATTGCCCTGCACGATAAACAGGCCCCGTTGCGCCCCGTAAGCCAGGCCTTTTCCCACGCAGCCGTTGATCCGCACGCCGTGCCGATTCAGCCCGCGCAGGATGATGACCTTGCCGCCAAGGGAACCCTTGCCCACGCCGTCCTGTGCGCCGCCCTCCACGCGCAGGTGCATGCCCGTCGCGTTGTAGGCCGCGAAGCCATTGCCGACGACCGACCCACTCACGAGCTTGACCGACGCGCGGGACAATCCCTTGCGGCGTTCGCGAATCTCCTGTCGCACCACAGACCCGGACAGCATGCCGCCGATCACCCTCTCGCCGGAATGGACGCTGTCGGCGCCAAACGACAGCGTCTCGCTGCCCACCGCCATGGCGCTGACCGCCTGCTCGCCCAACTGCGCAGTGAGTGAATGGGCGCTGAGGCTGCTCGGTCGCACCGTGCGGTACATGTACCGATACGGCGCGCTCGAATGGTGGTCGATCAGGTCCCGCAGGTCCACCCGGTCCAGGCCCCTGGTCTGCCGCAGCAACTGGGATTGCCCGACCAACTCCTGCAAGGACGTCGCGCCAAGTTGGGCGACGAGCGCGCGCACTTCGCCCGCGACGCCTTCAAAGAACCGGCGCAGACTCGCGACCGCGCGCTCCAATTCACGCGGTTCAAACGCCTTGAGGCCGTGATCCTTGGCCTCGTCGCGCGTCTCGATCTGCGTGGCGATACCCACGTGGCACGTGTCAAGGTGGCAACCGCGACACCCCGTACATCCGATGGCGATCATGGACATGGTCCCAAATCCGATGCGGTTGGCGCCGAGCAGCACCATCTTCACGACATCGCGGCCGCTCTTGATGCCGCCGTCGCACCACAGTTCGACCAGATCGCGGATTCCCGCGTCCAGCAGCGCTTCGTGGGCCAGTTTTACGCCGATCTCGACCGGCAAGCCGACGTGTTTGAGCGCGTGGATTCTCGCCGCACCCGTTCCGCCGTCAAAGCCGCTGAGCGTGATGACATCGGCTCCCGCCTTGGCAATGCCGACGGCGATCGTGCCGATGCCCGGCACGACAGGCACCTTCACGCTGACCTTGGCGCGCGGATTGACCGTCTTCAACTCGTCGATCATCTGTGCCAAGTCTTCGATTGAATAGATGTCGTGGTTGTTCGATGGAGAAATCAGGTCCGTTCCCTTGCGCGCGTTACGGGCGTTTGCCACCTTGACCGAAACCTTCGACCCGGGAAGATGCCCGCCTTCCCCCGGTTTCGCGCCCTGCCCGATCTTGATCTCGAGCAGATCGGCGCTGTTGCAGAGTTCGGCGTTGACCCCGAAGCGCCCCGAGGCGATCTGGTGCCCGCGATTCTTCGCGTACCGGCCGAGCATGTCCTTGATTTCGCCGCCTTCTCCGTTGAGCGAGATCATGTCCAGTTGTTGGGCCGCCGTCGCGTACGCGCGAAATGCGGTCTCCCCTTGCGAACCGAACGACATGGAACTGATCAGGAACGGCAGCGCGTGCTCACCGACCGAAAGATCGACCTCCGCAGGCTCGACGCTGCTGTTTTCATCCACCTTCAGATCGAGGATATGGCGCAGGGAAACCGGCTGCCTGCCTTCCAGATCATACAGCTTAGCCACAAAGTCATCGTAGCTGCCCGTCCCGGCGGCGGCGTCGCCGGCGGCTTTCCAGATACGGGGCCAAAGCTGGTACGGGCGCGCCACCGTCGCCCGCGGCGCCCGGAGCAGTTCAGCCCGTTGGCGCGCGGTGACAAGGAACGCTTCGAGTGTCGAGCCCGGCGCTCGTTCATCGAAGAACGCGCGCACTTCAAGCACGTCGGCTACGTCGCGTGAAAGTCCCACGCCCGAGAACAGGCGGTCGTAACCGCGCAGCTCGTGGATCCCAAGCGTGGAGATGACTTTTTCCAATCCCTTGGTCAGGGCCACGTACGCGTTCTCGACGCCCTTCCACTCGTCGTAGGCGTGCGCGCCTTCAAAGTACAGGTACGGGCATACCGCCTCCGCCCCGAGACCTGCCAGGACGGCGATGTCGTGCAGGTTGCGCACCGCGCCGGAACGCACGACGAGGCTGGCCAGACGCCGCGCGCTCTGACCGTCCTGACGCAGGTCGCGCAGGGTCTTGTGCGCGACGCTCACGGCAAGTGCGGGGTCGACAAACGTGCCGCCGTCGTCAAACGAGAAACGGTCGTCCAGGACAATGACCATGGCGCCACTGCGCACCGCCGCCCTCACTTCATCGCCAAGCCGCGCGAGCGCGTCCTGCAGCGTCTCGTCGGCGGTCACTCTCGGATACAGTTCCACACAGGCCGTGTCCGCCGAGTGTTGGAAGTATTCAATGACGTCCTCGAACAACTGGGTGCCAAGTTTGTGCGCGAGCGTGCGATAACGGTCCGGCTCATCAAGCGAGTGCCCGCCGAGCAGGATCGGACTCTGCAACTCCAAATGAAGGGCGTGTTCGAGAATCGCGCCGCTCGGCGACGGACGGGGTCCGAGCACCACGCGCGTGGAAAAGTGTTCAATTTCTCGCTCGCGGTCGATCGCCGGATTCGTCACAACCGCGACTGTCTCCTTGAGGAAGTCCGCGACATTCTGGCGTTGTTCTGCGAGCATGGCCAGAGGTCCGTCAAATCCGAGCGACCGGATCGGTTCGGCCCCCTTGGAAGCCTGCGCCTCCATGACGCGAACATCCTCCACGTCCCAGCCGAAAGCGGCCATGCGCGCGTCGCGGGTTCCGTCGTGCCGGTTCGGCGTCAAATGCACCGGTCCCATCACTCGCGGTCCGCCAAACGCGATGCCCCGGCCAAATCCGGTCACCGCGTGTCTCCCCGTCATGCGCTCGTAAACGAGTTGCTGAACCTCGTCGTAGGAGCGCACGATGACCGGTTCGCCCTCGTGGAGTTCGACGTGGATTTTCTCACCGGGGGCCAGAGGCTTCGGATCGTGCATCATGTCTTGGAGCGACACGACTCCCTGCTCCGAACTGAAGACGAGGCTGGACGGCGTTTCGACCATCCAGAGCGGGCGCAGTCCGAGCGCATCCACAGCGAATACCGCCTCATCGCCTGCGCGCGAGACGATTCCCGCCGGTCCCTGCGCGAACGGGCCCCAAAGCGAGCGGATATACATATACAGATCCTGCAGTTCGGGCCGCATCTGCTTGACTTCATTCACGATGGGCGGGAAAGCGATCTCAAGCGCCTCCGCAAGGCTGTACTCGTACTGGTGCAGCAGCCCGCGCAGGAAACGGTCAAGATCCTGCGAGTCGCTCCCGCCGGGCACGACAGGGATGTCCAGCATGCGCATCTCTTCGCGCAGGCGGTGAATGGTATTGAGTTCGCCGTTGTGCCCGAGCGCCGTGAACGGCTGGACGCGTTCCGACGATGTCGTCGTATTGGTCGAATAGCGGTTGTGTCCGATCGTCAGACGGCTGCGGAATCCTTCGTGCCGGAAATCATCAAAGTACGCCTGCAGCGTTTGCGCGTCGCCCCGCACCTTGTACACTGCCGTTTTGCCAGACAGTGACGCCACGTGGATCCCGAGTTCCTCTTCAAGCGACAACAACAGGCGAAAACAGTCATTGTCCGCGCGCGACTCGCCGCCGCCCGGCGCCAACATGGCGAACTGGTGGAAGTGGACGCCTTCCGCCAGGCCGGCGTGGCCGAGCGCCTCACGATTGACCGGATCGGCCACGTGCAGGAGTGACTCGAATCCATGCGCGCGCAGCACGTCCAGCACCCGTCCGGGCAGTGCCGCCAGATCGATTTCCATCGCCTCTGTCGCGACAATGTGCGCCACCACAAACCGCTCGGAATACGCCTGCCTGGGTTCCATCCCCGCCTTTGCCAGATGGTCAAACCACATGTCGCGCGGGAGATCGAGCAGTATGCCCGACCCATCCCCCTCGTCCGCTACAAATCCCGCGCGGTGTTTCATCTGGTCCAATGCCGTCAGTGCACTCAGGATGTTGTCAAATGTAGGTTTCCCTGATTTCTCCACCCAAGCTACAATTCCGCAGGCATCATGCTCTTCAAATTCTAAAAATGGCAAATCGGCCACCTCCTGATGATGACGACCAGCTATATGATGTGGGTGAATCCCGCGGGGTGCTGCAAAGGGAGCGGTCGCAACGGCCAAGGGCCCCGCGCAAAGTCCGGATGCCAGCAAAAAGGCGGAGCCAATCCCCCTCAGGGAACCTCTCCGCCGAGTCTTTTGTACTCACGGTGTGGCACTTGCCCGCCAGTCCCGCTTGGTCCTGTCTTCAAGTTACATGAAGCCGGATCCCTAGGGACACTTCCTCTGTGTGTCTACTATACCGACAAGTGAATAAAAATGCAATGCCACCTTGAAAGAAAGGCCACAGAAATCTGCGTCCAGTCTGTGTCAAAGAGCGCACGTCAGTCGTGCGGCACCGTTCGACTGCCCGTCCAGTCTGCTCCAAGCATTCCCTGCAAGGCATCCCGGACGACGTCAACGGCGATCGCAAAGCCAATGCCTTGCGAGCTTTGGCTCACTGCCGTGTTGATGCCAATTACCTCTCCCCGCAGGTTGATCAGCGGTCCGCCCGAGTTTCCGCGGTTGATGGCCGCGTCCGTCTGCAGCAGATGCGGGTACGTCCGGTCGCCAATTTGCATCGGTCGCTCCTTGGCGCTAACGATGCCAACAGTGACAGAATTATCTAAACCAAGCGGGTTCCCGATCGCGAGCACCCACTCGCCGACCTGCACGTTCTTCGACCGGCCGAGTCGCAACACGCGCACACCCTTGCGCGGCGCCACCTTGAGGACGGCGATGTCATGCTCATAATTGGCGCCGATGAGCCGTGCAGGGACCGCGCGGTCTTTTCCCAAACGCAGGACCCGCACTTCTCTGGCGTCGTGAATGACGTGCTCGTTTGTCAGAATGTAGCCGCGCGGATCAAACAGGAACCCCGTTCCGATATTGACGGCCCGCGATTCATGATCGGGTCTGATGTCCCAGGGAATTCCAAACGGCAGCGCATGGGTGCGCCCCCGCATCCGTCCCTCGTCCGGGATCACCTCGATGTTTACCACGGCGTCGCGGAATCTGTCGACGATCGTCACAAAGTCCGGAAATGCCGTCCGCCGTCCCGGAGCCGCCGTCGGCCAGCCGGCCGGGCGGACCGTCACGCCACCGCGTCGGCCGCCGCCCGCGGTGGCCCGTGTTGCGCCTGTCTTGCGCCCGTTCATGCCCCCACCTCGATTCGCGTCCTATGACACGATATTCGGGGACGATCGCGTAAGACGGGGACAGATGACTATCCTGTGCTCTATTTGACGCTCGTCAGCTGCGGTTCCGGCTCCTTGTACGAGCACGTGCCGGGGAGCGGCGGGCGCGACAGAAACTGCATGCCGCGTTCGAGCTTGCGGTACAGGCCGCGGGCGTCGCGCCCCCCGACCAGCGCGTTGTCGCGCAGGGCAAACGGCACATCCGTGCACATGCCGCACTTGTCGACACAGTCCTTGACCTGAATGTCGACGTCAGGATACTGCTGCTTGAGCAGGTCATAAACGGACTGAGAATAGAGGTCCAGGTTCTTCTGGCAGAAAACGATATTGTATGACGCTGGCACGCTGCTCGCCTCCGGTATTTCACAATAGAATCGCGCCCCCGCCATCGTTCGGGAGTCTTGACTCCATTTTAGCACGGCGGCCGCGGCGAATCCAATTCCAGAGCGCGAATCAGGGCGCACGGCCGACGCTTTTCATGGCAGGGATGGCTGGTACCGCACTCCATAGTTGCCCCTGCTCGTCCGGTAAATCTGCACATTCGGCTGACGTTGCCCGCGCAGGATCTGATCGTCGCGCACGCACATCGCCACGTAGTTTGCCACGGAACGAGAGTCGTACAGACGGGCTTCGTAGATCCAGGTCATCGCCGCCACCCTTCCTGAATGAAGACTCGATGTCAGGAAGCAGTGTTCCCCGGCGGGACGGCCATCATGTGGGTGTCGCTCAGTCGTTTGCGACCACTTCGAGCAGCATGCCCGCGTGTTTCCGTATGTTTACAACCCCGTCCTCAAACAGCAGGTATTGCCCCCGCGCGCCGACGAGCGGCCCTTCGACGGGCGCGCGTTCAAGCGAAAGCGACTTTTGCTTCGGTTCCCGGCCGCGAAGCACGGGATAGACAAACTCGTGAATGACGCGCTCGTGCACGACGTACGGCAACCACTTCTTGTCAATCCGTGAGGCGGCGTCGTCCGCCAGCGCCGCCAGATCAGCCTCTTCGACCTCGCCGCGCACCATCTTGCGCCAGTTTGTTTTGTCCGGCAGCCATTTGGCGATCTCCATCTCGAGCATTCCCGCGTCCCTGCGCGTGGGAACCTCCGCAAAGACCGTGGCGCGGACCGCTCCCTGATCCACCCAGCGTGTGAACTCGCGGTGCTTTCGCGTGATGCCGACCTTGGCGTGACTGCTGACGCCAAGGTACACCACGTGCGGCACCGTGCAGTGTCCGGCGGCAAACTGCTCATCCCTGCAGGTACCCAGATGGAGGTGGCACTCGTGCGGCTTGACCATGCACAGATCGGTCTGCGCAAGCGTTGTAACGCACGGGAAGCAGTAACCGTTCTGAAACAGTTTCGTAACGGGACGTCCGCAGGCGATACACCGCCGTTCGCCGCAAAACGATATGCGAACGCGCCGTCCCAGCCAGTCATTGATGCTTTGAACGGCTCCGTCCAATTCCCAGCTGTACTGGATCGGAAGTCCCGTCTCATGAAGCAATTCCCGGTTCCACCCTCGCACTGCGCACATTTCCCCCTTCGGATACGGCCAGACTAAGCACCATGCGAAACCAGAGGACGCGTGACAGTCAACATGTCGCATGTCCACCAGGAAGGGGCGTCCGACCATATGCTCATTCTCGCCGCCGTTCTTCCGGCGCTCGTCCTGCTCGCCGTCGTGTACGCGGCCGACCGGCACAAGGAGCGCCCGCGTCGCGTGCTGCCGCTGTTTGTCGTCGGCGCGCTCGTCGTCCTCCCGGCGGGACTGTGCGAGCGTTATCTGCTCGACTTGTACGCGGCCACGCCCAATCCGCCGACGGGCTTTGTGGCCTCCCTGGTCACGGCGTTTTTTGTGGCTGGAATCACAGAGGAGGCATTCAAGGGCTTCGCGTTCTTGCGCCTCGTGTACCACAGACCGATTTTCTCGGAGATGTATGACGGGGTCTTGTACGCGGTGGCGATCAGCCTGGGCTTCGCGGCCGTCGAAAACATCCTTTATGTGACAAGCGACGGACTGCAAACGGCGTTTGTCCGCGCGTTTACGGCCGTTCCCGCACACGGCCTGTTCGGCGTCGCCATGGGCTCTTACTTCGGCAAGGCAAAATTCTCAAGCGCGCCGCTTTGGCCGGCCTTCGCCGTTCCCGCCCTGTTGCACGGCGCCTACGACGCGTTCGCTCTGGCGCACGGCTTCTGGGCCAATATCGCCCTCATCGGCTACTTGATGTGGCTGGTCCGCTTCAGTTGGATCAAGGCGGCGACTGCGCGTGTGAGCGACCGGTTCGAGGGTCACCGCACATCGTGACCCATGCTGCCAAACGGTTCGGGATTCTCGCGCAGGCCCTCGAACACGAACAACGTACCTTCCAGGGTCTTCCACAGCGACATCTCCACCGAATCGTCAAGCATCAGCAGATGGAACAGGTTCATGTCGGTCTTGAAATATGGACTCAGGTGCTCGTCATGCAGGCGGAGTTCCAGCACGCGAAACCGGTCGGCCGACGCAACCGTCACGCCGCCGGTCGCCTGCCATTGCGCGACATGGACAGCCTCCCTGGTCTTGCCCCGGGCTTTGTGTTTGAGGTAGTCATACAGGCCCCTGGCGGCTTTGGCCTTACGGCTCTGATCTGTGAGAAGTCCGTAGTGCATGTGCGTCAACCCTTCCAGATCACACGAATGTCCCTTCATCGACAGTATACATGAAGGACCATGCGAGTGAATCGGAGGACGGTCATTCTGCTCTGGCATTCCTTCGGTTTTCCCGCTACGATACGCGTATCGCCGCTGCGCCGGGAGATGCAGATCCGGCGAAGACCTGCGGCGCCAGTCGAGAGGAGCTTGGGACGGATGCGGAACGCGCGCACACTGATCGAACGCGTAACACTGTCAAAAGCGATTGAAGGAGAGTTGCACACGTTTGAGGTGGACCTGCACGACAGCGACGGCGGCTATCTGGTCTACGTTTTTGATCCGGACGAGGCGTTCGACGTGGAACCGTTCCACTTCTCATCCCTGGAAGAGGCAAGGAGTGTGTTCGCCCGGTGCGTCAACCTGATGAAAGACGAACGCGTCAGCGAGACCGAGTCGCCGTACGACTTTGCAGAACGGGTGCTGTGGAAACTCTAATGACCGCTGCGCGCGCCGGCTTCCACGCTTGTGCGCGGGGTTTTGCGGGGAGTTTCTGCCGGCGTGCCGCCGCCAAACCGCGTCTCACGGTGCTGGCAGCAGGTAGGGCACGGCCCACTTCGCGTCGTCATTGACCGTCAGGACCGGAATGCCGCTTTGCCGGGCGACCAGGGGAAGGCGACGGGCCGGTTCCATTGTGAGCCGCGTGCCCACTACCAGCAGCACATCAGCCGTGCTGACCAGGTTTTGCGCCTGCAACAGACCGTGGACCGTCTCACCTTCCAGCACGAGATCCGGCCAAAGCAAGCCGCCGCAGGCTTCGCAGCACGGCTCATGCAGGGTCTTGCGCGTGAGGGCGAACAGCGAACGGCAGCCTGTGCAGCGGACGCGGTGCAGCGCACCGTGGAGTTCAATGACCTCCCGCGATCCAGCGCGTTGATGCAGTCCGTCCACATTCTGGGTGATGACGGAGACGCCGCGCAAAGCCAGCGCGATGTGCGCGGCATTCGGCCTTGCGCTGGTCCAGGACCGCATCATCGTCGCGTAGAAGCGGCGGTACTCCGCGACATGCCGCCGTGCGAGGTCCAGCCGGAACAGTTCCTGCAACGAGCGGCCCCCCATGCGGGCATGCAGCGTGGGCAGACCACTCGCCACGCTGATTCCTGCACCCGTGAGCGCGACGATGCGCCGCGCCTGCGCGCAGCGCTCCCGCGCCGCATCCAACTGGACGATCGCGGTTTCCAACAGCCTCACCCCTTGACGAGCGGTTGCCCGATATAGTATCCTACTCAGAAAATACGAGTTCATCTGTACCGCGCCATCTGCGGCCGGATGAGTTCGCAACTACATAGCAAAAATCGATGACGGAAACGATTTGGCGGACAACCCACTGACAGCGAACTGCACGTTTGCTGCGGACAGAGATCTGGCGGACGGTGCGAGCCAGGGGAACGACGCCGAACCAAGCATTCCCGAGTGAGCCCCGAAAACGACGTCCTGTGAGTAGGCGGATTACGCGACACCGCGTTACCGGTTCGGTGAATAACCGATTGAGCCATCCGGCCGAAAGACTGGATGGGAATTAGGGTGGCACCGCGAGCGGGCGATAAACCGCTCGCCCCTATACGCGTGACGACGGCGTAGGGGTGGGCGGTTTTTATTGTGTCTCCCCATATGCCTGTCGCATACGGCCGGTCTGATCGCAGGAACTATCAGCGCTGGCTCAAAAGCCGCGCAGGAGGTGTGTGTAAATGCAGCGGATACTCGTCACTGACCCGCTTTCGGAACTGGGACTCGCCAAGTTGCATGAAGCTGCCGACATGGAGGTGGTGCTTCGTGTGGGCGCGAGCCATGCTGAACTGTTGGAACTGATACCGGAGTTTGACGCGCTGCTGGTCAGGAGCCAGACAAAGGTCTCAGCAGACGTGTTTCAGGCCGGCAAGCGGCTGCGCGTCGTCGGCCGCGCCGGCGTTGGCGTGGACAACATCGACGTGCGGGCCGCGACCAAGGCGGGCGTCCTCGTCATCAATGCGCCGGACGGAAATACGATCACCACGGCCGAGTTCACGTTTGGCATGATGCAGTCCCTGGCGCGGCACCTCCCTCAGGCGCACCAGAGCCTGCGGGAAGGAAGATGGGAACGCACGAAATTTGTCGGCGTCGAACTGCGCAAAAAGACCCTTGGGATCGTCGGACTTGGCCGGATCGGCGCCGAGGTGGCGCAGCGGGCGCAGGCGTTTGACATGCAGGTCGTCGCATACGATCCGTTTCTCACCCCCGCGCGCGCCGAGAAGATCGGAGTCAAGGCGGCCAGCCTGCACGACACGATCCGCCACGCCGACTTCATCACTGTCCATACACCGCTGATCAAGGAGACGCACCACATCCTCGGCGATGCGGAGTTCGCCATCATGAAGCGCGGCGTACGCGTGCTCAACTGCGCGCGCGGAGGCATCATTGATGAATCAGCCCTGCGCAAGGCGCTCGACGACGGCATCGTCGCGGGAGCCGCGCTCGACGTCTACGAGGAAGAGCCGCCACACGGCAATCCCCTGCTCGAGTATCCGCAAGTGATCGCGACGCCGCACCTTGGCGCGTCGACGGTCGAGGCGCAGGTCAACGTCGCGGTCGACGTCGCCGACGGCGTCGTGCAGATCCTGCGCGGCGGCGCGTATCCCCACACGGTGAACCTCCCGCCCCTGCCCCAGGAACTCAGGGAGGTGTTGGAACCTTACACGGAGATGGGCGAAGTGCTGGGCAGCCTGGCGTCGCAACTGATGCGCGGCGCAGTGCAGAAGGTGCACCTGCAGTACGAGGGCGAACCTGCGCAATACATTGTGGATCCCATCACGCGTTCGGCCCTCAAAGGTGTTTTGGCTCACCACTACGAAGACGAGGTGCATCTGATCAGCGCGGCTCTCGTGGCGGAAGAGATGGGCGTGGAGGTTGTCGAGAGCAAGGTCCCGAAAGGCGGGAGCCATGGGAACCGGGTGCGCATTGTTTTGCACGGCTTCGACGGCGCTCAGGTGTCCGCGGCTGGCACGTACATTCGCGGTCTGGGCATGCGCGTGGTGGAAATTGACGGGTTTCCGGTCGACATCACGCCGACGGCGGCCATGCTGATCACGTGGCACCGCGATCGTCCCGGCATCATCGGGCGCGCGGGCAGCGTGCTGGGACTGGCAGGCGTCAATATCGCGTCGATGCAGGTGGGACGGCGGCAGGAGGGCGGCCAGGCCGTTATGATTCTCGCCGTGGACCGGCCGGTTTCGGACGAGAGTGTGACGGCAATCCGCGACGCCGTCGGTATGGACCGCGTGGTGTATATCGAATTGCCGCTTGAAGACGAGTAGACGAATCCTGTTCTCACGAGGTCGCCGCCCGGGCGCGAGACCCCAGCCGCACATAGCTGGGACCCGCGCCCGGGCGGCGCCATGTCAGCCCCCGATGCGGGACATCTCCACGCGGTCCGCAACCGGAGCCGCGTCCGCGCGCAGCTCGGAATAGCGGTCCACACGCCCGCTCCAAACCCCGGAAAGGAGCAGTCGAAGCTCCTCTTGCGGTCGGTCGCTGTTGAGCGCGGGCGTCAAGTCAACCCCGTGATCGGCAAACAGGCACGTGTACAGCATCCCTTCGGATGACAGCCGGGCCCTTCCGCAGGCACTGCAAAACGGCCGCGTAACCGACGCGATCACACCGATCTCTCCGCCTCCGTCGACATAGCGGAAACGCGTCGCGACCTCCCCGCGATGGCGCGGCGGCACTTCCTCGAGCGGCCAGCGCCGCCCGATCCGGTCCAGAATCTCCACTGCCGGCACCACTTCATCCCGGCGCCATTTATTCGTGTGACCGACGTCCATGTATTCGATGAAACGCAGAATATGACCGGTTCCACGAAAGTACTCCGCCATCGGTTCAATTTCTCCGTCGTTTACTCCCCGGCGCACCACCATGTTGATCTTGACCGGCGCCAGACCCGCGGCGGCCGCGACCGAGATGGCTTCGAGCACCCGGGAAACAGGGCATCCCACTCCGTTCATGACGCGGACGATCGAGTCGTCAAGCGCGTCCAGACTGATCGTGATGCGTCGCAGGCCATGATCGCGCAATCGTTGCGCGCGCGATGCGGACAATGCCACGCCATTTGTCGTCATGGCGACCTCCCGCACGCCCGCCAGTTCCACCAGGTCGCGCACGAGTGTCTCCACGCCGCGACGCAAGAGGGGTTCCCCTCCCGTCAGATGGACCTTCTGGACGCCGGATTGGACAAAGACGCGCGCGATGCGCAGGATGTCTGGAAATGACAGCATGCGGCTCTCAGGCAAAAATGCATAGTCCGGGCCGAATACCTCCCGTGGCATGCAATAGGTGCAGCGTAGATTGCATCGGTCTGTCAGAGAAATGCGCAGATCGCGCAATGGACGCCCGAACGCGTCGTGCAACGGCTCGCGAACGGAGGCGCCCGCAACGGTGGTGTCTGGTGCATCTTCCATGGCGCAACTCTCCCTTTGTCGCAACAGCGCTGCACCCAGCATACAACTTGCGACGCGAATAGCAAGCCGTGCGATCCCAAGCTCTACATACAAATTACACTACTTCACCACGGGAACTTTCAGCGAACTTCAAGGCCGGGTCCGTATTGTTGCCCTTGTCGAACAGGACTGAAAACGGTCACGACAAGCACACCGGTTCGACGGTGAACGTTCGGATCGGCGATCAAATCGCCTGACAGAGAAAGGTGGTCAACACTCATGAACAAACGTGCACGCAACATCACACTCGGCCTCGCTGCCGTCACACTCTCGGCGCCCATGCTCATAAGCGCCGGAGCGTTCGCGGATACAACCGTCAACAGTGCATTTAGCACGCATTATCAGGCCAATGTCCAGCATGAGGCGACCCTCATGCAACAGGCGCAGGCTTCAAGCACCACGAATGCACAGATCTCCGCGCTCCAGTCGGCCGTACAGAACATCGCGCAACAGGTCGCCGCGCTGTACACGGTGGAACAATCCCTCGCGACGAGCCGCCCGAGCATACCGCAGCCCGTGGTTCCCACCGTCAACAACACGGCCTACATGCACGACAGGACCGTCCTTCTCGGCCAGGCTGCGCATGACTGGGCCATGATGAAAGTCTACAAGGCGCATCACAACAATCGGATGTATCGACTGCTGTCCAGCGATCACGCAAAAGCGGAGGCGCGTCTCTCGATCGTGGACCACGCATGGATGGCCGCCAAACTCAAGGCGTCTGACACCGTGTGGCACACGCATCCGTATAACAACACCCTGCCCACTCTGCAGCAGTCCATTCTGGACCTCCAGGGCGCGCAGATCCACTACACGGCGCAGTGGATAGCGGCGCAGAAGGCGGCCGTCGCGGCGGCCCAGGCACAAACGGTGTCCGTGGCGATTCCGTCGAATGTCACCCTGCCGGCGGGGAGCCCGACATCCATGACGGCGGCCTTTTCCCAAAACGGCTCGACGGTTCAGACCGTCAGTGTGCCCCTGACGGCTCTCGCCAACAACACCGTGACCTTCGCGGCTCCGTCCGGGCTGGCCGCAGGCACATACACCGTGACCGTCTCGCTTGTCTACGGAACGAGCACGATTACGGCGACCGGAAGCGCGACTGTCCAGTAACGCTTCGCGCTGCGCATCCGCTGACTCTCGTCGGCCATACCAGATCCGGCAAACAGCGTTCGTTGGCGCCGTCCTTCGAACGCTGTTTGCGCGCGGTCCGCTCGTCTGACCTGTCGGGCCCAGCCTGTCCACCGCGGAGTCAGTCCGCCGACTCGCCGGAGAACGTCTTGAGTTTCTTGCGCTGCACCATGATCTCCACCATCGCGCACAGCACGTGGTAATCCGTCTCGTCAAGCCTGCTCACACGGTGGGCCATCGCCAGATACGGTTGCGCGTCCTCGCGCGACACGAAGCTTTGCAGGTACCCCGGAAGTTCCTCAGGGCCGCCGTAGCTCGTGTCGTCCGGCAGGTTCGTCGCATCCGCTCCGTCGCAGAGATACCCGATCGGGACCCCAAGCGCCTCCGCTATGCGAATGGCGTAATCGAGCGACGGGTGCCGCTGACCGCGCTCCACCGAGCTGATATGAGGCGTCGAAATCCCTGTCCGGTAGCCCAGTTCCTGCTGGGTCAGACCGCGCCTGTGACGCAGCAGGCGGATCTTGCGACCAAGAAGTTTGCTCAATCCAGTCACCCCATCATAATATGTATCATTAATCTTGACTACGGATATCATACTATACAAATGTGTAGATTGTAAAGAGCTGAATTGATAAATTTATCTAATACATAACAGTCTTGTAAACTATCATAAAGATGTGTTCTGAGAAGGAGCTTCCTCCACCTGGACTGTCTTCGACGAGGGCGCAAAAAACGCGCGCCGGCCGCTCCCGTCGCGCGTTGTAAACCATTCCTCCGTCCTTCCCGCTCTAGCCCATGGCCTCGCTGCGCCGCCGGCGCTCCGTAAACACGGTCAGTTCCCGGTACCCGGCGCCGCGCGCGTAGGCCACGGCCTGATCGTAGTCAGCCCCAACGTCCTCGGGCCTGTGCGCGTCCGAATTGATCACCACCGGTACGCTCTTGGCATGGCACGCGCGCAACAGGCCTGGCGCGGGGTACATCTTTCCCACGGGTTTGCGCAAACCCGCGGTCGAGATCTCCACGACCGCGCCGTGTCGGGCGAATAGTTCCGCCAAACGAGCGTACCATTCGCTCAGGAACACCTCATCGTCCGGTTCATGGCCGAACACCTTGATGACATCGGCGTGTCCGACGAAGTCGTAGAGACGGGCCTCAACCATCCGGCTGAGAATGCCGAAGTACTCGTCATAGGTCGCCGCGACGTCGCGTCCCGACCACAGGTGTTTCATTTCGGACAGGTCGAAGCCGAAGTCCCCCAGCCAGTGCACCGACCCGATCACATAGTCAAACGGGTACTGCCGGATGAAGTCCTCCAACTCCTTTTCCTTCCCGGGTATGTAGTCGAGCTCCAAACCGAACTTGACGTGGTGTCCGGCCTTTCGGGCCTGCTCCACCATGCCCCAGTACTCGTCCATCGACTGCGTCCGCCGCTCGCGCGTCCACGGGTTGTCGAGCAGATGCGCCGTTTCCCTGAAGCGGTATCCGTGCTCCGACACCCCGTACTCGGCGATCCCGCGCTCGTGCGCGACGCGCAGGAAATTCTCCAGCCACGGGACGGTGTACGGACCGCGCTCCGTGTGCGTATGGTAATCCGTCAGCATGTCGATCCTCACTCTCCCGAAAGTCTCCCGGCCCCTCTCTCCCGCCCGGAGATTTCACAACGCGATGTGTCCTAACAGCCTTCTGTGCTCCGCCATGAGGCACCGGTTCGACGCGACGAACAACCCCTGTTCCCGCGCGGATTCCTCCGCCCCCGGCGCCTGCAGCCCCGCCTGCAGCCAGATTCCGCGCGCCCCGACCGCGATGGCGTCCGCAACAATGGCGGGAATCTCCTCCGGCTTGCGAAACACGTCCACAAGGTCGACCGGCCCCTCAATGTCGCGCAGCGACGCTTTCGCCGGACGGCCAAGCACCGTGTCGACGAACGGGTTCACCGGAATGACCTCATAGCCTTGCGCCTGCAGGTAGGACGCCACCCTGTGGCTGTCCTTGGACGGATCGTCGGACAACCCCACAACCGCGATGGTCTTCACGCCCCGCAAAAAGTCTGCCGCATCTCCATCCATATACATTCCGCTTCTTCCTCCGATCGGCGAATGCGATCCGTTCCTTGCGCACCCGCGATGACGCCGGGTGGAGCCGCCGTGGACTCCCGAACCGTCGGCGCGCGCCGGCGCCGCCGTACGGTCTACCACAAACACTTCACGCCGTAGCGTCCCCTCTTCGTGCGGTACACGTACACATAGCGCGGCGACCGCCGCGGAGCCGCCAAAAAGAAACCTTCCTCACGAATGCGCGTGGCAAGGCATCCAGCCTGAAACTCGCTGTCGTACAGTCGTCCGCTGTAAACCCACGCCACCCGCATTCATCCCCTTTCCTACACCATACTTCCCAACGCTGCGCAATGCAACCGGCGCCTTTGCCCGTCAATCGCCGTCGCACGCGTCCTTGGCCTGCGGCAGGATGACGGAAAATGTCGTACCCTGCCGCGGAGCGCTCTCCACCAATATATCCCCGCCGTGCGCCCGGATCAGATTGCGCGCGATGGCCAGTCCGAGACCCGTTCCTCCCCGCGACCTGGTGCGCGCCTTGTCTGCCTTGTAGAAACGCTCGAACACGAACGGCAGGTCTTCTCCGGAAATGCCCTCGCCCGTATCCACAACCCGCAACACGACGGCGCCGTCGCGCCGCTCGACGACGATTTCGACGCCCCCCTCCGCCGTGTGGCGCAGGGCGTTGTCCGTAAGGTTGGTCAGCACCTGTTCAATGCGGTCCGCATCCCCGCACACCCCCATCGCATCCGCGTCGCTTCGCACCTCGATGGACAGACCGCGTTCGGCGCACACCGCCTGGAACTTGCGCGCGACCTTGCGCGCGACAGGAGTGACATCCGTCCATTCGCGGCGCATGGAGAAGTGTCCGCTCTCGGTCTGGGCGAGATCGAGGAGGTCGTTGACCAGGCGGCGCATCCGCAAAGACTCGTCGTGTATGATCTGCGTCATCTCGCGCCGTTGCTGCGGATCGTCGCCAAACTCGTCGAGCAGCGCCTCCGCGTAGCCCTGGAACAGCGCGAGCGGCGTGCGCAATTCATGCGAGACGTTCGCGACGAAGTCCTTGCGCAGCCGTTCCAGTCCCCGTTCTTCCGTCACGTCGCGCACGACGGCGAGCGTACCGCGCAGCATCTCCGGGTCGTCAGGTTCATACAGCGGCGTCATGGTGACGACAAGGTCGTGTCCGCGCCACGTGAATTCGCGTACCACGGTGTCATGCGCTCGGACCACGTCGCGCTGCACCTCCACCATGTCCGGCGGCAGGGTCAGGCCGTCGCCCGCGTCTTGCCGCGCGGGACCGAGCCGCCGGATGGCCGCGGGATTGAGCAGCGTCACCTGTCCGTTCAGGTCCGACGCCAGCACGGCGTCGGTCATCGCGGTCAGGATGCCTGCCACCTCCTCTTTCTCCTGGCGCAGCGCGCGGACCGAGCGCTCCAGTTCCGCGGCCACATGGTTGAACGTGTGTCCAAGTCGGCCCACCTCGTCCTTCGTCACCACGCGCACCCGCATGTCGAAGTGACCTTTCGCCATCTCCGCCGCCGCTTCATTCATCTCGATCAGCGGTTGCGACAGATTCTTTGAGACGACAAAAGCCAATCCTGTCGTCAGTAAGGTACCCAGAACCACGGCAAAGATGATCAGGCTCGTGATCGTGCGCGCCGGATCGCCCGCCGAAACGCCTGCGGATTCAGTGAGGGCCGCAAATGCGACCGTTTGGCCGAGAGCGTTGTGAACGGCGGTGAGGGCGTACAGACGGGCGGGCGCCGCGGACGGCGCCCGGTGCGCGACAAAGAGCGGAGCGACCTGCGGGATGATGGCCTCGCCCTGCGCCAGAGCCAAGCGCTCCGAAGGCGACAGCATGCTGACCATGCGTTTTGTATAGACGCTTTGTGAGGGTGGCGGAACAAGGTAAAAGTGACTATGGAAAGGCGATTCCAGATACTTTCCAATCTCCGATTCCAGCCGGGCGGTTGGTTGGCGTTCGAGCAATTGACCCACAATGTCCGTCTGGTTCAGCAGGTCATGCCGCTGCACGGCCTGCACGTACGACGCAAAGAATTGCGCCAGATACAGAGCGAGAATCAGCAACACGACCAGAACCAGCCCGACGATCGTCAGCCACAGCTTGCGGACGATGCTCCGCCGGATCACTACTCGGTCACCTCAAACTTGTACCCCACGCCCCACACCGTGTGAATATGGTGCGGCACGCGGTTGGAGGCGCGCCCGAGCTTCTCCCGCAAGCGCTTGACGTGCGTGTCAACCGTCCGTTGGTCGCCGAAAAACTGATAGTTCCACACGTCGCGCAGCAGCTCTTCGCGGCTGAACACCTTCTCGGGCCTCTGCGCCAGGTACAGCAGGAGTTCAAACTCCTTGGGAGTGAGCAGCACCTCCTGCTCCTCGACGACCACCTTGCGCGAATCGACATTGATCACCAGTCCGGGAAAGGTGAGAATGTGGCCCACCGCCGCCTGCTTGTCCTCCGCGCCAACTCCACTGCGGCGCAATAATGCCTTGACGCGCATGATGAGTTCGCGCGGACTGAACGGTTTGACCACGTAATCGTCGGCGCCCAGCTCAAATCCATGAACGCGGTTGCTTTCATCGCCCGACGCCGTCAGCATGATGATGGGCGTATCCTTGTACTGCCTGATCTCTGCACAGACATCCCTGCCGTCCATCCCGGGGAGCATCAGGTCCAAAATAATGAGCGCGTAATCCGTGTTCAACGCCTTGGACAACGCTTCCGCTCCGTCCTCGGCTTCCTCGACGTCAAATGCGTTTCTTTCCAGATACATGCGCACCAAACGGCGGATCCGCTCCTCGTCGTCGACAATAAGGACCCGCTCGCGACCTGCCTCCACGCGATTTCCTCCTTATCCATTTCTCCCTTTTAGATTACCTTAGGCGCCGCCTGTCTGCAAACGGGCGGCCCGCGGCGGCGGCCCTGCGCAGGCCCGCGACTTCATCGGGGCGCAGATGGCGCCAGGATCCCGGTCGGAGTCCGCGCAGCGTCAGGTCGCCGTAACGCACGCGCGTGAGCCGCAGGCAGGCGTGATGAACGGAATCGAGCATCCGCCGCACCTGGCGGTTGCGCCCTTCGTGCAAGGTGATGACAAGCCGCGTCGAACGTCCGTCTGTGCCTAGGACGGCGACCTCGCACGGACTGGTTGTCGCGCCGTCGAGTTCAATTCCGTCGCGCAGCGTCTGGAGCACTCCGTCTTTCGGTCTTCCCGCGACCACCGCCTCATACACCTTCATGACCCCGTAGCGCGGGTGCATCAACATGTTGGACAAGTCGCCGTCATTGGTGAGCACAAGGACGCCGCTCGTCTCATAGTCGAGTCGTCCCACGGGAAAGACGCGCCCTCCGAGGCCGCTGAGAAAATCGAGCACCGTTTTCCGGCCCTCCGGGTCTTTTGCCGTCGTGACGCATCCCGCCGGCTTGTACAGAAGCACGTACAGCGGTTTTTGCGGACCGTGAACAGGCTGCCCGTCCACCTCGATGCGATCGCCCGGCGCCGCGCGGACACCGAGTTCGCGCACGGTCACTCCATTGACCTTAACCCGTCCGGCGGTGATCAATTCTTCACATGCGCGGCGCGAAGCGATCCCGGATTGCGCCAAAACCTTTTGCAGTCGTTCGCCCCGATTCACCGGCGTCCTCCTTGACGTGCGTTTTATGGGAATAAAAGCCTTACGGCAATAACGGACGCGATCACGCTCGCCAGATCCGACAACAGGCCCACCTTGACGGCGTACCTTGGACGGCGCACTCCGACACTGCCAAAATACACGGTCAGCACGTAGAGAGTCGTGTCCGTGCTGCCCTGCATCACGGAAGCCGCCCGCCCGACAAATGAATCCGGGCCGGCGTGTTTGAACAGGTCGGTCACCAGCGCGAGCGACCCGGATCCGGAGATGGGCCGCAACAGCGCCAGCGGCAGCAATTCGCCCGGGAACCGCAGCCGGTCAAGCAGCGGAGCGAGACCGTGAATCAGCAGCGACAGGGCGCCGGAGGCGCGAAACACGTTGACGGCGACCATCATGGCAACCAGTTGCGGGATCAGGCTGACAGCCGTGGAAAAACCGTCGGTCGCCCCTGCCACAAACGAGTCATATACGCGTACGCGGCGCAACGCCCCCGCGACGAGGATGCCCGCTAGGGTCACGGGCAGAGCCCAGGATGAAAGCAGCGCAATCATGCCCGGTTCCTCCGCCCGCCTGCCGCTGAGCGGGCGCGAAAATGGCGGTCGAGCCAAATGGCGACGGCCGTCGCAACCAGTGTCGCAAGAATCGTGCTGCCGACGATATCGGCCGGATTTTTCGCGTGAAACTCCAGGCGCAATCCGATCACGGTGGCCGGGATGAGGGTGAGGCTGGCCGTGTTGAGCGCAAGCAGCGTGCACATCGCGTCGGATGCCGTATCGCTTCCCGGATTCAATGTCTCAAGTTCGCGCATGGCGCGCAGGCCCAGGGGCGTCGCCGCGTTGCCAAGTCCGAGGATATTGGCGCTCATGTTTGCGATCAGCGCACCCATCGCCGGGTGGTCCGGAGGAACGGACGGGTAGAGCCAGCGTGCGAACGGGCTCACAAGACGCGCCAGGCTGTCCACCAGTCCGGCGTCCTCGGCGATGCGCATGATGCCAAGCCAAAAGGAGATGACCCCGATGAGCCCAAACGAGACCAGCACGCCGTCCTTGGCCCCGCCGAGCACGCCTTCCGTCACTTGGTCAATGCGTCCCGTGAACGCGGCGACGACGAGGCCGACCGCAAAAAGACCGAACCATATTATATTCATCATCGACTCCCGATCTCCTCTCCCGAGACCGTGAATAGACCCCGCATTTTCCGGGTAGACCGCCACGTGCGGCGCATATTTCAGAAGAAGAGTTCCTTCAGCCGTCCGAACAGCCCCTTCGCCTTGACGTCCTGCGCCGCGGCGAGCGGCAGGCGGCCGATCACCTGTCCGTGCAGGCTGTACTGCACATAGCCGGCGACCTGCCCCGCGCGAACCGGGGCCACGAGCGTGCGCAGCCTCTCAACCCTGTCGACGACGGCCGCCGTCTCGTCGCGATGCAAGGGAAAGACCAGCGCCCCACGCGGCAGCAGACGGACGTCCGCCGCCAGGCCGTACCGGACTTTCGCGCGGTACTCCCGGTGCACGAACTGAGCGACGTTGCGCCGCTCGTAAGCCGTCAAGCCGTACGTCAGCAGGCGCGCGGAATCCACCCAGTCATTGCCGTCGCGCAACACGATGAGCGCCACCTGATGCCCGTCTTGCGTGGCCGAGCTCGCGAGACACCGGCCCGACTTGCGGGTGTAGCCCGTTTTCACTCCGTCCGCACCCGGCATCATCCACAGCAGCTTGTTCTTGTTCTTCAACTCGCGCGACCATTTCTCCCCCGGCCAAGGCATGCTGTAGTGCTTTGTGCCGACAATGCGGCGAAACAGCGGATCTCGCAGGGCCGTTCGCGTGATCACCGCCATGTCGTGCGCGGTCGAGTAGTGCTGCGGATCGTCCAACCCGTGCGGATTCGTAAAATGGCTGTGCGTGAGGCCGAGCCCGCGCACCTGCGCGTTCATCTGTCCGGCGAACGCCGCCGTCGTACCGGAAAGAAACTCCGCGATGGCGGTCGCCGCATCATTGCCGCTGCGCAGCATCATGCCGTAGGTCAGCGCGCGAAGCGTCTGTCGCTCGCCTGGCGCGAGGTAAATCGAAGACCCCTCCTGGCGCGCGGCATCCGGCGAGACCGTGACTGTCTCATCGAGCTTGCCTGAACGGACGGCGATCCACCCGGTGATGATCTTGGTCAGGCTGGCGATCAGCATCCTGCG
Source organism: Bacillota bacterium (assembly GCA_021821055.1). Lineage (GTDB taxonomy): Bacteria > Bacillota > Bacilli > Alicyclobacillales > SLC66 > JAKACX01. The sequence continues at coordinate 44,633 of JAKACX010000006.1, forward strand.
GTCGGGCGCTTTCTCGTACAGAATGCGGCCGGTGTCGACGTCGATCAGGGTCGCCGCCTCCGCGGAAACCGAAGGCTCATGCGTGACGATCGGCGGGACGCGATCGAGACGCGCGGGGCGCGGGCGGACGCGAGAAAGAACCGCGTCGGGGAGACACAGGCTGACCGCGAGCGCGGTGGCCGCCGCGAGCGGGGTCCACCGCACAACGCGCCGGGACGCGGGCCGTGGCCGTCCTGTCTTCTCTTGGCTAACATTATGCGCTGACTTGTCCATATAGAAGCACTCCTCTCCGGCCTGATTGACAGCGTCCACAAAGAACAAAAGCAAGCGCCGCGAGAGCGCTTGCTTTCAGGAAGCCGTGCTCACATCGCCGTCATCGGGGGTGTGACGGGCTGTGCGTTCACTCGGCGCGAATTCATCATGGCTTCGATGCGGTCCATGACGGCCGGGGCGAGATCGATCAGACGATCGTACATCTGGTTGCTGTCGGTGGACAACAGCTTGACGTTGCCGTGACCGACGACGAGAAATCCCATTGGGCTTATGGAGACCCCGCCGCCGGCGCCACCGCCGAACGGGGCTTCGCCGTCCGCGCCAGCGACGGCCGTCGCGGTGCGGTCGTGTCCGTCGCGGCCGATGCGAAACTCGCTTCCGCCCGCGGCAAAGCCGAATCCGACCCGCGAGATCGGCAGTATGACACTCCCGTCCGGAGTCTCCACGGCGTCCCCGACGATGGTGTTGACATCCACCATCTCTTTAAGGTTCTCCATGGCTGTCTGCATGAGAGATTGAATCGGATGATCCAGCATGAACACCCTCCTTTGCCACGGTGACCAGCGTCTTCTTGACCAGGAGGAACAAGCGCCACCCTGCGTAGGTAGCTTTGCCGAGCCGTGTAGTCACTATGCACGATGCGCGCGTTGCGAGCACGGGTCTGTCAAACCGCGGCGTGATCGACATCCGGGGCGTGTGGGACAGCGTCAGAACCTGCGACGCGGCGCCGACCACGGTGGATTTGACCGTCCACAGAACCCCGCACAGGATCGCGGCGTCCGGCGCAAATGGAGCGCCAACGGTCGTTGACCAGTCGATGTCCCGGATTTCAAAGGCGCGCAAAAGCCGGCGCAGCGCGGCGATGTCCTGCAGAAAATCTCCCGCGGCACGCCATGCGGAGCCCGGCGCGCCGCGCGCCGGGCCATCAGACAGTCGATCCGCGCGGACGCCCGTATCGCCGAGCGCCACGCGTCTGTCGTACCGCACGACGTACATGGCCCGCACGCGGACATCGAGCGTGTCGTCGGCGCCCGCACCGCCCACGCCATGATCCATGTGCGTGTAAGACAACTCCACGCGGATGGGCGCAAAGACGAGGGCTGCCGCGAACAGAACGACAACCGGCAGCCACCACCAGGTCACGAGGAAATCCTCCCATTTCATGCACCGTCATTCCACGGGTAGTCTTCTTTATAGGCGTCGCAATTATTCCGCAGGAGCGTCAGGTTCCTCCAGCGGCGGGAGATCGTCAAACGAGTTGAGTCCAAAGTGATCGAGGAAGTCCTTCGTGGTGCCGTACAGGATCGGGCGCCCCGGTCCCTCCGCGCGCCCCACTTCACCAATCAGCCCGCGGGCGATCAGCGTGGAAATGGCGCGATCACTCTTGACGCCCCGCAGGTGCTCGATTCCGGAACGCGCGATGGGCTGCTTGTAGGCGACAATGGCCAGTGTTTCGAGTGCGGCGGCCGACAGCGCAGCGGGAGTCGGAGCGAGGGCAAGATCGCGCAGGTAGGGCGCGAGGGCGGGGTGTACGACCAGTTGCCACGCCTGCCCAGAGCGAATCGCGCGAATCATCCTGCCATCCGCCTCCTGCACCGCCGCGAGCCGCTCGCACAGATCTGCCGCGGACGCCTCGCTGACAAAAAAGACGCGGGCGATCTCTGCGTCCGTCAGACCCTCCATGCCCGCCGCGAACAGGACGCCTTCGAGCGCGGCCAGGAGCCCCGCGGCGTCCGTGCCGCGCCGGCTCGCAGCCAGTTCGACATCCAGGTTCTCTTGCATGCATCGACACCTCTCGACGACTTGTCGGTCTGACCGCTCCGCGCATGGCGGCTCTCACTCCGGGTCTGGCCGGAGGCGCAGCGTGATCCACAGTTCTCCACAGTGGACCTTTTGCTCACACGCGACGCGGCGCAGGCGGATGAGTTCCAGAACGGCCAGAAAAACCGTGACGATCTCGCGCCGGTCACCGGCCCCGTCCAGCAAGTCGGCAAATGTCGCGCCGGACTGCCGCAGCCTCCGTTCGATGGATCGCATCCGCTGCGGAATGGTTTCGCGGTCGCGTGCGATCTGCACGTCCTGCGCCGGCCGCGTCCGCCGCAAGGCCGCGTGCAGGCTCGCGAGCAGATCCGCCAGTTGCACGGCGCCCAGCCGATCCGCCATGCTCGGTTCCGTGCGAAACGCTTCCAGACCCAGGGGCATCCGCCCGACCCATTCGGCGCGCCGCAACTCCATCGAACGCAGCGCTTCCGCCGCCTCCTTGAATGACCTGTACTCCAGCAGCCGACGGGCAAGCTCCCGTTCCTCGTCCGGCCCCTCGCCGTCCGCGTCAAAATCCTCCGCGCCGTCCTCACGGCGTTGCGGCAACAGCGACTTGGCCTTGATCTCGATCAGCGTTGCGGCCATCACGATAAATTCACTGGCAATCTCCATGTGCGCCGCAATCGAATCCTGCAGAAACAGAAGGTACTGGTCGGTGATGCGCGCCAGCGAAATCTGGTGGATGTCGATCTCCTGCGTCACGATCAGGTGCAGCAGCAGATCAAGCGGACCTTCAAACGCGTCGAGCGAAAGGCGGTACGTCTCCATACGTCAGAACCCCGGCGCAAACCAGCCCAGGATAGCCTGTATGACAGTCTGGACAATGAACTGGCCCGGCGGAAGCAACAGGATAAGCAGCAGCAGGAACGGCCCCACGCGTTCAAACTTGTAGAGGCGCACGCGGGTTCGCAGCGGGAGCAGGTTGGCCAACACGTTCCAGCCGTCCAGCGGTGGGATCGGCAGCAGATTGAACACGGCCATCGCAATATTGATGTAGGCCATCCAGTTGAGCGTCATAATGATGAAGTTTCCACCGCCGGTCTGCCAAAAGGGGTTGTTGTAGTGCGCACCCCACGTCGACATGAGCAGGAGCGCGGAAATCGCGCCGACCACCGCGCTCATGAACGGGCCGGCCAGCGCGACCAGGATCATGCCGAGCCGCGGATTCACCCGCATTTTGCGCGGGTCGACCATCACCGGACGCCCCCAGCCAAAGCCCACGATGAAGATCAAGAACAGCCCGATCATGTCCAGATGGGCCAGCGGATTGAGTGTCACGCGGCCCTGCCGCCGCGCGGTGTCGTCCCCCACCAGCAGCGCCGCCGCGGCGTGGCCAAACTCGTGAACCGCTATGCCCACCACAACCGCGATCAGGCGAAACAGAAGGTCTTTTCCGAATAGATTCAGCACGCTTGCGCCATTCCTCCCCCAGCCGTACACGAAAGCCTGCGGATGCACCGCGCGTGGCGGTTTTAGATCTGTAGAATCCTGCCCGGCAGAAAGCGGCTGTACCCGGGGTAGACATGAGCGTGCGCCTGAATTTCGCGCCGCGCCCTCATCCGCACCGCAGCCAGCGGCAGCGTGGCTGAGGGCGCGCGCCGTGCGACGATGAGGACATTGCTCTCCACGAATGGAACGAGGCCGAGCGACAGCGCCCACACGGGTCCAACCAGAAGCTTGAGATTGCGGCACAGATTCACGAAACGTCGCCTCCGGGCGCCCGCTGTCGCCATGATCGCGTTGACCATGAGAACTCCACCCGGTTCGAGGCCGTCCGCCAACGCCCGCAAGAAGACGGGAGAGAGCAAGGTTTGCGGCGTCTCCTCCTGAAAAAAGGCGTCCAGGAAGATGAGGTCGAACATATCCTGCAGCCGCGGCACGAACAGCCGCGCGTCCGCCTGAAGCAGACGCACGCGGGGCCCGGACGGCGCATGAAAAAAGCGCCGCGCGGCCTCAATCACCACTTCGTCGATATCGACGCCGACGATCTGCGCGCCGGGATGGCGACGGTAGACGTGCGAGATTGCCGTGGCCGTCCCAATGCCGAGCGCCAGAAAGCGGCTGACGCGCGGACGCCACGCGGTGTGCAGCGAAAACGCCTGTTGATAGGGAAAATACAAGCGCTCCGGACGCGCGATCACGCAGGCGCCCTGCCAACTGGCGCGCGGCCCCCCGAAACGCAGGAAGCGCACACCGTTTCGCTCGCCGACAAAGACGGTCTGATAGGTCGATCGCGCCTCAAAGAGCGCCGCGGTAGGACTGCCCATGGACATTCAACTGCGCAGCGCGCGCGCCAGGTTGGCCATCTCAATCGCTGTCACGGCGGCGTCCCAGCCCTTGTTCCCAGCTTTTGTCCCGGCCCTCTCGATGGCCTGTTCGATCGTATCGGTTGTCAATACGCCAAATACGACCGGCAGTCCGCTTGCCACCGCGGCCGCCGCGACGCCCTTGGCGACCTCGGCGGCGACGTAGTCGAAGTGCGGCGTCGATCCCCGGATGACCGCGCCGAGCGTGATGACCGCGTTGTACTTCCCGGAGTCGGCCATCAGGCGCGCGGCCAGCGGGATTTCAAACGCGCCCGGAACAAGCGCCACATCGACGTCCTCTCCGCCGACACCGTGGCGTTCCAGCGCGTCCTTGGCGCCCGCCAGCAGTCTGTTCGAGATGAAATCATTGAACCGTGCGACGACAATCCCGAAGCGCAGTCCGGTGCCAACCAGGTGTCCTTCATAGACCATGCCCACGCGCGAACACTCCCTATATGTATCCGCCGTTCAACCGCGACAGGGGTGAACGGACCGCTTTTTGACTACAGGTTCAGCATATGGCCGAGCTTGGACTTCTTCGTTTCAAGGTACTTTCCGTTAAAGGCGCTGGCGTCCACCTGAAGCGCGACGCGCTCGACAATCTCCAGTCCGTGTCCATGAAGGCCGCTGACTTTGCGCGGATTGTTCGTCATCAGCCGCATCTTGCGCACACCCACATCGATCAGGATCTGTGCACCGATGCCATAATCGCGCAGGTCCGGCGCAAAACCGAGCTCGCGGTTGGCTTCAACCGTGTCGAGGCCCCGTTCCTGCAGTTCGTATGCGCGGATCTTGTTGACAAGGCCGATACCCCGCCCTTCCTGACGCATATAGACTAACACGCCCTCTCCTTCCCGCGCAATTTGCGACAGGGCCGCGTGCAACTGCGGGCCGCAATCGCAGCGCCAGGAACCGAAGACATCGCCCGTCAGGCATTCCGAATGCATCCGTACGAGGGTGGGCCGCGACCCGTCTATCGCTCCCATGACCAGGGCGACGTGTTCCTTGTCGTCGAGGCTGTTGCGGTAGACGACGATGTGGAAGTCGCCGTACTGCGTCGGCAGGTCCGCTTCCGCCGCGCGGTGCACGAGTTGTTCGCGCTGCTTGCGGTACGCGATCAGGTCGGCCACGGTGATCATCAAGAGTCCGTATTCCTTTGCCAGCAACTGCAGGTCGGGCACGCGGGCCATGCTGCCGTCCGCGTTTAGCACCTCGCAGATCACGCCGGCCGGATAAGACCCGCACAGCCGCGCCAGGTCCACCGCCGCCTCCGTGTGGCCGGCCCGGCGCAGAACGCCGCCTTCCTTGGCAATCAGCGGAAAGACGTGCCCGGGTCGCTTGAAGTCCTTGCCCAGGTTGTGATCGTCGATCAGCGCCCGGACCGTCGCTGCCCGCTCGGCGGCGGAAATGCCCGTTGTCGTCGAACTGTGATCGACCGATACAGTGAACGCCGTGCGCAGCGTGTCGGTGCTGTTCTGTACCATGGGCTGCAGGTCAAGCGCCCGCGCCCGATCCTCGGCGAGCGGCACGCACACGAGGCCGCGGCCGTAAGTGATCATGAAGTTGATGACGACAGGCGTCACATGTTCCGCCAACGCCACAAAGTCGCCTTCATTTTCCCGGTCTTCGTCGTCCACGACGATGATGATCTCGCCGCGGTGCAAGGCGCCAAGCGCCTCTTCAATGGTGGCAAACACGTCAGGTCACTCCTCAGAATCCCAGTTTGCGCAGCGCGTCCTCCGTCAGGCCCGAACTTTCCGCGGCGCCGGAACCGCGACCATGCAACAGGCGGGCGACATACTTCGCGATCATGTCCACCTCGAGATTGACCTCGGCGCCCGGCGACAGTCCGCCGATGGTCGTCACGCCGGCCGTATGCGGAATGACGGATACCCGAAACCACGTGTCCGCCGTCTTCGCAACCGTCAGGCTGACCCCGTCGACGGCGATGGAACCTTTGTCCACGATAAACGGCATGAGGTCGGGGGGCGCGGAAACGTCCAGCAGTATGGAGGACGCGCTGCGCGCCGTGGAGAGGACCTGGCCGACGCCGTCGATGTGTCCGGCCACGAGGTGTCCCCCAAGCCTCGTGTCGGCGCGCACGGCGCGCTCCAGATTCACGCGCTGCGTCGCGCGCATCCGGGGGAAGGTCGTGCGTTGCTCTGTCTCGGCCACCACATCCGCCGTGAAACCGTCGCCGCGCACATCGGTGGCCGTCAGGCAGGCGCCGTTCACCGACACGCTGTCGCCTACGCGCATGCCGCCCATGACAACCCCGGCGGCGACCGTGATGGACAGGCCGCCCGCCACGCGCCGGATACTGGACACGACACCCACTTCCTCGATCAAACCCGTGAACAATCGGCATCCTCCCCGTAATCCGGCGTACCCACGGTCAAATAGTCATCCCCCACCCGAGCGGTGGACGAGACGCAGAGCCTGACGCCCTGTCCCGGCGAGGTCGTCGCCTTCCCGGCAAGCGCCGGGACGCCGTTGCCCAGCAGGCGCGGAGCGTGGAAGAACCATACTTCGCTGACCAGACGCCGGTCGAGCAAGGCGGCCGCCAGGATCCCGCCGCCTTCCACAAGGACGTGACGGCATCCGCGCGCCGCCAATACCCGCAACAGCGCCTCCAGATCCACGCCCCCGCGGCCGTCAGGACAGCGCACGATCTGCGCCCCGCGGGCCGCCAGTTCCTGTTCCCTGTCCGCAGGGGCTTCGTCAGAGCACGCCAGTAGCGTTTCGGCCGTCTTGTCCCGCACGATTTGCGCGTCCGCCGGGGTTCGCAACCGGCTGTCCGCCACTACGCGCAGCGGCTGGCGAAAGGCAGTCCGTCCGCGCTCCGGGAGTCCTGCAGGACGCGCGGTCAGCGCCGGATCATCCTGCAGCACCGTGCCCACCCCGACGAAGACGGCGTCGACGCGCCGGCGCAGTTCGTGCACCGCGTTCCTGGCCTCGACGCCCGTGATGTGACGGCTCTCGCCGTTGCTGGCCGCAATGAATCCGTCCAGCGTGGCCGCCAGTTTGAGCGTTACATAAGGCAGCCCGCTGTGCGCGTAGTGCAGGTAGGCCGCGTTGTCCCGCCGCGCCCGCGGACCCAGACACCCCACGGCCACGTCGATCCCGGCGCCGCGCAGCCGTGCGAGCCCGCTCCCCGCGACCCACGGCGACGGGTCCTCCACGGCGACGACAACCCGACTCACGCCCGCCGCCACAACGGCGTCCGCGCACGGCGGCGTGCGCCCATGATGGGAACACGGCTCAAGCGTCACGTACAGCGTGGCGCCGCGCGCGCGATCGCCGGCCATGCGCAGGGCGTGCACCTCCGCGTGCGGCTCTCCCGCCGCCAGATGGGCGCCGACGCCGACCACCGCTCCGTCCTTGACCAGCACGGCTCCGACGACTGGATTCGGGCTGGTCTGTCCGAGCGCCATGCGCGCCAGGTCGAGCGCCATCTCCATGAAATGCTCATCCGTCATGCGTCTCACCTCTGACGCCGCTCGCTCGCAGCATGTCCGAAAATGGTATAAAAAAGAGCGTCCTGCACAATTCAGGGCGCAAAAGAAGACAGGGATCCGAGAGCGCTCGCTTCCCCACTTCTCCCTCTTTCATCCGGACTGTACCGTCGGTACTGGAATCTCACCAGTTCGTGCCCAAAGGCTCGTGGACTCAGCTTGCGCATCACCACCGGTCGGGAATTGACGGTTTGTCTCACCCTGCCCTGAAGGAGTCTATAGAGTTGTCGTACGATCACAAGACCGGCGGAGCCGCCGCCTCAATCCAAGTATAGCGACACGGAAGAAGGATTGTAAAGCGACACCCCGGGAGACCAGCATGTTCGTCTTCTTCCGATCCCCGGGCATTCGTCATGCGGGCCGCAAGGCGCGGGCACCGCCTCGTTTCATAAAGGTCGACACGTAAGGCCAGACCGAACCGACTGCTCCGACCATTCCGCGAAACAGGCCGAACCACTGCAATACGCGCGGTATCCATGAGAGCATCAATAACACGGCGCTTCCTCCTCCGGAGTGGCAAGTCAAGCCACTTACCGCCAGCGTATGCCGCGTGCGTCTGCGGCGGCAACGGCGCGCGCCCAGACCGCCCTCGTTCAGTCGCCGACGTCGAGCCGGACCAGATCGTCCAGCGTCTCGCGCCGCAGGACCAGCCGCGCCGCGCCATCGCGCACAAAGACGACCGCCGGGCGCGCGAGACGGTTGTAGTTGCTGGCCATCGAGTAGTTGTACGCTCCGGTGCAGTAGACGGCAAGCAGATCACCCGCCCGCGCCTTTGGCAATGGCACGTCCCAAATGAGCATGTCGCCGCTTTCGCAGCACTTGCCCGCGATGGATACCGTTTCTTCGTCAGGCTCCGCCATGCGGTTGGCGATGCTGGCCTCGTATCGCGCGCCGTACAGCGCCAGTCGGGGATTGTCCGTCATGCCGCCGTCCACTGCGACGTACGTGCGCACGCCGGGAATCTCCTTGCGGCTGCCGACGCGGTACAGCGTCGTGCCCGCCTCCGCGACCACGCTGCGCCCGGGCTCCAGCATGAGCATCGGTGTCTCCATGCCGCGCGCGGAAAACGACGTGCGCACCGTGTCGACAATGCCGGACACCATCGCTTCGATGGGCGCCACCATATCCTCGCGGGTGTAGCGAATGCCCAGCCCCCCGCCCAGATTCAGGACGGACAGCGTCACGCCCGCCTCGTCGCGAAGGCGGGCATACATCTCGGCCATCCGCTCAGCCGCCACGCGAAAACCCTCCACGTCAAAAATCTGTGAGCCAATGTGCGAGTGCAAGCCGCGCAGATTCAGCGCCGGGTGGTCTTTGAGCAGGGCGACCGCCTGCTCCACCTGCCCGCTGAACAGGTCAAAGCCAAACTTCGAATCCTGTTTCCCCGTTGTGATGAACTCGTGCGTGTGCGCGTCCACACCAGGGGAGACGCGCAGCAGGATGTCGACCTCGCGCCCCTGTGCGGCGGCCAGCGAATGCAAGAGACCGAGTTCATGAAAGTTGTCCACGACAAAGTAGGCCAGGCCGGCGCGCAGCCCGTAGAGCAACTCTTCCTCGGTCTTGTTGTTGCCGTGCATGACGATGCGCGCGGGATCGACGCCCGCCGCCAGCGCGGTGTGCAGTTCGCCGGCGGACACGACGTCGAGCCACAGGCCTTCCTCTTTTGCGAGGCGACAGACGGCGATCGACGAAAACGCCTTGGAAGCGTACGCGACCGCGTACGCAAGACCGCTTGCCTCAAGCGGCTGTCTATAGGCGCGCATGCGCCCGCGAATCAATTCCTCGTCGTACACGATGAGCGGCGTTCCATATCGTTCGGCGAGATCGCTTGCGCGCACTCCTGCGATAACCAGTTGTCCGGTCGGGTCAATCCTGCTGTTGCCGTGCAAAAACATCCCGCCAATCCTCTCTGCGCAACCGAATTTACAAGTAGCCACGGATGATGTCGCGATTTTCATCGAGAGGATGATACCATGCGCGCCATACCGTGACAACCGACGGCCGTGCGCGGGTCCGCAGGCCCGCGCCGCCGGACCGCGTCACGCCAGGTCTTCCCTCATGGTCTGAAGAATGCGCTTTTCCAGCCGCGACACCTGAACCTGCGAGATGTGGAGCATCTCCGCCACCTCGGACTGAGTCTTGTCGCGAAAGAACCGCTCGTACACGATCAGGCGTTCGCGTTCCGGAAGACGCGAAAGCACATCGTGCAACGCAAGGCGTTCAAACCACTTCTCCTGGTCGGCGTCCGCGATCTGATCGCCGAGAAAGATCGGATCGCCGTCGTTCTCAAACACGGTCTCGTGGATCGAAGCCGGTGCGCGTATCGCCTCTTGCGCCAGGACGATCTCCGACGCTTCCATGCCCATCGCCTCGGCGACCTCGTTGATCCGCGGTTGACGTCCGAACTGTTTCGCCAGATCATCCCGCGTGCGGCGGATGTTGCGCGCCGTTTCCTTGAGCGATCGGCTCACCTTCACCGGGCTGTCATCGCGCAGGAACCGTTGGATTTCACCGATAATCATGGGCACGGCGTATGTGGAGAACTTTACGTCGTAGGACAGGTCGAACTTGTCGACCGCCTTCATCAAGCCGATACAGCCGATCTGAAAGAGGTCCTCGGCTTCGTACCCGCGCCCGAGGAACCGTTGCACGACCGCCCACACCAGCCGCTGGTTGCTGATCACCAGTTCATCGCGCGCAGACTCACTTCCACTCTGACTCTCCACGATCAATTCCCGCACCCGTTCATCCGTGAGTTTGGCGAAGTCGCGGGCGGCTCTCTGCTCCATCGTCCACACCTCATTACCGGCCGGACCGGGTGGTGTCGCAACCCGCCGGACCGCCGGAAACTGTCACGACTCTCTGGCGGCCGACAGGGGCATGGACGCCTCGCCGATGCGCTTCCTGAATTTCAGGTGAGTCCCGTGGCCGACTGATGACACGACGTCAAATTCATCGGCAAACGATTCCATGATCGTAAACCCCATTCCAGAACGCTCAAGGTCCGGACGGGAGGTGTACAGGGGCTGCCGGACCGCGTTCATGTCGGCGATTCCCACTCCGCTGTCCGAGACAACCAATTCCATTGTATCACCCACAATTTTACATTGCAAAGTAACTTCTCCAAATCCATCCGGATAACCGTGAATAATGGCATTCGTCACTGCTTCCGATACAATGGTCTTGACCTCCGTCAGTTCGTCCATCGTGGGATTCATCTGCGCCACGAATGCCGCGACGGCCACACGCGCAAACGACTCGTTGCCAGAAACGGCGGTAAATCGAATCTGCATCTCATTGGTCGGCGTCACTGCGATACCTCCTTTAGGGCGCGCACCGCTTCGCCCTGCTTGGCGTGGACATGCATGACCTTGTGCAATCCTGAAATCGCAAACAGCTTGTGAATTTGCGCCGGAACCGAGGCGATCCGCATCTGCCCGCCGCGCTCCGAGATTTTCCGGTAGCGGCCCAGGATAACGCCAAGGCCCGAACTGTCCATGAAAGTTACGCCTTCGAGGTCCAGGACGAGTCGCGGCGGGGACATGGCGTCCAGTTCGCGGTCAAGCGCCTTGCGCACGGCGTCCGCCGAGTGATCGTCCAGTTCTCCCTGAAGCGAGGCGACAAGTACCCCGCCCACCCGCTTTGTACGAACATTGACTGACATGAGTGAACTCCCCTCGCCGTTACGCAGTCACGCACCCATCATTCCTTTCATTCTCAGACGATTAGTTCGCTTCAATGGGCGATAGTTCCTGCCTGGCGACAAAACTAGTGCCTATTCACGGAAATTCGACAGGCGTGTTATAGTAATGAACAGAACAGGCGCACCTGCCTGCAACTCCGTGAATATGGTGGGAAAACAATGACCGATATGACACCCCTCACGCTCGGCGCGAAGATTCGCGCCCTGCGGCTGGCCAAAGGGCTCACGCAGGGAGAATTGACCCGCGGCGAGATCACACCCGGCCTGATCAGCCAGATTGAGTCCGACAGGATAGCCCCCTCGTTCCGAGTGATTTCGCTTCTCGCCGAGCAACTGGGCGTGGCGCCGCAGGAGATCATGAGCGACGTCGAAGCGCGCGCGTCGCAACTGCAGACCCTGCGCCAGGCGCGCGAACTCCTAGGAGCCGGACGCGGCGCAGCGGCCGCCGTCTTGCTGCAGCAGCTTACCGAATCCGAATTGTGCTATATCCCGCTGATGGAACTAACGGTCGATCTGGCGTACGCACACCGGCTCGCGGGGCGCTTGGAAGAGGCGGCGGACCTGTACGAATTGGTGGAGCAACACGCGCTCGCCAACAACGATCAGATGCTCGGGCACATCTGCATGAGCCGCATGGGAGAACTGCACTATTCGCAGGGACGCCTGTCCATCGCCGCGTACGCGTACCGCAAGGCGCTCGAATTCGCGTACGCCCTTCCGGCGGGCGTGACCCAGCCGCTCCACGCCATTCAAAAGAACCTCAGCATCTGCATCTATCGCCTCGGCAACGCCGAACTCGCCCTGACGTACGCGAAACAGGCATACGATGAGCTGTCGGCGGCGAGTGAACCCTCACCCGACCAAGCCGAGACCGCCCACATCCTCAGCGTTTTGTTTACGGAACTTGGTATGGCGGAGAAAGGAAGCGAGATGGCCGCCGCCGCGGTCACCCTGTACCGCCGGCTCGGCATGGAGGCGCAAGCCGTCGACGCCAAGCTGAATCAGGCCATTGTCCTGCGCGAATCGGGGGATTACACAGCGGCGCTGAACCTGCTTCCGACGGTGATCGCCGACTACTACAGGCTCGGTCGGTCGACCTACCTTGCCAATGCGTGGTCCGAGCGCGCGCTGTGCGAACTCGCCATAGGCGCGCTGGACGACGCCGAGCGCAGCGTGGAGCGGTGTTTCCCGCTCGCGGCGCCGGAAAGCGCCGAGACGGTCGAGGCGTGGCGCATCCGTGGACTGGTCGCGGCGGCGGCAGGCCGCCTCCCCGCCGCGGCGCGGGCCATGGAGCAGGCGGAAAAGCTTGCGGTGCAGCTGGATCTGCCGACGACCTTGCGACAGATTGCGCAGGATCAGATGGGCATATTTGAACAGGAAGGCGACGCCGCGCAGGCCGATCTGTGCCGTGAACGCCTGCTTGCGCTCACGGCGCAGGTTGGCCTGCGCAAGCAACTGGCGGCAGTCATCGGGTAGCGCCAAGAACGAACACCCGTTTGAGCGTCCTGCCGAGCATTTCCGGCCAGGAGATCTGGGGCACATTGGCGATGGCGACGAGCGGGACCTCGAGGAGCGTCCTGTTTCCCTCCAGCACGCGCACGTGGCCCGCGATCTGGCCCTTTCGCACGGGCGCCTTCACCGGGTGCAGTTCCGCGACCACGCGTCCCGCCTGCGCCCCGTTCATCCTGCTCACCAGCAGGCCCACCGGAGCCGCGGTCGCGGCTCCGACCGCCTCAAGCCGGCCGCGATTGACCGGTGCAAGCGCCACCACCTGTCCCTTCCCATAGACCAGCTTCATGTCATAGTGCGTGAACGCGTAGTTCAGCATCTCCGCGATTTCTGCATTGCGAATCCGTGAACTCGGCGCCCCGAGCACCACGGCGATGGCGCGAAAGTGTCCCCGTTTGGCCGTTGCGGACAGACAGTACTTCGCTTCTGCGGTAAAACCCGTCTTGAGCCCGTCCATTCCCGGATAAAAACGCACGAGCTTGTTCGTGTTCACAAGCCAGAATGGCCGCGCGGAGCCCTTTCGCAGATAGTCGCTGTACACGCCCGTAAACTTGACCACCGAATCGTGACGGAGCAGTTCGCGCGACAGGACCGCGATGTCAAATGCGCTGGAGTAGTGGTTCGGCGCCGGCAGCCCGTTTGTGTTGGCAAAATGCGAATCGCGCAGTCCCAGTGCAGCCGCGCGCCCATTCATGCGACGCACGAAGTCGGACTCCGAACCGGCGATGTGCTCGGCCGCCGCGACCGCCGCGTCATTGCCCGAGCCGATGGCGATGCCCTTGACGATGTCCTGCAGCGTCATCCGCTCTCCCGGCTCAAGGAATATCTGCGAACCGCCCATGCCCGCCGCGTGCTCGGATGTCCGAACGAGGTCGGACCAGTGCACCTGTCCGCGCGCAATGCTGTCAAAGATGAGCAGCATAGTCGGGATCTTCGTGACACTGGCGATCGGCAGCCGCGCGTGCGCGTTTTTCTGGTAGAGAACTGTCCCTGTCATGGCATCCATCAACACAGCCGCTCTGGCCGCCGGGGCCAGGTCGGGCGCAGGCTCCAGAGCGGCTGTGACAGACGCCGCGCCAGCCGGATGCGCGAACGCCGAATGGACCGGAGCCAATATAGTTGCAGCGACAAGCGTCAGCGCGGCACTGCTTGCGAAAAATCCACTCAGGCGCACAGGCAAGAGCCATTCCTCCCGGGAAACCGTCTTGGCCAGTCACAACACACCGCACGATCGCAAGAACCGATCCCAGGTGCACTGGCCCCTGTTGTCCCGTATTGTTTGCCCTACATCCCGTCGATATCCGCCTCGCATGGGAAAATCAACTGTGACGGGCATCCCGCCACACGACGCCGGCGTGATCGACCCGCGCCAGAATGATCTGCTTTGCGCTCCCCGCCTGCTCGCCCAGCGTAAACGCGCCCTCCAGTTGCGCCAGTGCGCTCTGCAGGCGCCCGCCGTCCGAGGCGTACACGGTCGCAAGCGCCTCCCCCGCCCTGCACGCGTCGCCGACCCGCCTGTGCAGCAGCACGCCCGCCCGCGGATCCACCGCTTCATCCTTGCGCTCCCTGCCCGCGCCCGACAGCGCGGCCGCGCGACCCACAGCCAGCGCGTCGACCCCGCGCACCCAGCCGTCCACCGGAGCGCGCCACACCTCGCGTACAGGGGACGGCTCGGGCAGTTCCGGCATTCCGTCCTCACGGTCCCACTGACCGCCTTGCGCCATCACCATCGCGCGCAGCTTGCGCAACCCGGCGCCGCTTCGGAGCGCGTCCTTCACCGCGATGCGCGCCGCCTCCAACCCCCGTCTGTCGTGCGTCTGCGCCACCATCTCGCTTGCCAGGGCGACGGCAATCTCGGTCAAATCGTCGGGTCCGGCGCCGCGCAGGGTGCGGACCGCCTCCTCCACCTCGAGCGCGTTGCCCACGGCGTGGCCGAGCGGTTGCTCCATGTCCGAGATGAGCGCGACAACGCGCCTGCCCGCGTGTTCACCGATGTCGACCATGGCCCTGGCAAGGTCCACCGCCTGTTCGGGCGTCTTCATGAACGCACCGCTGCCTGCCTTGACGTCCAGCACGATATTGTGCGCGCCGGCAGCCAGCTTCTTGCTCATGATTGAAGCCGCGATCAGGGGCAATGAGTCGACTGTCGCCGTGACGTCGCGCAAGGCGTACAACAATTTGTCCGCCGGCGCCAGATCCCCGGATTGACCCGCCACCACAAGGCCCACCTCATCGACCTGGCGGTCAAACTCTTCCCGCGTGAGCGTTGTCCGCAAGCCGGCGATGGATTCGAGCTTGTCGACCGTGCCGCCCGTGTGCGACAGGCCGCGCCCGGACATCTTGGCCACCTTCGCGCCCGCGGCGGCGGCCAGGGGCGCGGCCACGAGCGACGTCTTGTCCCCCACGCCGCCCGTGCTGTGCTTGTCCGCCGAGCGCGCGCCATAGCGCGCCAAATCGAGCAACTCGCCGGACTGCGCCAGCGCCATGGTCAAATCCGCCGTCTCGCGCGGCGTCATCCCGCGGAAATACACTGCCATCAACCATGCGGACACCTGGTAGTCGGGCACCTGCCCAGCGGTGTAGGCCGCGATAAAAGCGTGAATCACGTCCGTGGAATGGGTGTGTCCGTCGCGCTTTTCCTGGATGACGTCGATCGCTCTCATGAAAACGCCCCTTTCACCAAAGGCCAAAAGCTTTCGCCGACGTCCTGCGACACGCCGAAGTACTCGGCAACCGTTGCGCCAAGGTCGGCAAACGTCGCGCGCCTACCAATGTCGACGGCGCGCGCCATGCGGGGCGTGTACACCAAGACGGGCACCGCTTCGCGCGTGTGGTCGGTGCCCGCGGTGGTCGGATCGCACCCGTGATCGGCCGTGATGATCAGGACGTCGTCAGGTTCCAGGCGTGCGACGATGTCTGGCAATGCCCGATCGAACGCCTCGATCGCCCGCGCGAATCCCTGCGGATCGTTTCGGTGTCCGTAAAGCATGTCGAAGTCGACCAGATTGGCAAACAGGAGAGCCGGCGCCCGAAGGTCTGCGAGCGCCGCCTTAATCCGCTCCACGCCGTCGCGGTTGTCCACGGTGTGCACCGACCGCCCGATCCCGCGACCGCCGTAGATGTCCTCGATTTTCCCGATCGCATGGACCGGGATGCCGGCGCCCGCAAGCGTCGTGAGCAGCGTCGGGCCGAAATCAAGCGAGAAGTCCCGCCGGTTCGCCGTGCGCTTGTAGGCGCCTGACGTCCCGACGAACGGACGCGCGATGACGCGGCCGACGCCGTCTCGTCCCTGCAGGAGGCCGCGCGCGACCTGGCACATCTCGTACAGTCGGTCAGGCGGAATCACCGACTCGTGCGCCGCCAGTTGAAAGACGCTGTCCGCAGACGTGTAGACAATCGGCTTCCCGGTGCGGACGTGTTCATCCCCGAGCGAGCGAATGATCTCCGTGCCGCTCGCGGGCACATTGCCCAGCGTCCCGCGCCCGATCAGGCGCTCGAACGGCTCCATCACCCTTGGCGGAAATCCGTCCGGATACACGGGCAACGGCTCGCGCAGCACGACCCCCACCATTTCGAAGTGCCCGTTTGTCGTGTCCTTGCCGGCCGATTGCGGCGTCATGCTTCCGTAGGCGCCGCGGACGTCCACGTCCCGCCACCCGTCCAGCCCGGCGACGCGCGCCAACCCCATGGACGCCATGCGTGAAACGTCCAATCCCCCTGCCGCCTGCGCCACGTGCAGCAGGGTATCTGCGTCCTCATCCCCGTAGGCCGCCGCATCGCGCGCGTGGCCGACCCCGACCGAATCGAGCACAATCCATACCACTCGGCCACTCATGGCGACCAGTCCTTTCCGTCGTTCCGCCTGGCGCGCGGATGAGCCTTCATGTAGACTTCGCGCAACCTCTCGTGTGTCACATGCGTATAGATCTGGGTTGTAGAGATATCGGCGTGTCCCAACATCTCCTGCACCGCCCTCAGGTCGGCGCCGTTCTCCAGGAGATGGGTTGCAAACGAGTGGCGCAGAGTGTGCGGTGTGATGACGGTGTGGATATTGGCCTGGAGCGCGTACTTCTTGATGATCTTCCAAAATCCCTGGCGCGTGAGACGCTCGCCGAGATGATTCACAAACAGCGCGCTCTGCGTCGCATCCTTCACCAGCGTGGGCCGGGCGTTGCGCACGTAGTCTGTGACCGCCTGCGCCGCCAGCCTGCCAAACGGGACGATCCGCTCTTTCGATCCCTTGCCGAAGCACTGCAGAAAGGTAGCGGCCAGATTGACGTCGACCACCCGCAGGGAGATCAGCTCGGACACGCGCAGGCCCGTAGCGTAGAGCAGTTCGAGCATCGCGCGGTCGCGTACGCCGATCGCCGACGGACCCATCGGCTGTGCGAGCAGCTGGACGACCTCGTCCGCCGTCATGACGCGCGGAAGGCGCCGCGTCTGCCGTGGAGACGGCAGGTCCACCGCAGGATCGTCAGCGGTGACGCCTTCGCGCACCAGAAACGAGTGAAACGCGCGAATGCTCGCCACGTTGCGCGACACGGTCGCGGACGCCCGCCCGCGCTCGCGCAAGTCCTGCAGATAGCCTGTGATGGCGACCGGCTCCACGCGGTGGACGTCCACGATGCCCGCGCGTTCGAGAAATCCCACGTAGGCCGTGAGATCGCGCTCATACGACTCCAGCGTATTTGGCGCGAGTCCCCGTTCGACCGCCATGTAGTGCACAAACGACTCGACGAGTGAATCCAACGCCTGTCCCTCTTTTCAGAACACATGTTTCGAGTGTCCTCAGGGGCCTGCGAGCCACAAATCGGCAATTTCCCGGAGGACCGGGTCGCGTGCAGGGAAGCCCGCAGCATGTCTCTCAAGTTCACTCGAGACATTCTGCTGCACCAGAAACAGCGCCCAGCTCAAAACGACAAACACCAGTGCCGCAAACGGCCGTTGCATCGCCTGTCCCCCCGCATCATCGTATGCGGCGGCGGCGCGGTCCATGCGGACTGGCCCGCAACTCCCCTGGGGACCTGGTCGCGCCTGGCCTGATCATCGAGATTGCGGCACGCACATAACGGTACATACAGCGTCCGACTAACGCCTCGGACGCTGTACGTGGAGTGACCACGCCTGCATGGCGGACTTTTTCACAGTTCCCCTAGGCAGGATTGGCGGACATCCGTCCGCCTCCGAGCGCCTGGTCAAGCGCCGTGTAGGGCATCTGCAGACCTGTCGCGACGGCCTCATACGTGAGGCACCCCGCCGTGACGTTCACGCCCCTGGCCAGCGCCGGATTGCTCGCGACCGCGTCGCGAAAGCCTCTGTTCGCGATCTGCAGGGCGTACGACAGGGTGACGTTCGTCAGCGCCAGCGTGGAGGTGCGCGGGACGGCCCCAGGCATGTTGGCCACCGCGTAGTGAATGACGCCGAACTTTTCGTACGTCGGATGGCTGTGCGTCGTCACGCGGTCGATCGTTTCGATCGACCCGCCCTGGTCGATGGCGACGTCGACGATCACCGATCCGCGGGCCATCTGCCGGACCATGTCTTGCGCGACCAGCTTCGGCGCGCGCGATCCGGGGATGAGCACCGCGCCGATCAACAGGTCCGCGCTCCGGACGGCTTCCTCAATATTGTACTCATTCGACATAAGCGTCCTCAGGCGGCCGCCAAACATGTCGTCGAGCACCCTCAGGCGCTCCGGATTGACATCGACGATCGTGACTTCGGCTCCCGTCCCGAGCGCCATCTTCGCGGCGTTCGTGCCGACGATGCCGCCGCCGATAATCACGACGCGCCCCGGCAGCACACCCGGCACCCCACCGAGCAGGATACCGCGTCCACCCTGCGATTTC
The DNA here is from genome assembly GCA_021821055.1 of Bacillota bacterium. GTDB lineage: Bacteria > Bacillota > Bacilli > Alicyclobacillales > SLC66 > JAKACX01. Next base: position 63,609 of record JAKACX010000006.1, read on the forward strand.
TCCAGGAACTGGGCGCCGATCTGCACCGCCATGCGGCCCGCCACCTCGCTCATGGGCGTGAGCAGCGGCAACGAGCGGTCCGGCAACTGAATGGTCTCATACGCAATCGCCGTCACGCCCGAGTCCATGAGAGCCTGGGTCAACGTCGGCTCGGGGGCGAGGTGAAGGTAGGTAAAAAGGATCAGATTCCGCCGGAAGTATGCGTACTCTGACGCAAGCGGCTCTTTGACCTTCATCACCACGTCCGCCCGTCCCCAGACTTCGCCCGGATCCGAGACGAGCAGCGCGCCCGCGCCGCGGTAGTCTTCGTCGAGAAAGCCGCTTCCCGCGCCCGCCTCCCGTTCGACGAGCACCTGATGGCCCGCCCCGGACATCGCCCGCGCACCCGCCGGCGTCATGGCCACACGATTCTCATTATCCTTGATTTCTCGCGGTATACCGATAATCATATCGTTGGCGCCTCCCGATAGGTGTTCACTTCAATACCCTGCCGAAGAGCCCATGAGGCGCAAAACGGTGGAAAAGTCATCCGGCTGGCGGCTGTCGTCCAGCGCCAGGCGGTTCACCGCCTCGGCCCCGCATGCCTGGCAGCGGTGCACCACCATGTACCCCTTCTTGCTGTGCGAACGGACCGCCACGGGTTCCATGAGCCCGCCGCAAGCGGCCGCGCGGTCTCCCGGCAGCTTGTCCAGATGGACGCTGTGCAGGCAACGCGGGCAATGGTTCCTGCAGCCGACGCCAAGGGGTTCAACCCAGGCGCCGCACACGCGGCAGCGAAAAGATTCATTGCGCACCGTGAATCGTCTTGTCTCCATCGTCTCTCCCGCGTCCACCCGTTTGAACGTCATCGCGGGGACAGCGCGAAAAACGCAGCCACCCGTCCCGCCGTCGCGGACTCGAGCCACCCGCCGCACAGGACCACCGCCGCGCACAGCAGTTGCACGCCACAATACACCGTGTACAGACGGACCGAGTAGCGTTCGCCGCGGTCACGCCGCACGCGTCTCGCGTAAACCCCCGCAGCCGAAGCCGCAACGATGCAGGCTCCTGCCGCAAGTATATTCCACGGCACAACGGCAAGCAAATCAAATCCGGCCCCCCGCCAGCCATAGACGGTCGGCACGAGCGTCAGTCCGAGTCCGAGACTGGCGGCCCGCAAGAACAGGATCACCGCGGCCAGCCCTCCGCCGACGGGAGACTGGCCCACCAGCCACAACACCACCACGATGCCGACGGACACGGCCGCGTCCTGATACCCGGCGGACAGTCCGGCCGAATGCGTTCCGAACGCGACAAGAGCGGTTTGCAGCTGCGACTGCAGCGCGTGGCGCAGAGGCGCCGGAAGGGAGAGAAACAGGCACACCCCGACCGCGACGCCCACAAGATACACGATCCCATAGAAAGCGAGCGATTGCCGCAGCGCCGCGCCTGTCTCCCCGGCCGGGCTCCTCGCCTGAAACATTCGTACGTGGCTCGCCATTGCGCGTTTCTCCCCTTCGCCACTACCCTATGACGAAGCGGGCGCGCTTAGACGACGGCGACGCGCCATCTCAGCCATCACAGCACGATCTTGCCGTAGCGCCCCCCGGCTCCGCTTGCGAGGGCCAGCCGCCCGTCGCGGGCGCGCACGATGAGGTCTGCCGCGCGTGCTCCCGCAACTGCGCGCAAGCCGTCCTCGGAGGCCGCGTTCATGACCGCCATCTCGGTTCCGAACGCCGCGAGCAGACGCTGACGGAGCACCGGCCCGATTCCCGGTATCCACTCCAGGGGAATGTGGTGGATGTAGGGCGGGCGATGCGCGGGAGACCACGTCGTCGCTCGGTCGGCGATCGACTGGAGTCGCTCGCTTACGCCGCCTGTCTGGCGCACTCCCCCGCAGGCCGCGCAGTTGCCCGCGCCAGTCTGCCAGACGGCGCCGCACTTGGCGCACGCGGCCGGGTGGTACTTGCCAAGGGGTGGCCACAACCCGACATTGGCCGTGACGCGTTCTGCCCCGCTGCGCGCCAGAGCCCGCCGATACGCGGCAAACGTCGGCGCCTCCAGCATGGCGACGTGATACTCCCTGGCGATCTTTGGCAGCGAGTGCGCGTCGCTGTTCGTGACAAACGTAAAATCAGCCAGCTCGCTCACACGGTCAGCCATCTCCGTGTCCGCGGACAGCCCGAGTTCCAGCGCGCTCACGAGTTCCGGCGCGACCATTTCCGCCATGTGCGCCGCACAGCTGCCGTACAGACCGCGATGCGGCGTAAAGGCGTGATTGACCATGAACAACCCGCCAAAATCGCGCGCCAACTCCGCCAGTTCCGTCGGGGCGGCGTCGCGGACACGCTGCGACGACAGCCCCGGATTCGTCTGCCTGATCCCCAGCCACGCCGCCAATTCGCCCAGTGACCGACGGTCGGGAGCGAAAACGCCAAAGTGCGCCGCCCCACCGTTTGGGCCCCTGAACTCGACTTCAGCCCCGGCGAACAGCGTGACGCGGTCGTGGTATGTGAATCCACCCTCCGGGTGCTCCGCCAGTTCGCCGCATCTGAGCAATGCGTCCAGGTCGGCGAGGACGGGGGTGGCCGCCGCGTCGATCACGCCGACGATGTCGATCCCCTTGACGTCCACCGCGGTGTCCAGAACGCCCGGCAGCGTCAGCCCCGGCGCGGCCGAGATCTTCACGGGCTGTCCCGCCTGCGACCGCCCGATGTGAACGTGTCCGTCGATGTAGTACCGCCGCAGTCCGTCCAGGGAATCGTCCGTCACGGGTGGTTCAGCCACCACAGGAGCGCGACCAGTGTCTTCGCGTCCCGTATCAGTCCCGCGCCGAGCATCGCCTCGACCTCGACGCGCCCGTACGCGCTGCACTCGACAAATTCGTCCTCGTCCAGTTCCACGGCTCCCTGGCGCATATCCGTCGCCCGGTACAGGTAGAGCCGCTCATTCGAGAAGCCCGGAGTCGAATAGTAGGTCATCAGCCACGTGAGACGCTCCGCCCGATAACCCGTTTCCTCGCGCAACTCGCGCGCCGCTGCTGCGTCCGGCAACTCCTCCGGATCGAGCTTTCCGGCCGGAATCTCAAGCAATTCTTCACCCGCCGCATAGCGAAACTGGCGCACAAGCAACACCGTATCAGGCTTTGGATGCGCTAGAATCGCCACCGCTCCCGGATGCTCCACCACCTCGCGCGCGGTCTCCTTTCCGTTTGGCAGTTCCACATCGTCCACGCGCAACGACACGACGCGCCCCTTGTAGACGTACTCGCGCCCTAGCATTCTTTCTTCCAATGGCCAACCTCCCATGTGACACTGTGTCACAACTCGGCCCTGCAGCGCCCCGCCCACTCCGCTCGGCGGACGACAAGCCTAATCGCCTTGAATTTCGTGACAGCGCCGGACAACCGCGATCATGAGCTCCGCCGCCCTGTGCAGGTCTGCCAGCAGGATGAATTCTTCTAATGTATGGATTTGCTGGTATCCGATCGCCATGTTCACCACCGGAATCCCCATCCCGGCGACCACGTTCGCGTCTGACCCGCCACCGGTGGCCCCGAAGGACGCTTGCACGCCCACGTCGTGCAGCGCCTTGGCCGCCACGTCGAGAATAAAGGCGTCGCGCGAAACGGAGAGCACCGGGTAACTGTCCAGCCATTCGCACTCCGCGATTCCGCCCCTGCGCCGCGCCGCATTCTCGAGCGCCGCGACCATCGCCGACTGCTGCGCCTGCATCCGCGCCGCGTCGCTGCTGCGCGCCTCGCCGATCAGTTCGACCATGTCGCAGACGATATTGGACGCGTAACCGCCCTTGATCGTACCAATATTCGCCGTCGTCACGTCATCCACGCGCCCGAGCGGCATGGCGGCAATCGCCTCCGCAGCCATTTCGATGGCGCTGATCCCCTTTTCCGGCGAGACACCCGCGTGCGCCGACCGGCCGCGCAGCACAGCCCGCAGTTTGGCTTGCGCCGGACTCCCGGTCACCACCAACCCGATGTCCCCGCCGGAATCAAACACGAACCCGTACCTTGAGCGCAGCGCCGAAGGATTCAGCGCCTTTGCTCCCAGCAGCCCGATTTCCTCGCACACGGTAAACACGATCTCCAGCGGCGGATGTGGATCCACGGCGCCGGACGCCAGCGCGCGCATGAGGTGCAGCAGCCCTGCGACGCCCGCCTTGTCGTCCGCGCCGAGGACCGTCTTGCCGTCACTCGTGATGCGGTCCGCCTTGCGCACGGGTTGGACTCCCTGGCCGGGCACGGCGGTGTCCATGTGCGCCATGAGCAGCACGACGGGCCTCGTCTCATCCCCCGGAACGCGGACGATGAGATTTCCGCTTGTGCCCCCGACCGCCACCGCCGCGTCGTCTTCCGTCACCGCAAATCCCAGTTCTTCAACCGCTCCGCGGATGTATGACGCCACGTGCATTTCCTCGCGTGAATGGCTCGCGATCGAGACCAGTGTCATAAAGTCCGCGATGAGACGCTCCCCATCGACCGTGATGCGTGTCTCCACTCTGTGCAGTCTCCTCTCCCATCGTCAGAGGTGGCGGGTTTCCCAGTCAAAGTGGGATGTTGCCGTGCTTCTTCGGCATGCGGACCTCCTCTTTGTCGCGCAGGACGGCCAGCCACTCAATCAATTTGCGCCGCGTCTCGCGCGGATCGATCACGTCGTCCACCATGCCGGCGGCCGCCGCGATGTACGGATTCGCGAAACGCTCCCGGTAGTCGCGGATCTTTTGCGCGCGGGCGGCGGCAGGATCCTCGCTCTCGGCGACTTCACGCGCGTAAATGATATTGGCCGCGCCCTCCGGTCCCATGACGGCGATCTCCGCCGTCGGCCACGCCAGCACAACGTCGGCTCCGATGGCCTTTGAGTTGAGCGCAACATAGGCGCCCCCGTACGCCTTGCGCACAACCACCGTGATCTTCGGCACCGTCGCCTCGCTGTACGCGTACAGGATCTTGGCGCCGTGCCGGATGATGCCCCGGTGCTCCTGCGACACGCCGGGAATAAACCCGGTCACATCTTCAAATGTGACCAGCGGAATGCTGAATGAGTCGCAAAACCGGATGAAGCGCGCGATCTTGTCGGACGAGTCGATGTCCAGACCGCCGGCGCGGTACTTGGGCTGGTTGGCGATGATTCCGGTCGGCTGACCGTCGAGGCGCGCGAAGCCGACCACCGCGTTGCGCGCGAAGTGGGGCGATACTTCCAGGAAATCCGCACCGTCCACGATGCGCCGCACCAGGTCGACGACATCGTACGCCTTGGCGGCCTCCGTCGGGACAATGCGCAACAACTCTTCGTCGGGCGCCGTCACACCCTCGGAGCCCGGGCGAACGGGCGGCCGTTCGCGGTGGCTCTGCGGCAGGTAGGACAACAATCGGCGCACGCCCTGCAGCGCCGCTTCCTCCGACTCTGCCGTAAAGTGCGCGACGCCGCTCGTCGACGAGTGAACGCCCGCCCCCCCGAGCTCTTCAGCGGAAATGGACTCGCCCGTCACAGTCCCGATCACCTTTGGCCCGGTGATGAACATCTGACTGGTCTTCTCCACCATGAAGATAAAATCCGTGATCGCCGGACTGTAGACCGCACCGCCCGCGCACGGGCCCATGATGACGCTGATCTGCGGAATCACGCCGCTGTAGATGGCATTTCGGTAAAACACGTGTCCGTATCCGTCAAGCGACGCAACGCCCTCCTGGATGCGCGCACCGCCTGAATCGTTCAACCCGACCAACGGCGCGCCCGTCTTCGCCGCCAAATCCATCAGGCGGGCGATTTTTTGGCCGTGCAATTCGCCGAGCGCGCCGCCGTACACCGTGAAATCCTGGGCGAACACGTACACGAGGCGGCCGTCGACCAAGCCGCAGCCCGTCACCACCCCTTCCGCCGGCGCGTCCGGGTCTCCGGAGGCGTCGCCCGTCCGCGACTGCTGGATAAACGCCCCGATTTCGCGAAACGTACCGTCGTCCAGCAGCAGGTCGATCCGTTCCCTGGCCGTGTATTTGCCTTTGTCGTGTTGCGCGAGAATGCGCTTGTCGCCGCCGCCGCGCATGATGCGCCGACGCCGGTCGTCGAGGCTCCGCAAGAGTTCATCCATGGACCGCGCTCCATTTCCGTGTGTCAATGGTCGTCAACCGCCTGGCAGTACTCCGTCAATACACCGCTTGCGCTCTTCGGGTGCACGAAACCGACGAGCCGCCTCCCCGCTCCCGGACGCGGCTCGTCATCGAGCACCCGCAGCCCGTCGGCCTTGGCGCGCGCCAGCCACGCCGCGACATCGTCCACAAGGTAGGCGAGGTGGTGCATGCCAGGGCCGCGCGCGCGGAGGAATTTGGCCACCGGACTGTCGTCTCCGAGCGGTTCGAGCAGTTCGATGTGCGCCTCGCCTACGCGCAGCAGGGCAACCCGCACCTTTTGCGCAGGAATGTCCTCGCGCGACTCGACTTGGCAACCCAGTTGCCGCTCATAGAACACCAGCGCGTCGGAGATATTCTCCACCGCAATCCCGACGTGGTCGATGGCGAGCGGCGGGGTTGCCGGAGGCCTGGACAGGCGCCTGACATTGCTTTGGATGAATTCAGCCATGTCGCGTATCGGACTGCCCGGTGTAAAAACGGCCGCCAGTCCCATCTTGCGCAATTCCTGCGCGTCTTCCGGAGGGATCACCCCTCCGCCCACCACCAGGATGTCGTCCCCGCCTTCCCGCCGCAATTCGTCCAGCACGGCGGGGAACAACGCCATGTGAGCACCCGACAGCGACGAGAGGCCGATACAGTCCACGTCTTCGTCAAGCGCGGCGCGTACGATCTGCTCCGCACTCTGGCGCAGACCGGTGTAGACGACCTCCATCCCTGCGTCGCGCAGCCCCTGCGCCACCACAAGCGCGCCCCGGTCATGCCCGTCGAGTCCGGGTTTGGCCACCAACACGCGAATCGGTCCACTCACGACGATCCCTCCAGCATCCAGCTTTCAACACCGCGCGTCCCTGCGGCCATCCCCACTCCCACAATCCGCGTATCAGAAGTGGCCCGGCCGATACTCGCCAAACACCGCGCGCAGCGCATCGCAGATCTCTCCGAGCGTACAGTACGCGCGCACCGCGTCCACGATCACCGGCATGAGATTGGCCTCTCCGGCCGCCGCCGCAGAGAGCGCCTGCAAAGACGCGGCCACCCGCTGCGCGACGCGGCCGGCCCGCAACTCCTGAAGACCGGTCTGCGCCGCTTGTTCGAGTTCGTCCCCGCCCACGCGCAGGACGCTTTGCGCCGCTTCGTCTTCCAGCGTGTAGGCGTTCACGCCGACGACAATCTGCTGCCCCTGCTCGATGGCGAGCTGCGTCTCGTACGCGGCGCGCTGGATCTCACGCTGCATGAACCCCTGTTCTATGGCGGCGACTGCCCCGCCCATCTGTTCGATCTGTTCCATGTACGCCAAGGCCTGGCGCTCAATCTCATCCGTCAGGGCCTCGACGTAATACGACCCGCCCAGCGGATCCACGGTGTTCGCCGCACCGCTCTCGTGCGCGATGATCTGCTGTGTCCGCAGTGCGATGCGCGCCGCCTCCTCGGACGGCAGGCCGAGCGCTTCATCGCGCGCATTGGTATGTAGGCTTTGTGTGCCGCCGAGGACGGCCGCCAACGCCTGCAGCGTGACGCGCACGACGTTGTTGTCCGGTTGCTGGGCTGTCAGCGTCGAGCCCCCGGTCTGCGTGTGAAAGCGCATCTGCCACGAGCGGGGGTCGGCGGCGCCGTACTCGTCCCGCATCATGCGCGCCCACATGCGGCGCGCCGCCCGAAACTTGGCCGCCTCTTCAAAGAAGTCATTGTGCGCGTTGAAGAAAAACGACAGGCGCGGCGCGAACGCGTCGACGTCAAGCCCTGCGCCGAGCACCGCGTCCACATACGCCCGCGCGTTGGCGAGCGTGAAGGCGACCTCCTGAACGGCGGTCGAACCAGCCTCGCGCATGTGGTAGCCGCTGATGCTGATCGTGTTGAAACGCGGCAGGTGCTTCGCGCAGTAGGAGATGACGTCCGTGATGAGTCTCATGGAAGGCTGCGGCGGGAATATGTAGGTGCCCCGCGCCACGTATTCCTTAAGGATGTCGTTTTGGATGGTTCCCGCAAGCTTTTCGGGAGGGACGCCCTGTTTCTCGCCCGTGACCATATACATCGCCAGCAACACCGCAGCCGGCGCGTTGATTGTCATGGACGTTGTCACGCGATCCAGCGGGATGCCGTCAAACAACTGCTCCATGTCGCGCAATGAGGAGATCGACACGCCGACACGCCCCACCTCGCCGCGCGCAAGGGAGTGATCCGCGTCGTAGCCGATCTGCGTCGGCAGGTCGAACGCCGTCGACAGCCCCGTCTGGCCCTGCGACAGCAGGAAGTGGAAGCGTTCGTTGGTCTGGCGGGCCGATCCGAAGCCGGCGTACTGGCGCATGGTCCACAACTTGCCACGGTACATCGTCGCTTGAATGCCGCGCGCAAACGGATACGCGCCCGGTTCGCCCAGACGGTCCGCGTCTGTAGGCCCGCCGTCCGGGGCTGGTCCGTACACGCGGTCGACCACGATGCCGGAGGCCGTTCTGTACTCTGGCTTTCGCTCCGTCAGCGGTTTGGTCCCGGCAATTTCGCTGTCCACGGGTATCGCCTCGCCTTGTTTCCTTCTCCGACCAGTATATCACAGGCGCCGATAATGCTTGGCGCAGTTGAAATCAGTCGCCGTTTTTCGGTAAGCTAGGAGACGTGCAGATGAACGGACGCGCTGTACAAAATGTTCTCATGGAGAGTGACGGCAGTTATGAGGAATCGGCCTAAGATCACAGTGGTCGGATCAGGCAGCGTCGGGGCAACTGTGGCGCAATACGCCGCTTTGAAGGAACTGGGCGACATTGTGCTGACCGACATCGTGGAAGGCGTGCCCCAGGGCAAAGCGCTCGACATGCAGGAGTCGGCGCCGCTTGAAGGCTTCGACAGCCGCATTATTGGCACAAACGACTACGATGACACAGAAGGTTCGGATGTTATCGTGATCACGGCGGGCATCGGGCGCAAGCCCGGCATGAGCCGCGACGACCTCGTGGACACGAACGTGAAAGTCATCCGCCAGGTCGTCAAGGAAGTGGCCGCCCGGTCGCCGGAAGCGCACCTCGTGCTCGTCACGAATCCGTCCGACGTCATGGCGCAGATCGCCTATCGCGAGAGCGGCTTCCCCGCGCAGCGCATCATCGGCTTGGGCGGCGTCCTTGACTCCGCGCGGTTTCGCACGTTCATCGCGCTTGAACTCGGCGTCTCGTTTGAAGATGTGACCGCATTCGTACTCGGCGGCCACGGCGACGACATGGTCCCGCTCGCGCGTTACTCGTATGTGAGCGGCATTCCCATCGACAAGCTGATGGACCAGGCCGCCATCGACCGCATCGTGCAGCGCGCGCGCCAAGGCGGAGCCGAAATTGTCAATTACTTGAAGACAGGAAGCGCATACTACGCCCCCGGAGCCGCCATCGTGCAGATGATCGAATCGATCATCAAGGACAAGCGTCGCATCCTTCCCTGCTCGGCCTACGTGACGGGTCAATACGGCATCAGCGACCTGTTCCTCGGCGTCCCGGTCATGCTTGGCCGAAACGGTGTGGAAAAGGTTGTCGAAATCGAGTTGACCGCCGCCGAACGCGATGCGCTGCACAAATCGGCCGAGGGCGTGCAACGCGTTCTGAGCAAGCTGTGATCCCGGCGTCGCCGCGGCTGTCACGTTAGGGTGGAATGGGCGGAGGTGCATCGACTTGGCCGACATGAGGCGCCGGGATGGGAAATTGAAGATCATGCACACCATTATCGGAGAGTTCGGCAAGGAGTTGCGCCAGATCGCCGAAATGGACGAGATCGACTCCATCCTCACCGGGACGATCTCGCCCTCCAAGAGCTATCGCGAGACG